>JAPLAO010000154.1 GCA_026393245.1 Mycobacterium sp. | reverse complement strand
TCGGCTCATCACGAGCCGGCCCCGCTGCACGGCCGATGCATCGTCTGGTTCGGCCAGGATGGCGGCGACGTCGTCGCGGTAAAGGCTCACGGCAGCTGCCCGGTGCGCGACAAGAGCGTTATCGAGTTCAGTCTGGGCCCCGGCTGGATCATGTGAACTCAGCACCGCAGCGCAGGCCCGCAGGACTCGGGTTGCGGCTCCGGTCGTCTGCCCCAGCAGCGCGCCGGTGTCGGAATCCACCCGGTCGCACAGCCATCGGAGATCCGTTACCACGCGAACCAGAGCGCGGCTCCCGGCGGTCATCGTGACCGGTCGAACCGCGCCGCTGGAGAACCCGGCACGTAGCGCGTCGATCGCGGCGCTGACCTCCTGAGCCGAACAGGTGCCCTCGATGCGGTCGGCCAGGGCTGTGCAGACCCGGGTGGCCTGCCGGCGCAGTTCACTGTCGTAGCGCGGAGGGAATACGAACAGCGCGGCAGGCACGCAGATCAGGAGCGCGATAACCCAGCCGAAGATCCGGTCCCCAAGTGGCGCAACGGGTCTGATGCACACCGGCAGGATGAAGATCATCAGCGTCGCACGCTGTCCGGCCGCGACGACTTCGCTGAGCAGGCCGATGAAGTTGACAGCCATCCCGACCCCAAAGCACAGCGGCACCGCCACCCACGGGTGCGGCGCGGCCCACGTTCCCACCGTGATCAGCACGACACCGTTGATGGCCAGACCGAAGTAGCCCAGTGCACGGGTACCGACAGTGCCCGGAAAGTCCGCCGCGATCAGCAACGCGATAGAACCCAGGATGGTGAAGATCGGCGTCTGGTTGTCGCCGGCCACCGCGAAGCTCGCCGCCGCCGCGAGCGGAATGAAAATCGCCGCGCGCAGCGCCCGCCGCGCTGCGTCGCGTTCGGGGTCGCGCTGCCGCAGTTGTTCGGACCATCGCCGGATCATCGCGGTGGTACGCCGAGGTCGGCCGGGGTGGCGACGAGTGGCATGCTCAAACACTAAGGGTCCCAGGCCGCGATACGGCAAGCTGAAGGCAGGCGCCCTATCGGCGCGAGGGTAAGGAGATGCGATGACCATCCAGATGACGACAGATCAGACCACCGAAGGCGGCTCCGCCGGAGTGCTGGCCCAGGTGCGCACCGTGTTCAACACCGGCCGGACCCGCTCCGTGCAGTGGCGTGAGGAGCAGCTGCGGGCCATCGAGCGGATGTGCGAGGAGCGCGAGGCCGAGATCTCCGCGGCGCTGACCAAGGACCTTGGCCGCTCGACGTTCGAAGCCTGGCTCGGTGACATCGCCTCCACCAAGGCCGAAGCGGTGTTCGCGCGCAAGCACCTCCGGAAGTGGATGAAACCGCAACGCCAAAGTCTGCCGCTGGCGCAGATGCCCGGACGAGCGTGGGTGCAGTACGACCCGCTCGGCGTCGTCCTGGTAATCGGGCCGTGGAACTATCCGTTCTTCCTCTGCATGTCACCGGTCGTCGCGGCCGTGTCAGCCGGCAACGCCGTGGTGATCAAGCCGTCCGAGTTGGCGCCGGCCACCTCGGAACTCATGGCCCGCCTGGTGCCGCTGTATCTGGACCGCGAAGCCGTCCGGGTGGTGGAAGGCGCCGCCGACGTCACCCAAGATCTGCTGGCGCAGGGGTTCGACCATGCGCTGTTCACCGGCGGCACCGAGATCGGCCGCAAGATCATGGCGGCCGCGGCGGCGACGCTGACTCCGGTGACGCTGGAACTCGGCGGCAAGAGCCCCGTTCTGGTGCTGCCCGACGCCGACCTCGATGTCACGGCACGGCGGATCGCGTGGACCAAACTGCTCAACTCCGGTCAGACCTGCATCGCGCCCGACTACATCCTGGCCGACCGTTCGATCGTCAAGGAACTCACCGCGAAGATCGTGTCGACGATCGCGGAATTCCGCGCCGACCAATCGGATCCGTCATTGCGGATCGTCAATGAGCGCCAGTTCGATCGGCTGGTGTCGATCATCAGTGCAACCGGCGGCACCGTCGTTACCGGCGGCGGATCGGATCGCTCCACGTTGTCCATCGAACCCACCGTGGTCGTCGACCCGGCACCGGATGACTCGGTGATGGCCGATGAGATCTTCGGCCCGATCCTGCCGATCATCACCGTCGACTCCACCGAGGAGGCGGTCGCATTCGTCAACTCCCGGCCCAAGCCGTTGGCACTGTACGTGTTCACCGCATCCCAGCAGAAGGGCCGCGACCTGATCGATCGGATGCCCTCGGGCGGAGCCGTTATCAACCACATCGCCATGCACTGTCTGGTGCCGCAGTTGCCGTTCGGCGGCGTCGGCGCCAGCGGGATGGGCGCCTATCACGGGCAATGGGGCTTCGAGGCGCTCAGCCACCGCCGTGCCGTGCTGTCCAAGCCGGCCAAGCCGGACCCGAGCCTGCTCTACCCGCCCTACACCGACCGCGCGATGAAGATCCTGCGCCGACTGCTCTAGGGTCGGCGGTGTTCTAGGGTCACCGCATGAGCAACGCGCGGAGCAACGACGACACCTGGGATATCGCCACAAGCGTGGGGTCGACGGCGGTGATGGTGGCCGCCGCGCGCGCCCGCGAGACCGACAGCGCCACCCCACTCATCCGAGATCCCTACGCGCGCATACTCGTCGCCGGTGCCGGCACCGGTATGTGGGATGACTTCATCGACGATTCGGTTAACGAGCGCATCAAGAAAGCCGACCCCGAGGCTGCTGCCGTGTTCCAGAACATGCTCGGCTACCAGGCGGTGCGAACGCACTTCTTCGATGCGTTCTTCGCCGACGCCGTCGCCGCGGGGATCCGGCAGGTGGTGATCCTTGCCTCCGGACTGGACTCCCGGGCCTACCGCCTGCAATGGCCGGCCGGAACAATCGTCTTCGAAATCGACCAGCCCAAGGTGCTCGAGTACAAGGCGGCGACACTGCGCCACAACGGCGCCACGCCGTCGGCCGTGCTCCGCGAAGTCCCCATCGACCTTCGTCAGGACTGGCCGGCCGCACTGACATTGGCCGGTTTCGATCCCGCGACGCCAACGGCATGGCTGGCCGAGGGACTACTGATGTACCTACCGGCCGACGCGCAGGACCGGTTGTTCACCCAGATCACCGAATTGAGTGCGCCGGGCAGTCGGGTCTCGGCTGAGGCGATGGGGCACCAAGACGAGGACCGCCGCGCTCAGATGCGCATGCGGTGGGAAAAGATGGCCGATGAGATCGGCCTGGAGCGGCCCATCGATGTCTCCGAGCTGATCTACAACGACCCGCTCCGCGCCGACGTCGCCGAGTGGCTGAGCGCGAATGGATGGGCAGCATCGGCCACGCCCTCCAA
This sequence comes from Mycobacterium sp., assembly GCA_026393245.1. GTDB lineage: Bacteria > Actinomycetota > Actinomycetes > Mycobacteriales > Mycobacteriaceae > Mycobacterium. The sequence continues at coordinate 8,575 of JAPLAO010000154.1, read as the reverse complement.
CGAGGAGATGCGTCGGCTGGGCCGCTGGATCGAGGTGCCCGACACCGAGCAACGCGACGCCTTCTCCACCTTCGTGGTGGCCGAGAGACTGCCCTAGCCGGACTCGATCGTCGTCGACGTGTCGATGTCGCCGATACCGCCGCCGACGTGGGGCTCGTCTCGGTCTTGGTCGCGGAGCCGCAGCCGGCAAGCGTGACGATCGACGCCAGCGCCAGGCCCGCGGCGATTCCTCTGTTCGCGAACATGTTCTGCACTCAGCTCTTACGTTGCCCCCATCGCCGGCCGAGACTAGCGGCAACCGGCGTTCACGCCACTGGTTACGATGGCTCGCGGAATGGTCGCGCAGCTATGAGAGGAATCCCATGCCAGGAGTGCAGGATCGAGTCATCGTCGTCACCGGTGCCGGAGGCGGTCTGGGCCGCGAGTACGCGCTGACCCTGGCGAAAGAGGGTGCCAGTGTCGTGGTCAATGACCTCGGCGGTGCCCGTGACGGCACCGGCGCCGGTTCGGCGATGGCCGATCAGGTGGTGGCCGAGATCAAGGCGGCCGGCGGGCGTGCCGTCGCCAACTACGACTCGGTAGCCGACGGCGCGGGAGCCGAGAACATCATCAAGACCGCACTCGATGAGTTCGGTGCCATCCACGGTCTGGTGAGCAATGCCGGCATCCTGCGCGACGGCACCTTTCACAAGATGACTGCCGAGGCATGGAACTCGGTGCTGCAGGTCCACCTCTACGGCGGGTACAACGTGATCCGCGCCGCGTGGCCGCACTTCCGCGAGCAGAGCTACGGCCGCATCGTGGTGGCCACCTCCACCAGTGGACTGTTCGGCAACTTCGGACAGGCCAACTACAGCGCCGCCAAACTGGGTCTCGTCGGCCTGATCAACACTCTCGCCCAGGAGGGTGCCAAGTACAACATCAAGGCCAACGCGGTGGCGCCGATCGCGGCGACCCGAATGACCGAGGACATCATGCCGCCGGAGATCCTCAAGAAACTCACCCCGGAGTACGTCGCGCCGGTGGTCTCCTATCTGTGCACCGAAGAAGTGCCCGACACCGCATCGGTGTTCATCGTCGGCGGCGGCAAGGTGCAGCGCACGGCGCTGTTCCAGAACGAGGGCGTGACCTTTGACGAGGTTCCGACCGTCGACGACGTGGCAGCGCACTGGTCGCAGATCGACGACCTGTCATCGGCCGCACAAGCCGCATTCAAGCTCTAAAGACGTGAAAGCTCTTGTCGCACAGGAGCTCTGCGCGGGTCTGGCCGCGGGCGGGGTGTACGGCAAGGTCGTCCTGGAACCATGAGTGTCGGCGGAATCATCCTCGTCGCGCTGGCCATCGCCGTCGGCCTGGTCGGAATCATCGTCATGGTATTTCCGGGCACGCTGCTGATCTATGCCGCGATCGCGGTCTGGGCTTTCATGGTCCGAGGCACGGTCGCGTGGGTGGTGCTCGGTGTGGTCACCGCCGTACTGGGCGCTAGCCTGCTGGTGAAGTATCTCTGGCCGGCCCGCCGGATGCGTGCGGCTGACGTCAGCGGCCGAACACTGGCCGCCGGTGCGGTAGCCGGGGTGATCGGGTTCTTCGTGATCCCGGTGGTCGGCCTCATCGTGGGCTTCGTGGCCGGGGTGTACCTGGCCGAGTTGGCCCACCGTCGCGACAACCGGCGGGCCTGGGGATCAACGGTGCACGCCGTCAAAGGTGTCGCGTTGTCGATGGGGGTGGAACTGGCTGGCGGACTGCTCGCCACCGCCGCGTGGGTGATCGGGCTGGTGCTAACCCAGTAATTGAGCGCGCAACCGGGCCACGTCGTCAGTGGTGACACCGGAGTGCCGCAGGTAAGCGTCGAGCCCGCCGTAGTTCTCATCGACCACGCGGCGCGATGTGCTCAGGTATTGCTCGCGCACGCCCAGAACCTCATCGGTGAGCCGGGACTGCATGAACGACACCACCTCGTCGGTCACTCCCTCGCGACTGCGAGTCGTCTCCAGGATGTGCTCGCGCAACCGCGTGGTCGCGGTATTGCTGTGCAGATAGTCAGCAAGAATGGCGTCCCGGTCGACCCCGGCTGCCTCGAGTGCGACAGCGACGGCGAATCCGGTCCGGTCCTTGCCCGCGAAACAGTGCACCAGTACTGGCTTGCCCTCGGCGATCAGGGTGATAATCCTGCGCACTGCACGCTGCGCACCCGCCAGCGTCGGAAAGTGTTCGTATTCGCCTGTCATCCAGCGCTGTCCCGCTGCTGCGGGTTCCTCGTCGGAGTATTCCGTCATCATCTTCTGCCACGCGGTCTCATGCGGTGCCTCGTCGGCGGGCTCATCGGAATCCGAATGTGTGAGCGACACCTCCGGGAACGGAAGGTGATGGATCACAACGTCTTCGGGCACCGCACCGGGACCACGGCGCTGCAACTCCGCCTGGGAACGCAGGTCGGCCACATCGGTCACACCGATTTCGGTCAGCAGAACGCGCCCGGCATCGTCGAGTTTGTTCAGTTCACTGGACCGGAACAGCCGCCCCGGGGCGATACCAGCAGTGTCCGCTACATCGCGGAAATTCCATGCCCCCGAAAGCTTCTCGTGCTCGGACTCGTTGTGGGAGCTCACCCGCCGGTCACCGCCGCGGCCAGCAGGCTCTTCTCCCGGCCGAGTTCATTGCGGGCGACGGTGCGCATGTGCACCTCGTCGGGGCCGTCGAAGAGTCGCATGGCCCGATGCCAGCCATACATGCGTGCCAGCGGGAAGTCATCGGTGACGCCGGCGCCGCCATGTACCTGGATGGCCCGGTCGATGACGTTGCAGGCCATCTGTGGGGCGACCGCCTTGATCTGGGCCACCAGGGAGAACGCCGCCCGGTTGCCGTGCTGGTCGATGGTCCAGGCAGCCTTCTCGCACAGCAGCCGCGCCTGATCGATCTCGTTGCGGGACAGCGCGATCTGTTGTTGCACCATGCCCTGCTCGGCCAGCGGCTTACCGAACGCAATCCGGGTGCGGGCCCGCTCCGACATCAACGCGAGCGCGCGCTCAGCTACCCCGATCGCACGCATGCAGTGGTGGATGCGGCCGGGACCCAGGCGGGCCTGAGCGATGGCGAACCCCATGCCCTCCTCGGCCAGCAGGTTGGCGGCCGGAACCCGGACGTTGTCATAGACGATCTCGGCGTGGCCGTGCTGGTCGTGCCAGCCGAACACCTTGGTGGAACGCAGGATGTTCACCCCGGGGGTGGGAAGCGGAACCAGGATCATCGACTGCTGCTGATGCGATGCGGCGTCCGGGTTGGTGCGGCCCATCACGATGAGCACCTTGCAGCGCGGGTCGTTGGCACCGGAGGTCCACCACTTGCGGCCGTTGATGATGTAGTCATCGCCGTCGCGGGTGATCGCGGTTTGGATGTTGCGGGCGTCGCTGGAGGCCACCGCGGGCTCGGTCATCGAGAACGCGCTGCGGATCTCACCGGCCAGCAGGGGTTCGAGCCACTGCTTCTTTTGGTCGGGCGTGCCGAACATGTGCAGCACTTCCATGTTGCCGGTGTCCGGGGCGGCGCAGTTGATGGCCTCCGGTCCGATCTCCGGACTCCAGCCGGACAGCTCCGCCAGCGGGGAGTACTCCAGGTTCGTCAGCCCGGACTCGGCGGGCAGGAACAGGTTCCATAGCCCGCGTTCGCGGGCCATCTTCTTGAGATCCTCGACGACCGGCGGCAGAGTGAAGTCGCCCACTCCGGCTGCGGCCCGGTACTCGTCGTAGGTCTTCTCAGCCGGTAGCACATGGTCGGCCATGAATTCGGTGAGGCGTTTGTGGTAGTCGGCCGCCTTGGCGGACATGGCGAAATCCACTGCGATTCCCTTCCAACCGGCCCGTTCGGGCTCCTTCACCGGGCCCCTTCTCCGGGGTCAGATGTCACCATATGTCACGGCCTCAGCCGTGCCCGACGGCTAGGCCAGGGCCGCGTCGACCGCCTTGGCCGTCTCCCGGCCCGACTCGATGGCGCCGTCGACCCAGCCCGACCACACCCCGGCGACGTCAGCCCCGGCGAGATGGATAGCGCCCCAATGACTTTCGAGGCTCCCATGGATGGGTGGCTGTCCCGGCCGCAGTGCCACCCAGGTGCCCTTCGAGTACGGGTCGCCGATCCAGTCGTGGCCGTAGATCTCCTCGACGGTGGCATCTAACTTGAGGTCATCAAGGCCTGTCTGCACCAGGTCGGGCCGATCGACGGCCAGATTGGGGGCCAGACCGAAGGAGGCCAGGATGGCCTTCTCCCCATCCGGTTCGTTGACCCTTCCTTTCACGGTGCACTCGACAATCCCCGGCCAGCCCATGGCGAATACGTGATTGGTTCCGGACACCTTGGACCAGACCTTGACGCATCGACCGGTGTGGCCCTCGCTGACCAACCGGGCTAACGCCGGCGGCAGATCCGGGGTGAACGCGATATCGCCGATGGTGTTCAGCGGTGCGGCGAGGATGACCCGGCGTGCCGAGTAGCGCTGTCCGGTGGCGGTGGTCACGTCCACCCGGTCGGCGAGTTCGGTCACCGCCGTGACCGGTTCACCGAGACGGATGTGGTCGGAGATCTCTGCGGCGACGCGCTCGGCCAGGCCGCCGCTGCCGATGTCGACCCGCGCCAGCGAGGCGAAGAACGAGTAGTCGGGATTGTGGTCGAAGCCCGCGATCTCGCGGAGGTACACCAGCGCGGAGAATTCCTCGGGCAGGGCTCCGGTGAGGGTGTAGGACTGGGCCCGCAGCAGGTCGGCGATTTCCGGCGGCGCGTCAAGCTTGGCCAGGTACTCGCTGAACGGGATGTCCAGATGGGCGGTATCGGTCTGGGTGAATCCCTTGGCGAAGACCACGGGTGCGATATCGGCCCGCAACCGGTCGAGGACCTCCTCGAGTTGCGTCATATCGATGAGGCCGTCGGGCTCGTCGCCGTCGGCGTGCCGGCCGTTGAGGAACCACCTGCTGGCACCATCGGTATCAGCGCGGACGAAGTTCGCGCCGTAACGCTCGACCTCGGCGGCCATGTGGTGATGCCGCGCCGGGTCGAACCACTCCGCACCGAGGTCGATCACCACCTCGGTGCCGGGGAAGGTGCCGGAGTAGGTCCGCCCGCCGGCCCGCTCCCGGGCTTCTAGCACCACCACATTGCGCCCGGCGTCGATCAGATCGCGCGCGGCCACCAGACCGGCGAATCCAGCCCCGATAACGACGACGTCATGGATCCCGGTTTCGTTCATTGCCCGATTCTGGCACGCGGGTAGCTTCCGCGGCTGGCCGATGCGGTTAAGGTGTCACGAGCATTCGGGGCAGGTCCCAATCCTAGGAAGCGCACGCACTGGCATGACAGAAACCAAGACGACCGTCGGCGTAGTCGCCGAGTCGGAGTCCGACGAGCGCCGGGTGGCGCTGGTACCGAAGGCGATCACGACGCTCATCAACAGCGGAGTCACCGTGGTGGTCGAGTCCGGCGCCGGGGACGCCGCCCTGCTGCCCGACGATCTCTACACCGCAGCCGGGGCGACCATCGGCGATGCCTGGGGCGCCGACATCGTGTTGAAGGTGGCTCCGCCGACCGCCGCCGAGGTGGCCCGACTGCATGCCGGCCAGACCCTGGTCGGCTTCCTCGCGCCGCGCAACGCCGACAACCAGATTGGCGCGCTGCGGGCGGCCGGCGTGCAGGCTTTCGCGGTCGAGGCCATTCCACGGATCTCGCGCGCTCAGGCGATGGACGCGCTGTCATCTCAGGGCAACGTGTCCGGGTACAAGGCCGTGATCTTGGCGGCCAGTGAGTCGACCCGGTATTTCCCGATGCTGACCACCGCTGCGGGCACCGTCAAACCGGCCAGCGTGCTGGTGCTCGGGGTCGGCGTGGCCGGCTTGCAGGCGCTGGCCACCGCCAAGCGCCTCGGCGCCCGGACCACCGGTTACGACGTACGTCCCGAGGTAGCCGATCAAGTGCGCTCCGTCGGCGCGCAGTGGCTCAATCTGGGGATCGACGCCGCCGGCGAGGGCGGGTATGCCCGCGAGCTCACCGAGGAGGAACGCGCCGCGCAACAGACCAAACTGGAGCAGGCCATCGGTGGTTTCGACGTCGTCATCACCACCGCACTGGTTCCCGGCCGGCCGGCGCCACGACTGGTGACCGCTGCCGCGGTGCGAGGCATGAAGCCCGGCAGCGTCGTCGTCGACCTCGCCGGTGAGACCGGTGGCAATTGCGAATTGACCGAGCCCGGCCAGACCGTCGTCAAACATGGCGTCACCATCGCCTCGCCGCTGAACTTGCCCGCCACCATGCCCGAACACGCCAGCGAGTTGTACTCCAAGAACTTGACCTCGCTGCTCGAACTGATGATCAAAGATGGTGCGTTGCAACCGGATTTCGACGACGAGGTCATTTCGGCCTCGTGTGTGACACGCGAAGCCGCACCGGCGGCGAAGCCTTCCAACACCGAGGTGCAGAACTGATGTACACCCAATTGCTTGCCAACCTCGCGATCCTGGTGCTGGCCGGGTTCGTCGGATTCGCCGTGATCTCCAAGGTGCCCAACACCCTGCACACGCCGTTGATGTCGGGCACCAACGCCATCCACGGCATCGTCGTGCTCGGCGCCCTGCTCGTGCTGGGTAACCTGCCCGCCGATGCGCACTGGGGTGTGCGGATCATCTGCTTCGTCGCGTTGGTGTTCGGCACGCTGAACGTCATCGGCGGATTCCTGGTGACCGACCGCATGCTGGGCATGTTCAAGGGCAAGAAGAAGGAACTCCCTGCCGCCGCGGCGGTCAAGGAGGTCGCCAAGTGAACAATCTCGTTGCGGTGCTGTATGTCATCGCGTTCGGCATGTTCATCTACGGTCTGTCCGGTCTGACCGGACCCAAGACGGCGGTACGCGGTAACTGGATCGCCGCTGCCGGGATGGGTCTCGCCGTGGTCGCGACACTGATCAAGATCCGCGACACCGCACCGATCAACTGGATTCTGATCGCCGCCGGGCTTGCACTGGGTGTGATCCTCGGTGTGCCGCCGGCCAAGAAGACCAAGATGACCGCCATGCCGCAGCTGGTCGCGCTGTTCAACGGTGTGGGCGGTGGCACGGTCGCACTGATCGCCTGGGCGGAATTCATTGAGACCAAGGGCTTTTCGGAATTCAAGCCCGATCAGACCCCGACGGTGGCACTGGTGGTCGGCTCGCTGTTCGCCGCGATCATCGGATCGGTGTCGTTCTGGGGATCGCTGGTTGCGTTCGCCAAGCTGCAGGAAACGATCATTCCGAAGAATGTCGAGAAGGCATTCGTCAAGGGTGCAAAGGTCTTTCAGGCCGCCAATATCGTCCTGCTGATTGTCGCTGTCGCGGCCGCGGTCTACATCGGGCTCCACAAGGGTCTCTCGGTCTGGTGGATTGTGCTGCTGCTGGTGCTCGCGGGCTTCATGGGGCTGTTCGTGGTGTTCCCCATTGGCGGCGCGGATATGCCGGTGGTCATCTCGCTGCTCAACGCGATGACCGGATTATCGGCTGCCGCAGCGGGTTTGGCGCTGAACAACACCGCCATGATCGTCGCGGGCATGATCGTCGGCGCGTCCGGCTCGATCCTGACCAATCTGATGGCCGTCGCGATGAACCGGTCCATCCCGGCGATCGTGTTCGGTTCCTTCGGCGGCGGTGCCACCGAAGGCGGACCGGTTGGCGGCGACCAGGGCCCGGTCAAGGCGACATCGGCCGCCGACGCCGCAATCCAGATGGCGTATGCCAACCAGGTGATCGTCGTTCCGGGCTACGGCCTCGCGGTCGCGCAGGCTCAGCACACCGTCAAGGAACTGGCCGACCTGCTTGAGGGCAGGGGCGTCGAGGTCAAGTTCGCCATCCATCCGGTGGCCGGCCGGATGCCCGGTCATATGAACGTGCTGCTGGCCGAGGCCGATGTCGAGTACGACGCGATGAAGGAAATGGACGATATCAACGGTGAGTTCGCCCGCACCGACGTCACCGTCGTTATCGGCGCCAACGATGTCACCAACCCGGCTGCCCGCAATGACCCGTCCAGCCCGATCCACGGCATGCCGATCCTCAACGTCGACCAGTCCCGGTCGGTGATCGTGCTCAAGCGCTCGATGTCGTCGGGTTACGCCGGTATCGAGAACCCGCTGTTCTTCCTCGACCAGACCTCGATGCTGTTCGGTGACGCTAAGAAGTCGGTGTCCGAGGTCATCGAGGCACTCAAGGATCTATAACGGCAGGATCTGTAGCGGCCAACAGCACCGTTTGCAGAGCGGCGCGGAACTCATCCGTCAGCGGCACCGGTCCGTCGTCGCCGAGCGCCACCAGCACGGTGTCGCACACGCCGATACAACTGCCGCCGATGAACAGTGCGGTCGAGGCTACGTACGAGGTCCGTCCGATGCGACCTACACCCGCGCCGGTCGCGATGGTTGCCGGCCAGTGTGCCTCGGCCAGGAAGTGCACAGCGTTCTGCGAGGTGACAAGACGAATCCGTCGTTGTGTCCCGACCGCGTAAGCCTGCGGCAGTAGATCGCGGTTCATCGTGGCGCGGGCGTTCTCGTGCAGTGATTCCAGCGCGAG
>JAPLAO010000080.1 GCA_026393245.1 Mycobacterium sp. | reverse complement strand
GTAGCCGAAGTAGCAGTGGTTGATCATCACGATGACCGAAATGATGATCACCTGGATGAAGGACCAGAACACGTCGTCGGGTCTCAAGAAGGTGTGGAAGTAGTGCGAGTAGGTTCCGCCGGACTGCCCGTAGAGCACCGTGGTGGTCAACTGCGCGGCCAGGAAGGCCATGATGAGCGCCATCGCATACAGCGGGATGATCACCACCGCGCCGGCCAGGATTCGGGTCGACACCAGGTAGGAGATGCTCTTGATGCCCATCACCTCGAGGGCGTCGATTTCCTCAGAGATGCGCATGGCACCGATTTCGGCGGTCGCGCCGGCGCCGACCGTGGCGGCCAACGCCTCGCCGGTCACCACCGGTGCGGTCAGACGCACATTGACCATGGCGGCCAGGAAGCCGGTGAAGGCCTCCACGCCGACATTGCCCAGGGACGCGAAGCCCTGGATGGCGATCAGCGACCCTGCTGACAGTGTCACGAATCCGACGATGGCGACGGTACCGCCGACCACCGCCATCGCACCGGCACCCATGCCGATCTCGGCGATCAGACGCACGATCTCTTTGCGGTAGTAGCGCAGCGCGTGACCGATCTGCCCGACAGCCTGCACAGCAAACCAGGCCACTTTGCCGCAGCTGTCCAAGAACCGGCTGGGCAGGCTGGCCAGTTTTCCGACATCGCGGGCCGCACGGGGGAAGCGGGTGCGTACTACCGTCGCATTCGCTGTCGCCGTCGCCATCTACCGCCCCGTCCCGAACCGCACACCGATGGTCGTGAAGATCACGTTCACCGCGAACAATGCCACCACGCACAGCACCAGAGTCTCGTTCACCGCGATGCCCACGCCCTTGGCGCCGCCACCCACCGTCAGGCCGCGGTAACACCCGACCAGTCCCGCAATCAGGCCGAAGGCCAGGGCTTTGACTATCGAGATGATCACCTCGGGCAGCCCGGTCAGCAGGGTGAGCGTCTGTAGGTACGCGCCGGCGGAGAGGTTCTGCAGCCCGACGCCGAAAATGAAACTTCCCACCAGGCCGATCATGATGACCGCGCCGTTGAGCAGGACGGCCACGAACATCGCCGCGGCCACCCGGGGCACCACCAGCCGATGGATCGGGTCGATGCCGAGCACCTCAAGGGCGTCGATCTCCTCGCGGATGGTGCGCGCCCCGAGGTCGGCGCAGATCGCGGTGGATCCGGCACCGGCGACCACGAGCACGGTCACCAGCGGGCCCAACTGCGTCACCGACGCAAGCGCGGCGCCCGCCCCGGAGACGTCGGCCGCGCCGAACTCCTGCAGCAGCAGGTTGAAGATGAAGATGATGAGCACGGTCAGCGGGATCGACATGGCGAAGGTCGGCAGCAGGGCCACCGACATCAGAAACCAGCTGTACGTGGTGAATTCTTTCCACTGGAACGGCCTGCCCAAAGCCCGAAAGGTGAGCATGCACATTTTGAAGAAACCACCCATGGCCTGCAATGGGCCGCGTATGCGTTTGCGGAGGTAACCGCCCACGCCGGTCGCTGCTGTCACACGCAACCTCCCCAGCCCACGTCGTCAGTGATACCGATCTCCCCACCAATAGGTAGTGAGCAAGTCCACAGGAACATACCCGATCCATGATGGGTCACATACCGCAACCGCACTATTTATCCCCGGGTGAATTTGTTGGCACGCCGTAGCGTAGCCGCAGCTCGTTCTTCAGCACTTTCCCGGCTGGATTGCGGGGCAGCGAATCGACGATTTCGAGCACTTTAGGGTGCTTGTACCGCGCGAGACGCTCGTTGAGGAACTCTGAGAGCTCCTCCAACCGCAGGTCCGCAGCGCTGATGGCGGCCACTGCCACCGGAACCTCGCCCCATTTGTCGTCAGCCCGGCCGATGATGGCCACCTCGACGATGGCTGGATGTGCGGCCAACGCGTTCTCGACCTCGGCGCAGTAGACGTTCTCCCCGCCGGAGATGATCATGTCCTTCTTGCGGTCGACGACCCAGATATAGCCCTCGTCATCGCTTCGCACCAGATCGCCGGAGTGAAACCAGCCGCCGGCGAACGCCTCTGCGGTGGCCTTCGGGTTGTTCCAGTAACCGGCCATCAACGTGGGGCCCCGGTAGACGATCTCGCCGACCTCGCCGACCGGGGTGTCATTCATGTTCTCGTCGACGATGCGGGCCGACACCGTCGGGACCACCCGGCCCACCGAACCGAGTTTCCGGATCGCGTCGTCGCCCAGCAGCATGCAGGTCACCGGGGACATCTCGGTCTGACCGAAGGCGGCGAGGATCGTGGCGTCCGGGAAAGTCTCGGCCATCTGACGCAGCAGGGTGTCCGACGCCGGTGCGGCACCCCACGACAGCGTGCGCAGACGCAGATCGCGCGGGCTGGCCTGTTGTTCGGTGCACACCACCTGCCACTGTGCGGGCACCAGGAAGATACTGGTAACCCGTTCGGCGGCAAGCACATTGAGAAGGTCGCCGGCGTCGAACCCGCCCAGCGGGTGAATGACGACCGGGGTGCCCAGTGTCATGGCCGGAAACATCCCGCCGATTCCGGCGATGTGGAACAGCGGAACCCCGATGAAGCCGACGTCGTTATTGAGATCCGGATTGCCGGAGTAGATGGCACACGTCGCCTGGCCGGCCAGGTTGGTGTGGGTGAGCACGGCTCCTTTGGGGTGACCGGTGGTTCCCGAGGTGTACATGATCAGCGCGGGGCTGTCATTGGGTATCTCGACGATCGGGGCCGGGCCGCCGTCCTCGGCGACGAGATCCTCGTAGCCGAGAACGCCGCCGTCTCCGGTCGATGCCTCGGCGACGATCACCGTGGACAGCACCGGGGTGATGTCACGCACCGCTGCGGCGATCGGCGCCAGCAAGGGTTCGGTGATCATTACGGCCGAGCCGCAGTTGTCAACGAGGTAGGCCAACTCGGGTGGGGTGAGCCGGAAGTTGACCGGAACCGCGATGGCGCCCAACCGATTTGCGGCCAGCGTGGCCTCGATGAACTCCACGCGGTTGAGCATCAGGATCATCACCCGGTCACCGACACCGATCCCACGGCGGTGCAGCGCGGCGGCCAACGCCGACACCCGGCTCTGGAGTTGGGCCCACGTGGTGGTCTGCCCCATGAACCGCAGTGCGGTGGCGTGGGGTTGCATCAGCGCGTGACGCTCGAGTTGGGTGATCCAGTTCTGCCGCCGGGACAGATAGGGCTGCTCGGTGTCCTGTGAGAGATCCATCGCAGCCAAGCTACAACCGAACTCGTTGTTGCAGTTGTGTTTTACCGTCCGCCGGACAGCTGTTCGGCGCGGGTCTTCAGATTGTCGGCAAGGTGATCAAGGACGTCGTTGACGACTTTCTTCATCATCATGTTCGGAATCGGTAGCGACACCTCGACGTCTAAATCGACCGTCAGCAGGCTCGCCGGACCCATCTCCACAACCGAGAACAGTTGCTCCTGCTTGGTGAACAACTCGCCCTGCTGCATCACGGTCTGGATCTGGACCGGACTCGGGTAGTAGACGGCCTGGATGTAGGTGCCCGCGGTGCCCTGGATTTCGGTGTCGACCCGCAACTGGCTGGGCCGACCGTCGTTATACCGGGCCAAGACGTAGACGGCCTTCACCTCCTCGTTCCAGTGCGGGTAGGACTCGAAGTCGGCGACGATGCCCAGGATGGCCGCCGCGCCGGCGTCGACCTCCACGGTCTTGCTGACGAAAGCCACCGGGCGATCATATCGACGTCAGCCCAGCGGACTCTCGACGCGGATCCTCTCGTCGCGGATCAGTCCACGCAGCAGCGCGGTGCTGAATTCAGCCGCGACCTCCTGGGCCGGACGCCGGCCGTCCGGCCGAAGCCAGCGGTAGGCCCCGAGGGTCATCCCGATGTAGCCCAGGGCCACCACGTGTGAGTCGCACTCGAAGAACTCGCCACTGGCGATACCCCGGTCGATCAGGCCGGCGACGTGCTCGTAGACCTGGGTCTCCTTTTCGAGCACTTCGGCCACCTGATCCTCGGTGAACCATTCGGTGATGTAGGGCTGCTCCTGGAAGTACACCGCCGCGCCCTCGGGGTTCTGGGCGATATTGGTCAGCAGGCGCACCGTGTACTGGTAGAGCGCCTCACGGGCGGTCCAGGAGGGGTCGTCGTGCACGGCAGCCAGGGTGCTTTCAGCCGCGGACCGGTAGATGTCGAACAGGATCAGCGACTTGCTCGCGTAGTAGTGGTAGACGGTCGCTTTGTTCAGACCGACCACCTCGGCCACATCGTCCATCCGGGTGCCGTGGTAGCCGCGCGCGGCGAACAATTTGGTGGCCACGGCCAACAACTCTTCGCGGCGGGTGGGCACGTTCTCCGGCGGCATGGTTGGCTAGTGTAGGCATCTGCCGGGATCGGACCTCAGGCCCGGGCGCGGCGGGATACACTGAACAGAGACTAATTTGGGCGAAGTCAGTCGGACGTCACGATGGAGGTTTGCGCAATGGATCCGAATCCCGACTATGACACGACCGATGAGATCGAGTACTTCTTCAGTTGGTTGCCGTGGGCGCTGCGCGGTACCGACTGGACCGGCACGCCCGCCTACCCGCCGGTCTGAATTCTCAGCTCTGAATCGTCCGTCACCAATTCGCGGGGACGTAGTCCTTCAGGAATACCCCGTACAGATCCACCCCTGCCTCGCCCTGCACGATCGGGTCATAGACGCGTGCCGCACCGTCGATGAGATCCAATGGCGCGTGAAAGCCTTCCTCGGCGAGGCGGACCTTGGTCGGGTGTGGCCGCTCGTCGGTGATCCATCCGGTGTCGACACTGGTCATCAGAATGCCGTCAGTCTCGAACATCTCGTCCGCACTGGTTCGGGTGAGCATGTTCAGAGCCGCCTTGGCCATATTGGTGTGCGGGTGTCCGGGCCCCTTGTAGCGCCGGGAGAACACCCCCTCCATGGCGGAAACGTTGACCACATAGGTGCGCCGGGCCGCTGACGCCGCCATCGACGGACGCAGTCGGCTGATGAGCAGAAACGGTGCGGTGGTGTTGGCCAGCTGCACCTCGAGCATCTCCAGCGGTTCGACCTCATGCACGTGCTGCGTCCAACTGTTCACGTCATGCTGGTCAGGAACGAGTCCGCCGGCGTCGATGGCGGTTCCGGCGGCCAGCCGCGCCAGCGAGCTGGATCCGGCGGTCAGCGCGTCCGCGAGTATCGGATGGCTCGCCACCGATGCCGCCAACGCCTGCGGGTGCGCGTCATTGGTGTGACCGAAGGTCAGCAACTCCGGCAGCGGGCCGTCGGGCAGCGGAGCAAGTTCGGCTTCAGCCAGCGGCGCATACGCACCCGGTG
>JAPLAO010000008.1 GCA_026393245.1 Mycobacterium sp. | reverse complement strand
GGTCAAGACCGGGCTGACCGCTGGCGCCCGCGGTGCGGCCGCGCGACTTGGCGTCAAGCCGGACCTGATCACGTTGGCCAAGTCCATCGGCGGCGGTCTGCCCCTGGCCGCCTTCGGCGGCACCGCGGAAGTCATGCAGGTCGTCGTTGACAACCGGATGGCACACTTCGGCACCTACAACGGCAACCCCCTGTGTATGGCTGCGGCCCTCGCGGTCGATGAGGTGGCCACCCCGCAGGCGTTGGCGGCGGCCGAACAGGTCAACGACAACGCGATGGAAGCCATGGACACCATCATCGGTGAGTACGAACTGCCGGCCCACACCGTCGGCTTCGGCGTCAAGGGTGCCGTGACGTGGTCACCCACCCCGATCCGCAACTACCGCGACTACAAACTCAGTACCGACTTCGAGGTCGCCGAGTTGGGCTGGCTGTGGGGCATCAACCGCGGCATCTTGACGCCACCGGGCATGGACGATCAGTGGCTGGTGTCGCTGGCCCACACCGACGCGGATATGGGCAAATGGGTCGACGCATTCGGTGAACTGGCTAGGGAGTTACGCGCCTGATCGCTGGCCAACCGGTAGTGAGCCGCACGTGAGGCCGGCGTGCGACGCCGATGTGATCATCGCGGGTGCGGGACTCTCGGGGCTCTCACTCGCGGTGGCTCTGCTCGATGCGGGCTTACCGGAGGACGCGCGCATCGTGCTCGTCGATCCACGCGAAACGTTGAGCGGCGCAGACCGTACGTGGTGTTTCTTCGATCTTGTGCCACACGCGTTCGAGTCTGCGATCACCCATCGCTGGAGTCGATGGCGCGTCCGTAACGGCGCCGCCGAGGTGCTTCGCTCTGCGCCGGGCATTGCCTATTGCACGATCCCGGGCGAGCGCTTCTATGAGCTCGCGCTCGAGCGCCTCGCCGCCGCGGGCCAGCGCATCGAGCTTGTGCTCGGGGTGACCGTCGAGCACCTCGAAGACCGCGGCGCCCACGTCGACGTCCACACCAGCGCAGGAGTGCTGCGCGCGCGCCTCGCGATGGACTCGCGACCGCCATCGCTGACGCGCGCCGCCGATGACGGCAAAGACGTCAACCTGTTGCAGCACTTCCGCGGTCGCGTCGTCCGCAGTGCGGAACCGGTCTTCGAGGCCGACACTGCGACACTCATGGACTTCGATGTCTCGCAGGCCGACGGAATCCACTTCATCTACGTGTTGCCTTTCGACGCCCACACAGCGCTTGTGGAAAGCACGTTTTTCACTGAGCGGCCACTGCCGGACGCAGTGTACGAGGCGGCTATCGACACCTGGCTCGCGCGACGACGTCCCGGCGTGGTGTTCCAGACGATCTCGCACGAGAGCGGGGTGATCCCGATGACGACGGAGCCCTTCGACGCGTGGCCGAGCCCGCGGATCGTGCGGATCGGTACGGCGGGCGGGCATGTCAAACCGTCGAGCGGATATGCCTTTCTGGCCGTGCAGCGTTTCGTCCGCGCGTTCGCACCGCGCGTGGTTTCCGCGCTGCGTGTTGATGGTTGTGCCGAGCCACCCGCCGCGCGCAGCCCGCGCACGACAGCGCTCGACACCATTTTCCTGTCGTATCTGCGCAGTCGTCCGGAGCGTGCGCCGGACACGTTCTACCGTCTGTTCGAGCGAGTGCCTCCGGCGGTGCTGGCTCGCTTTCTCTCCGATACCGGCACGCTCGCAGACGACCTCACCGTCATGCGTACGAGTGACTCCCCGCGACTCGCGCTCGAGGCCATTCGCGCGACTCCGCTCCTGCGCCGTAAAACGCGGTAGCCGACGCTGGAGCCCTTCGGAAAGAACACGTGAGGACGAGGCGAGACGCTTACGGCCTCACGGATGCAGGTTCCACTGTCCGCAGTCCCCGGCGAGGACGTCGTTGACGTCGACTTCGATCCCACCGACCAACGGCCCCGGAGTTGACGCGGTGCTCACGATGCGTTGGTAGAGAACCGCGGCGGGGTCGATCTTCGTGCCAGACCAGGCCCGGGTCTGCCAGGCCCAGCGGAAGCCGGGCGTGCCCGAATTGCCGATGACGCCATCAGCGCCGGCCCACCGGCACACATCGATACCCCCGTAGACGCCAGTGCGCTGAACCTCGAGCACCGAGTTGATACCGCGAAACCACGGCAGCGCCACCGCGTTCCAGGTGTCGCGGCTGATGTCGTCGTCGACCGAGAAGAAGATGGGTGCGCTCTGGCCACCACCTGCCGCGGCATGCAACTGCCAGGCGGTCTGGGCGTCGGCGACGCCGCCGGCATACCCGCGTGTGTAGTCAGATGGTGCGGTCCCGCCCGGTTTGCCGTATTGGTAGTTGCTGACGATGACCAACCCGGCGGCGGTCAGCGACTCGGCGTAGGGACGGGTGATCGGCTTGGCGCCGAAGTTGGAGCCTGGTCGCGAAAGCGAGACGTAGTTGATCACCCCGGCGTAGCCGGCGGCTCGGATGTCCGCCGCTGGGATCTGACGCATGGCGTAGTCGATCAGCATGGGAGCCGCGGCACCCGCCTCGGGAGCGCCGACGCT
>JAPLAO010000083.1 GCA_026393245.1 Mycobacterium sp. | reverse complement strand
TGGAGGCGGGGCTGACGGCGGGGAAGAAGATCAACAAAGACGACGGCATCCAGCGCTACAAGGGCCTCGGTGAGATGGATGCCAAGGAACTGTGGGAGACCACCATGGACCCTGCGGCCCGACTGCTCCGCCAGATCACCCTCGACGATGCGGCCGCCGCCGATGAGTTGTTCTCGATCCTGATGGGTGAGGACGTCGAAGCCCGCCGAAGCTTCATTACCCGCAACGCCAAAGACGTTCGCTTTCTTGACGTTTAGCCATTAGCGCTCATACGCCCCGATAGAGGATCAGATGACTGACACCACGCTACCGCCCGACGGACCTCCCGCAGACCGGGTCGAACCGGTCGACATCCAGCAGGAGATGCAGAACAGCTACATCGATTACGCGATGAGCGTCATCGTCGGGCGCGCGCTGCCCGAGGTGCGAGACGGTCTCAAGCCGGTGCACCGCCGGGTGCTCTATGCGATGTACGACTCCGGGTTCCGCCCGGACCGCAGCCACGCCAAGTCGGCACGTTCGGTCGCCGAGACGATGGGTAACTACCACCCGCACGGCGACTCATCGATCTACGACACCCTGGTCCGGATGGCCCAGCCGTGGTCGCTGCGCTACCCGTTGGTCGACGGGCAGGGCAACTTCGGTTCGCCGGGTAATGACCCGCCGGCCGCGATGCGCTACTGCGTAACCGGTGATGCACTGGTTCGCTTACCACTCGGTCAGACAGCGCGTATCGGCGATATTGCCTCTGCTGGACCAAACAGTGACGCCGTCGTGGATCTGAAAGTCCTGGACCGCCATGGCAACCCCGTCTCGGCCGATCGCCTTTTCCACTCAGGTGAGCATCAGACGTTTACGGTCACGACGGCTGAGGGTTTCGCTGTCACCGGGACGGCTAACCATCCGTTGCTGTGTTTGGTTGACCTGGCGGGCGTACCGACCCTGCTCTGGAAGCTCATTGAAGAAATCCGTGTTGGTGATCATGTCGTTCTCCAACGGACCAAGCCGGCGGAACTCGGCTGCGCCGACTGGTACGACACGCTCACCGGTCTACTGCTGGGCGCTTTCATCAGTGAGGGTTTTGTCAGCAACAAGCGCGCAGGCTTCAATAATCTCGACCGCGACTATTTCAATAACGTCGTGGCGGCTTACGACGCCGTGGTTGGCGGAGCCCGCTATATCTCTGAAAGAACGATCGCATCTGGGTCGACCCTTCTTGAACTTGACATCCAAAATCTCAGTGCGCTTTCGGCCAGCCCATTAGCTGAGCTGTCCGGGTTCCGATCGGCCGATAAGTTCATTCCTGACCGGTTGTGGAACTCGCCGGCGCCGGTTAAGCGCGCGTTTCTGCAGGCGCTCTTCGAGGGTGATGGTTCCTGCTCGGCACTGCCCCGCAATACTGTCCAGATTTCGTACTCGACCCGTAGTGCCCGATTGGCTACAGACGTCCAGCAGATGTTGCTGGAATTCGGAGTTCTATCGCACAGGTATGAACACGCGACCGGTGAGTTCAAAATTGCGATTACGAGCCGGGCGCAGGCGGAGTTGTTTGCGGCCGAGGTTGGATTCGGAGGAGCCAAGCAAGAGAAGCTGGCTAAAATTCTCGGCAGCCTTCCGGATACCGCGGCGGGACTCGACCGCGACTATGTGCCGGGTTTGGCGGCCTTCATTCGCAAGCACGGCGGCGGCAGTTGGAAAGATAAGGAATGGTTGCTCAAGCACAACGTCGATCGTCTGGCGCGATGGCGTCGCGACGGGGTGGAGCTGCTCAGCCGTATCGCAGACCATGATGTGCGCGCGATCGCTTCGGAGCTCACCGACGGCAGGTTCTACTTTGCTCAGGTGGCATCCGTCGCCGACGCCGGCATCCAGCCGGTCTACAGCCTCCGGGTTGACACCGACGACCACTCGTTTATCACCAACGGCTTCATCAGCCACAACACAGAGGCCCGCCTCACCCCGCTGGCCATGGATATGCTTCGTGAAATCGACGAGGAGACAGTCGATTTCATTCCCAACTACGACGGCCGGGTGCAGGAGCCGACGGTTCTGCCGAGCCGCTTCCCCAACCTGCTGGCTAATGGCTCCGGCGGTATCGCCGTCGGCATGGCCACTAATATCCCGCCGCATAATCTACGAGAGCTCGCCGAGGCCGTCTACTGGTGCCTGGAGAACCACGAGGCCGATGAGGAAACCACGCTTGCGGCGATGATCGAACGGATCAAGGGGCCGGACTTCCCGACCTCCGGTCTGATCGTCGGCACCTCTGGTGTCATCGACGCCTACAGAACCGGCCGAGGGTCAGTCCGGATGCGCGGTGTGGTGGAAATCGAAGAGGACTCCCGCGGACGCACCGGCATCGTCATCACCGAGTTGCCGTACCAGGTCAACCACGACAACTTCATCACCTCGATCGCCGATCAGGTGCGTGAGGGCAAGCTGGCCGGCATCTCCAATATCGAGGACCAGTCGAGCGACCGGGTAGGCCTGCGCATCGTCGTTGAGATCAAACGCGATGCCGTGGCCAAGGTGGTGCTGAACAACCTGTACAAGCACACCCAACTGCAGACCAGCTTCGGCTGCAACATGCTCTCGATCGTTGACGGTGTGCCCCGCACCCTGCGGCTGGACCAAATGATCCGCTACTACGTCGAGCATCAGCGCGACGTGATCGTGCGGCGGACCACCTACCGGCTGCGCAAAGCCAACGAACGGGCCCACATCCTGCGCGGTCTGGTCAAGGCGCTCGACGCCCTTGACGAGGTGATCGCGCTGATCCGCGCGTCGGAGACCGTTGACGTCGCCAGGACCGGCTTGATCGAACTGCTCGATGTCGATGATATCCAGGCGCAGGCCATTCTCGATATGCAGCTGCGCCGGCTGGCTGCCCTGGAACGTCAGAAGATCGTCGACCAACTGGCCGAGATCGAGACGGAGATCGCGGACCTCGAAGACATCCTGGCCAAGCCCGAGCGCCAGCGCGGCATCGTGCGCGACGAGCTCGCTGAGATCGTCGAGAAGCACGGCGACGACCGGCGCACCCGGATCGTCGGTGCTGAGGGCGAGGTGTCTGACGAAGACCTCATCGCCCGCGAAGAGGTGGTCGTGACGATCACCGAGACCGGCTACGCCAAGCGGACTAAGACCGACCTGTATCGCAGTCAGAAGCGCGGCGGTAAGGGCGTGCAGGGCGCGGCGCTCAAGCAGGACGACATCGTGCGGCACTTCTTCGTCTGCTCCACCCATGACTGGATCCTGTTCTTCACCACACAGGGCCGGGTGTACCGGGCGAAGGCTTATGAGCTTCCGGAGTCGCTGCGCGCGGCCCGCGGACAACACGTGGCCAACCTGCTGGCATTCCAGCCCGATGAACGCATCGCGCAGGTCATTCAGATCAAGACCTACGAGGACGCCCCGTATCTGGTGCTGGCCACCCGCAACGGCCTGGTGAAGAAGTCCAAGCTGACCGACTTCGACTCCAACCGCTCGGGCGGGATCGTGGCGGTAAACCTCCGGGACGGGGACGAATTGGTCGGTGCAATCCTGTGCTCGGCGGACGACGACCTGCTGCTGGTGAGCGCGAAGGGCCAGTCAATCCGGTTCTCGGCCACCGATGAGGCACTGCGGCCGATGGGCCGGGCGACATCCGGTGTCCAGGGCATGCGATTCAACGCCGACGATCAGCTGTTGTCGTTGAATGTGGTCCGTGAGGGCACCTACCTGCTGGTCGCCACTGCAGGTGGATACTCCAAGCGGACGGCGATCGAGGAGTACTCCGCGCAGGGCCGTGGCGGAAAAGGCATCCTGACCATCCAGTACGACACCCGACGTGGCAGTCTGGTGGGCGCGCTGGTGGTCGATGACGACAGCGAGCTGTACGCCATCACGTCCGGCGGCGGAGTGATCCGCACCGCGGCACGGCAGGTTCGCAAGGCCGGGCGCCAGACCAAGGGCGTTCGCTTGATGAACCTGGGCGAAGGCGACACACTGATAGCGATTGCCCGCAATGCCGAGGAACAGGACGGCTCCGATGACGACGAAGCGCTTGATTCCGAGGTGGACGCGACGTAATACCCGGGGCCATAGGTAAGGAGTGTTGGTGAGTTCACCGAACGACCCGGGCGAGCGCCCGACGACCGCCGCGGACGCCCGTACTGATGTTCCGCCGTGGCAGAGTGCCGGTCGCGGTCGTGCCGACACCACCCCGCCGCGAGTGGCTACCAACGCCCTGGTGCGCGACGCCGACCCGCGGGCGAGTCGCTACGTCACCGGCGTCGCGGCGCCCGATCTGTCGTCGATGAGTCCGCTCGCGCAGCGGCCCGAGCCCGAACCCGCCCCGGCGCGTTCGGATCTGCGCACCGAACGCCACGACGTGGTCCCGGCCGCGGCGTTGCCCAGCGAGCTACCGGACCTGTCCGGCCCGGTAGCCAAACCCGCGCCTCCGCGATCCGCACCGACAGATCCCGTGCGGGCAGCGGCGTCTGCGCCCGCGCCACGGGTGCAGGTGGGCGCACGGCCCCGCGGACCGGTTCGGGCCACCATGCAGATCCGCCGCATCGATCCGTGGAGCGCATTGAAGGTGTCCCTACTGCTGAACGCGGCGCTGTTCTTCGTATGGATGATCGCTGTCGCGTTCCTCTATCTCGTGCTCGGCGCGATGGGTGTGTGGAGCAAGCTCAATAACAATGTCGGCGATCTGTTGACCAGCGGCAGCGGTGGCGGCGGCGATCTGGTGTCGGCGGGATCGATATTCGGGACCGCCGCGCTGATCGGGCTGGTGAACATCGTGCTGCTATCGGCCATGGCCACCGTCGGTGCCTATATCTACAACCTGAGCACCGATATCGTCGGCGGCGTCGAGGTAACCCTGGCCGATCTGGACTGATCTCGCCGCCGATGCGGGCTGCGCGTTTGGGTAGGCCGCCGCAGGTGGGGTAATCTCGCTGTTCGTCCGTGTGCAATTCCGGGCCTATAGCTCAGGTGGTTAGAGCGCTTCGCTGATAACGAAGAGGTCGGAGGTTCGAGTCCTCCTAGGCCCACGATGTCCTGGTCGTCGACGGGGGCACATCCTCGCCGGCCAGAACAGCGCTACGGGGCCTTAGCTCAGTTGGTAGAGCGCTGCCTTTGCAAGGCAGATGTCAGGAGTTCGAATCTCCTAGGCTCCACAGATCCACCCGGGCCCCGACCGGGCGTCGTACATATCCCAACGCCCCTGACGCAAGCGCCCACTGGAGGGGGTGGCACACTGTCATCCCGTGAGCACAAGCCCGATTCAAACCGCCACCGCGACACTGCATACCAACCGCGGCGATATCAAGATCGCCCTCTTCGGTAACCACGCCCCCAAGACCGTCGCCAACTTCGTCGGCTTGGCGCAGGGCACCAAGGACTACTCGACGCAGAACGCGTCCGGGGGTACCTCCGGTCCGTTCTACGACGGAGCGGTCTTCCACCGCGTCATCGACGGATTCATGATCCAGGGCGGCGACCCGACCGGCACCGGCCGCGGTGACGCCGGCTATAAGTTCGCCGACGAATTCCACCCGGAGTTGCAATTCGACAAGCCCTACCTGCTGGCGATGGCCAATGCCGGGCCGGGAACCAACGGTTGCCAGTTTTTCATCACGGTGGGCAAGACCCCGCACCTCACTCGCAAGCACACCATCTTCGGCGAGGTCGTCGACCCGGAGTCGCAGAAGGTTGTTGACGCGATCGCCGTCACAGCGGTCGATCGCAACGACCGGCCGAACGATGCCGTCGTGATCGAGTCGGTCACGATCTCCTGACCCTCAGCCCCGGGCGTAACCGGCCTCGGTGAGGGCGTCGAGAACCTCCAGTGGGTCCCCGCCGAGGTCCCATCGGCTCAGGACGATCAGGTGCGAGTCGACGGTGTCGATCTCGAGCAGTCGGACTTTGCGCCCGAATCTGCGAAACTCGGTGATCCGGATCAGTTCAATATCGGCGCGCGGCAAAGTCGTCGAGCGTAGCCAGCCCCGATAGACGAGTCCGGCGGCAGTGATTGCCAGCCGCGGCCGCGCGCGCCACGATCCGGCGGCAAAGATCAGCAGACCCATAGCAGCGATACCGCTGAGAAACCGGCCTGGCGGGTCGGTCGCGAGCAGTGCACAGGCCACCGCCATGAAGAATCCAGCCGACCCAACGGCCGCGATTGCCGCTGTTCGCGGGGCCCACCGGAGTTCATCCACAGGAGTTATCCACAGTGGGGATGAATCACATCGTTGTTATTGTCGTCACCGCCACCGCATGGTCAACAACAGACCGGCGATCATGAAGCCGAACGCGATCGCGTAGTTCCACGGACCTAGGTCGGCCATCCACTGCAACGGGTCCGGAGTGTTGTACCCGGACGCCGCCAACTGGAACACCAGCAACCACACCAGCCCGATCAGCATGAGACCGATGAACAGCACGACGAACCAGGAACTGGAGGGGCCTGCCTTCACCTTGACCGGGGTGCGGCTAACCGAGTTGGCGGTGAAGTCGTTCTTCTTGCGAACCTTGGACTTGGGCATGGTTACCTTCACTGGAGACTAGGGGTCTCACGAGATTATCCCAGTGGCACCGCGGGTAGCGTGACAGGCGTGCAGGTATTGGTCGTCGACAACTACGACAGCTTCGTGTTCAACCTGGTTCAGTATCTGGGCCAACTCGGTGTGGATGCGCAGGTGTGGCGTAATGATGACCCGCGACTGACCGGCGCGGCCCAGATTTCCTCTGCGGTGGCCGAATTCGATGGCGTCCTGCTCAGCCCAGGGCCCGGTACACCCGAGCGTGCCGGGGCCGCCATCGCGTTGGTGCAGGCGTGTGCGGCCGCG
This sequence comes from Mycobacterium sp., assembly GCA_026393245.1. GTDB lineage: Bacteria > Actinomycetota > Actinomycetes > Mycobacteriales > Mycobacteriaceae > Mycobacterium. The sequence continues at coordinate 3,832 of JAPLAO010000083.1, read as the reverse complement.
CGGACCCCGCTGTTGGGTGTCTGTCTGGGGCATCAGGCGATTGGAGTGGCGTTCGGCGCCACCGTGGATCGCGCTCCGGAACTCCTCCACGGCAAGACTAGTACGGTATCCCACACCAATGCTGGAGTGCTGCAGGGCCTTCCGGATCCGTTCACCGCGACCCGGTATCACTCGTTGACGATTCTGCCCGAGACCGTGCCGCCGGAATTGGAGGTCATCGCGCGTACCGACGCGGGGGTGATCATGGCGGTCCGTCACGTCGAGCTGCCCATCCATGGCGTGCAGTTCCATCCCGAGTCGATCCTCACCGAGGGTGGACACCGAATGCTGGCGAATTGGCTCGGCTTCTGCGGCAGTTCTCCGGCGGAGTCGGTTGTGCGGCGGTTGGAACAGGAAGTGGCCGACACGGTTCGTCGTGCGACCGGCGGTGATCCCGTCCGGGCGGTTACGACGCAAAGCTGAGCGTCAGCGGGCCGTCCAGGTTCGTCCCGGCCCCGGGCGACGGGTTCTGGGTGACCACCGCGTTTGTTCGTTGGCCGCTGTTGGGCACGTCGGGACCCTTCACCAGAACGCCGGTCCAGCCGAGTGCGCGAAGGTTCTGCTCGGCGTCAACCCAGAACTGGCCCACCATATTCGGCATGATGAACTGATTGCCCTTCGACACCTTCAGGGTGATCGGGCTGTCCAGCGGTACCGCGGCACCCGCCGCCGGCTCGGTGCCGAGTACCTGACCGACCGTTACCGTGCTGTCCACCGTCGCGGTGAGGACGGTCGGGAAGCCCACCGTGTTGAGGTTCTTTGTGGCCAGATCGGCAGTTTCCCCGGCGACGTCGGGAATCTCCCGGGTTCGCGGACCGGTCCCGACGACGATCGTGATCTCGTTGGTGATCGCCGAGGTTTGATTCGCCGGCGGCACCGTATTGAGCACCTTGTCCTTCTGGTCGGGATTCGACGGCGCCTCGGATTGTTTGAACTTGCCGAAGCCGGCTGCCGTCAGCTTCTTGACAGCCTCGGCGTAGCTCAGCGCCGACACATCAGGCACTTCGCGCTGCTCGGGACCGGTGGACACGCTGATCAGGATCTCGTCGCCGGCATTGACCGATAAGTTGCCCGCCGGGTCGGTCTTGATGACGTGGTCGGGGGGCACCGTGTTATCCGGCTTCTGCTGGGTACGGATCTTGAAGCCCTTGTTCTGCAGTGCGGCGATCGCGTCGGCTGAGACCTGACCGCGAACGTCGGGAACCTGGACCGCACGCGGCTTACCGCCGACCATATTGATTGCGAGAGTGACCACCACCGTCAGGATCGCCAGCACCGCCGCTGCCACCAGCCATCGGCCCACCGAGCTGCGCCCGGAATCCGCGTAGTCATACCTCGCCGGTGTCGAACCTGAATCATCTCGAGAACTTGACCGCGAGGGCGCCATCATCATGGTCCGCTCGGCATGGGTCAGCACCTTCGGCGCCTCGGGCTTTTCCCCGCTGTGCACCCGAACGAGATCGGCCCGCATTTCAGCGGCGCTCTGGTACCGATTGTCCGGATTCTTGGTCAGCGCCTTGAGCACCACGGCGTCGAGTTCCGCGGAGATGCCGGCCCGCTTCTGGGACGGCGGTATCGGGTCCTCGCGCACATGCTGGTAGGCAACGGCTACCGGTGAGTCACCGACGAAAGGCGCTTCGCCGGTGAGCATTTCGTAGAGTACGCATCCCAGCGAGTACACATCGGAGCGTGCGTCCACCGATTCGCCCCGAGCCTGCTCGGGCGAGAGGTACTGCGCGGTTCCGATCACCGCTGCGGTCTGGGTGACCCTGTTTCCGGTGTCGGCAAGGGCGCGGGCGATGCCGAAGTCCATCACCTTCACCGCTCCGGCATCGGAGATCATGATGTTGGCCGGCTTGACGTCCCGGTGGATGATCCCGTGTTGGTGGCTGAAGTTGAGTGCTTGGCACGCGTCAGCGATCACCTCCAGTGCCCGCCGCGGCGGCATGGGGCCGTCGTTGTGGACGATGTCGCGCAGCGTGACCCCGTCGACGTACTCCATCACGATGTAGGGCAGCGGACCACTGGGCGTCGCCGCTTCCCCGGTGTCGTACACCGCGACGATTGCGGGATGATTGAGCGCTGCAGCGTTTTGCGCCTCGCGCCGGAACCGCAAGTAGAAGCTGGGGTTGCGGGCCAGGTCCGCGCGCAGCACCTTGACGGCGACATCGCGATGCAGTCGCAGATCTCGGGCGAGGTGGACCTCCGACATGCCACCGAACCCGATGATCTCGCCAAGTTCGTAGCGGTCGGAAAGGTGCCGCGGTGTGGTCATCGCGGTACCTCGTCGGCGACCGGGGTGGCCGGCAGCGCCGTTCTGTGCACGGCGGTAAACCGGATCTCGCCGATCTGCATACCTGGGATCACCGGAGGGGTCCATCCCGATGGGGCGGCCGGCGGTAGGCCACCGGGGGCCTCCGGTGTGACGGTGTCCGTCACGGTCTGCTGGACCGGCACGTTGGCGCGTCGGTCCCGGTCGGCTAGCACGATCAGGATTGCGCTGATGATCGCCAGGGTGCCGAGTACCCCGGCCGCCCAGAGCAGGGCGCGCTGACCGGAGGAGAACGCCCGTCGGGCCGGCTGCGGGGACCGGTGACTGGTACCCGGGCGCGGGTACCCGGGCGCGGCCGGGGTGCCGGTGCGGGCCGCGCCTCGGGCGCCGGCTTCTTGGAGCCCGGAATCGTGGTGGGATTCGCTTTGATGATGGGCGCGGAGTTCGGCCGTGGCGCCCGGCGCCCGGCACGCACCGCGGATACCGCGTCGGCGAACTGCCCACCGTTGCGGTAACGCAGGCCGGGGTTCTTGACCAGGGTGGTCTCAATGAGCTCGCGCACGTTGGGCGGCAGATCCGCCGGAAGTGGTGCCGGGGTCTCCTTGATGTGCTTCATCGCCACGGTCAACGCACCGTCACCGACGAACGGCCGCTTGCCCGAAACTGCTTCGTAGCCAACAACTCCCAGCGAATAGACATCGCTGGCCGCCGTCGCATCCTCGCCGAGGGCCTGCTCCGGTGCGATGTATTGCGCGGTGCCCATCACCATTCCGGTCTGAGTCACCGGAACCGCGTCGACCGCTTTGGCGATGCCGAAGTCGGTCAGCTTCACCTGACCGGTCGGGGTGATGAGGATGTTGCCTGGTTTGACGTCGCGGTGCACCAGGCCCGCGGTGTGGGCGACCTGGAGTGCCCGCCCGGTCTGCTCGAGCATGTCGAGCGCATGGCGCAGCGACAACCGACCGGTCCGCTTGATAACCGAGTTCAGCGGTTCACCGTTGACCAGCTCCATCACCAGATAGGCGGTGCGGCCCTCGCCGTCCATATCGGTCTCGCCGTAATCGTGCACGGCTGCGATACCCGGGTGGTTGAGCATGGCCACGATCCGCGCCTCAGCGCGGAACCGCTCCAGGAACTCCGGATCGGACGAGAACTCCTGCTTGAGGACCTTGACGGCGACCCGGCGTCCCAGCCTGCTGTCGACGGCCTCCCACACCTGTCCCATACCGCCGGTCGCGATCAGTCGCTGTAACCGATACCGCCCGGACAGCGTGACGCCCACGCGGGGGCTCATTTCTTGCCTCGCTTCGCTTGGCTGCGGGGGCTCATTTCTTGCCTCGCTTCGCTTGGCTGCGGGGGCTCATTTCTTGCCTCGCTGTGCTCGGCTGCGGGCCTCGTGCGCTCATGGCGCCCCCTGCAATACCGCCGCGATGGTGGCCCGCCCGATGGGTGCGGCGAGCGCTCCACCCGTCGCCGCCAACCGGTCCCCGCCGTTCTCGACCAGGACTGCCACCGCAACCT
>JAPLAO010000072.1 GCA_026393245.1 Mycobacterium sp. | reverse complement strand
CCTGTATGACGCACGCACCACCCACAGCCGCGACGTCCTCCTCGATATCGCCGACCGCTACGACCTGCCGGTGCTGGCCCCGCCGATCCCGCGCACGGTGCGCTTCGCCGAAGCCAGCGCATCCGGCGCCTCGGTGATGGCCGGCCGAAAGAACAAGGGCGCCAACGCATATCGCGAGCTGGCCGCGTCGCTGCTGAAGTACTGGAAGTCCGGTAGGGCGCTGCCGACCTTCACACCAGAGGTGTAGCGTCGACCTTCACACCAGAGGTGTAGCGCCGACCTTCACACCAGAGGTGTAGCGCCGGCCTAGCCCGGCCCGAACCCGGCGACGGCGAATCCGCGCTGTTCGATCACAAAAGATCCACTCACCGCGGGCAGCACCGGTCCGTTGCCCTGCGGGTGGGCGATGCTGATCACGCGCTCCGCGGTGCCGTTTGCAGGGTCGTAAACACCCAGACCGTCGGCGAGGGGAACGAGTAGTTTGCCGGCCATCATGGTGGCTGGCCCCAGCGGATCGAGCGCGTCGAGGGTATAGCGGTAGCCGAGTTTCTTGTCGAACACCATGACCGATGTTCCGGTCCACCAGGAGATGAAGTCACCGGCCCGGGTGACCGCCGGTGCCGCGCCGGTCAGCGTCGCACCCGAGCGCAGCGGGGTCTCGGACACTTTGGTGCCGGTCTCGTCGTAGACGACGACTGTCGGCCGGGGCGTCGGCAGGAAGACTGCGGTGGTGGTGCCCGACACCGCCAGCACGCGCGCGTCGGAGTCGACGGCCAGACCGGGCAGTGCAATGTGTTTGGTGTCCGGCTCGTCCTCCTCCTTGGCTGGTTTGATGAGCGTCAGTCGCAGGTCCCTGGTGTCGCGGCAGGCCTCGAGTACCGAGACCGCGGTGTCGCTTCCGGCCGCGGACATCAGCGTGCACCCGGTGCCCACCGCCTGATGGATGGGTTTGACCCGGGCGTCGAGTTCGCCGTAGGACAGGATCCGCACCAGATCCGAGCGCCACAACTCCAGGCGGGTCGGCCCGGCCGAGAGCACCGCACTGCCGTCGGAGGTCAGCACCACCTGGTTGTCGGCGTAGCTGGTTCGGGTCGGGCCGCGATCACCGGTGCCGGCTTTGATACCGCTGACCTGGCCGCAGCCGCGTGAGTCGGGGTAGACCGCGACAGCCAGGTCGTACACGTAGGACACCCCGCATAATTCGGTGTCGCGGGCGTAGACCCAGCGCTGCGCGCCGGTCTGCGGGTCCAGGCCGGAGACGGTGCTGCCGTCGCCGGTGACCACGGTGTTGCTCACGATGATGGGGGACAGGGTGCGGGCACTGGTGGCGCTCCAGCGCTGCGTCAGTTCAGCGGGAACCGCGTTGGGCGCGGCGGCGTTGGCCGCGGGCTCGGCGGCCTGCTGGCTGATGGTGGCCCGGGCCGAGCTGTGCCACCAGAACGTCGCGATGAACACCGCGACTGTCGTTGCGATCGCCGCGGCGGCGATCAGATCACCTCGGGTGCGGCGCTCCGGTGCGATCAAGGCTTAGTTCGGGGTCGCGCTGGCTCCGGCCGCGTTGCGCGGACGGCGACGCCGACGGCGCGCGGCACCCTCGCCGGCAGCGGCGGACGACTCCGGATTCGCCGAAGCCGTTGCAGCAGAGGGATTCTCGACGTGACCGCTGGAATTCTCGCCGCTGCGGGTGCGCTGCCGCGACCGGTTGCGGCTGGGCCGCGATGCACCGTCGTCGCCGGATCGCGCCCGGTCGGTGGAACTCACCCGGGTCTCACCCCGGTTATCGCCGCGGTTATCGCCTCTGCTCGGTCGTGGGCTGCTCGACTTGCGGGCACCGCCGATGGTGCCGACGGCGCCGGCGGGGATGCCGAGTTCTTCGTAGAAGTGCGGAGAGTTCGAGTAGGTCTCGGCCGGATCCGGGCGCTCAAGCTTGAGCGCGGTGTTGATCATCGACCAGCGCTCGAGTTCGTCCCAGTCGACCAGAGTCACGGCGACGCCGGTCTTGCCGGCCCGGCCGGTGCGGCCGATGCGGTGCACATAGGCCTGCTCGTCCTCGGGGATCTGATAATTGATCACATGGGTGACGTCGTCGATGTCGATACCGCGGGCGGCGACATCGGTGGCGACCAAAACGTCGACCTCACCGGTGCGGAACGCCTTGAGCGCCTTCTCGCGCGCGATCTGGCCGAGGTCGCCGTGCACAGCACCGACCTTGAAGCCGCGTTCGGCGAGTTCGTCGGCCACCTTCTGGGCGGTGCGCTTGGTGCGGCTGAAGATCATCGTCGCGCCACGGCCGTCGGCCTGCAGGATCCGGCTGACCATCTCCACCTTGTCGAGCGCGTGGGCACGGTAGACGAACTGTTCGGTGCTGTCGTGGGTGGCCGAACCCTGCACGCCTTCGGCGCGGATGTGGGTGGGCTGGGTCATGAATGTGCGAGCCAGGGTGATGATCGGGTCCGGCATGGTCGCCGAGAACAGCATCGCTTGGCGCTGGGCGGGAATCTGGCGCAGGATGCGCTCGATATCGGGCAGGAAGCCCAGATCGAGCATCTCGTCGGCCTCATCGAGCACCAGCACCGACAGCCCGCCGAGTCGCAGGTGGCCCTGCTGGGCGAGATCGAGCAGTCGGCCCGGGGTTCCGACGACGACGTCGGCGCCGGTCTGCAGTGACTCGATCTGAGACTCGTATGGGCGGCCACCGTAGATCGAGATGACGCTCAGTTTCCGTCCGCCTTCGGCGGTCAGATACTTGGCGGCACCGGACAGGTCGTCGTGGACCTGGATGCACAACTCACGGGTGGGCACCACGATCAGCGCGCGCGGAGTCCCGTCCAGCGGACGGTCTGCGGCGGCCGCGGTGGTGATGCTCTGCAGCAGTGGCACACCGAAGGCGAAGGTCTTGCCCATGCCGGTGCGGGCCTGGCCGATGAGGTCATCGCCGGCCAATGCCAGCGGGAGTGTGAGTTCCTGAATCGCGAACGCGTTCTCGATACCCTGCTCGGCGAGTGCGCGGACGATCTCCTCGCGGACACCGAGATCGGCGAAGCGCATGGGAGGTTTTTCGGCGGGGGTTGGATGTTCGGTCGCAGTAGTTTGTTCTGTCGAAGTTTCTTCTGTCGACGTGTCTTCAGTCGAAGTGTCTTCAGTGGACATTGTCATGTAGCGGCTTGTGGCCTTCCGTTGTCATTCCTCGTGCTTTGTCACGCGCGCACGAGTTGAAGACTTTCGGAAATGGTTGGCCCGGCCTTTACGGCGGGCCGTCAGCGTGCACGCACATTACCAAGGCCCATCCTACCTGCTCCGGGCCTGCGAACCGATCAGCGGCGGGGTTACAGTGGCCCCATGGAAGCGACTCAGCGCGTTTCACCGCCGACGGTTCCCGCCGACCACCCGGGTGTCAACGAGTTGTTCTCGCTGCTCGCCTACGGCGAATTAGCCGCGTTCTACCGGCTCACCGATGAGGCCCGGATGGCGCCCGACCTGCGTGGCCGCATCAATATGGCCCGGATGGCCGCCGCCGAGATGGGCCACTTCGACCTGGTGCGCGACACCCTGGAGGCACGAGGGGTGGACGTGCCGGCGGCCATGACGCGCTACGCGCCGGCACTCGAGCAGTACCACCGGCTGACGATGCCCAGCACCTGGCTTGAGGCATTGGTCAAGACCTATGTCGGCGACGCCATGGCGGCCGATCTTTATCTGGCGATCGCCGGATCGCTGCCCGACGAAGTGGCCGACGTCGTCCGCGCCGTGTTGGCTGAGACCGATCATTCGCAATTCGTCGTCGCCGATGTGCGTGCGGCCGTGACCGCGAGTTCTCGGCAGCGCAGTCGGCTCGCGCTGTGGTCGCGCCGGCTGCTGGGTGAGGCCATCACACAGGCGCAGTACGTGCTCGCCGAACATGACGAGTTGGTGGATCTGGTGGTGGTCGGCGGCGGTTTGGGTCAGCTCACCGACTTCTTCGATCGACTGCAGCGCACCCACGATGAGCGCATGCGTCAGCTGGGGCTGGCCTAGCCTGACCTGGCCTAGCGGTTGCAGGTGGTGCTGACGGCGAACCTGGTGTCGGAGGCCACCGTCGCCCCGCCTGCATCGGTGATCCAGCAGTTGAGTTGGCTGCCACGGCTGTTGGCTGTCACGTAGTTCACCGGCACATCCTGGGTGACGGTCATGGTCCACGGCAGCGTGACGTTCGTGTCAGTGTGCAACTCACCGGTCTGGTCGGCGTAGACCACGGTGACCGGATCGTCGGGACGCTGGTTGCCGGCGATGGTGTAGACGATCCGCCGCAGATCCACCGCTGCGGTGGCGATTCCGTTCGACTCCAACCGCACCGGCACCTCCGACGCAGCCTGGGTGGTGTTCGGTGCGGTGGTGTGCGGTGCGATCGTGGCGACGACGGTTCGGGGCGGTGCGGGACTGTCGGGAACGGCTGTCGTCGCCGCACCGCCGGCCTTGATGACGAACATGGTGGCGGCGGTGACGCCGAGGATGCCGATGACCGTCATCGCCACCATCGGCCATCCGCTGCCCTGTCGACGTTCGCGCACGGAATTCAGGTTAGGGACGCCGCCCGGCCGCCAGGATTCGCGGCGCGCAGCCGTTGTGATGCTGTTACCGCAGCTTGACGCGTTCTTTGCCAAACTCCTGCGGCTGGCCGACGGCGCCGCGACGGCGTCCACTAGCCTTCAACCCGGTGCACTCCAACGGAAAGGGGCCTGTCGTGGAGGTCAAGATCGGTGTCTCGGACAGCCCGCGTGAGCTGGTATTCAACAGCTCTCAGACGCCCGCTGAGGTTGAGGGCCTGGTGACGGCGGCGCTGGCTGAGGCTGGTTCGCCGGGCGGATCATCGGTGCTGGCCCTGACCGACGACAAGGGCAAGCGCATCCTGGTGCAGGCCAGCAAGATCAGCTACCTCGAGATCGGAGCGGCCGACGTCCGCCGGGTCGGTTTCGGCATTGCGCCGGAGGCATCCGCTTAGAACCGGGCCTGGGACCGGGTTTAGGACCGGGCTTTTAGGATCGGGCCCGCGGAACGTGTGACAGCCCGCCCCAGGCGAACTGCACCGTTCCCTCGACCGCGTCCTCCTTGGAGATCGGCCGTTCGGCGTCTAGCCAGTACCGGGCGCAGTCCACGCTGACGCCCACCAGGCCGACGGCGATCATGCGGGCCCGGTGTGGATCCAGCCCGGAATCGGAGCTGATCAGGTCGAACACCGCATCGGTGCAAGCCTCGGTGGCCACCTTCACCTGAGCGGCCACCTGGGGCTCATTGGAGTAGTCGTTCTCGAAGATCAGCCGATAGCCCTGGCTGTCGTGCTCGACGAAGTCGAAGAACGCCTGGACCGCCGAACGCAACCGCTGACGGTTATCGGTCGTGGTGCGCAAGGCCTGCCGCACGCCCGACACCAGGATGTCGACGTGCTGTTGCAACACCGCCAGGTACAGGTCCAGCTTGCTTGAGAAGTGTTGATAGAGAACAGGTTTGCTGACTCCGGCCCGATCGGCGATCTCGTCCATCCCGGTCGCGTGAAAGCCCCGGTCGACGAATACCTCGCTGGCCGTCATCAGTAACTGGCCGCGGCGTTCGACGCGCGGCATCCGGCCACCGCTTGCACGCTTGCGCACGCTCGTAGGAGTCGGATTGCTCACCATCTCGACATTACTACCCGCTGCGGGGGCTGGCGGGCCCCGCTCCGGCGCCTCGACACGCGCGCGCCCCGAGTGCGTCCAGTGATCGCTATGTCATTCTGGGTCGGTGACCAATGAGCCGGGGCCGCGCGATTCAGGGCGCCTGCCGGTGCTGCGCAGAGGGCCGGGCGAACCGTTGCGCGCACTGCGAGACCCGATGGCTGAGGACTCCGGCCGGGCCAGGTCCAACCGTGACGAGCACAGCCAGTTGCGCATGCAGAGCCCATTCGGCCGGTTTCTTGCCACCTACGGGTGGCGGGCCTATGCGCTGCCGCTGCTGATGGTGTTGACCGGAGTGGTGCTCTATCAGACCCTCACCGGCCACTCCGCTCCTGTCGCCGAGGACACCGTCAAGGGCCCGCCCACCATCGGGTCGGCAGGCACCACGATCATCGGCGCACCGCCGCGCGGGCTCACCGAGTTCGACGCCAATCTGCCCGCCGGCATCGTGCCTTCGGGCGGTCCGTTCACCGAGGCCGGCGAGCGGACGTGGCACATCGTGCCGGGTGCCACGCCGAAGATCGGTGAGGGCACCGCGAAGGTCTTTAAGTACACCGTCGAGGTCGAGAACGGTATCGACACAACGTCATTCGGCGGCGACGAGGGTTTCGCCCGCATGGTGACCGAGACACTGGACAACCCGAAAAGCTGGACGCACAACCCGCAGTTCGCGTTCCAGCGCATCGACGCGACCACACCCGATCTCAAACCTGACTTCCGGGTGTCGCTCACCTCGCCGATGACGATCCGCGAAGGCTGCGGCTACGAGATCGAGATCGAGACCTCCTGCTACAACCCCGTTTACGGCCCGGACGCCGACCCTCGGGTGTTCATCAACCTGGCGCGCTGGGTGCGCGGCGCGGTGCCGTTCCAGGGTGATATCGGCTCCTACCGGCAGTATCTGATCAACCACGAGGTGGGCCACGCCATCGGCTACACCACCCACGAGCCGTGCGACCGCAATGGCGCGTTGGCGCCGATCATGATGCAGCAGACCTTCTCCACCTCCGACAATGACGCCGCCCAGTTCGATCCGGAGTACGTCAAGCCGGACGGCAAGACCTGCCGGTTCAACTCCTGGCCGTACCCGATCGCCTGAGATTTTCTCCCGCGAAAGTGGGCCTTGTGCACGCCTGCGAGACGTATTTCGTGCATAGCCCCCACGCTCGGCGACAATGGATGCCATGCCCCTGCCGCCGCTGGTGTCCCCCGCAGCTGAGCTGACCCGCGACGAGGTCGCGCGCTACAGCCGCCACCTGGTCATCCCGGATATCGGGGTCCTCGGGCAGAAGCGGCTGAAGAACGCCCGCGTGCTGGTGATCGGCGCCGGCGGGCTGGGTTCGCCGACGCTGCTCTATCTGGCCGCGGCCGGTGTCGGGACGCTGGGCATCGTCGACTTCGACACCGTCGACGAGTCCAATCTGCAGCGCCAGATCATCCACGGCACCTCCGATATCGGCCGGCTCAAGGTGCACAGCGCGCGAGACTCCATCGCCGAGATCAACCCTTTCGTTACCGTGCGAACGCATGAGACACGACTCGACGTTGACAACGCCGTCGCGTTGTTCGCCGACTACGACCTCATCATCGACGGCAGCGACAACTTCGCCACCCGCTACCTCGTCAACGACGCCGCCGTACTCGCGCACAAGCCCTACGTGTGGGGTTCGATCTACCGCTTCTCCGGTCAGGTGTCGGTGTTCTGGGAGGACGCGCCCGACGCCCCCGACGCCCCCGACGGCACTGCGCGCGGCGTGAACTATCGCGACCTGTACCCCGAACCGCCGCCGCCGGGGTCGGTGCCGTCCTGCGCGGAGGGTGGCGTGCTGGGAATCCTGTGCGCCTCGATCGCGTCGGTGATGGGAACCGAGGCCATCAAGCTGATCACCGGGATCGGTGAATCGCTGCTGGGTCGGCTGATGATCTATGACGCGCTGGCGATGTCCTACCGCACCATCGACATCTTCAAGGATCCGCAGGCGCCGGCAATCACCGGCCTCGTCGACTATGAGGCGTTCTGCGGAGTGGAGCCGGACGGGTTGATCGCGGCGAACTCGGCGATCACGCCGGGCGAGTTGCGCGACCTGATGGACTCCGGCGCCGCGATCGCCCTGATCGACGTTCGTGAACCGGTGGAGTGGGAGATCAACCGCATCTGTGGTGCGGTGCTGATTCCGCAGTCGGTGATCGAGTCTGGCGACGCACTAGCAGGTCTGGCGCCCGGGGTGATGCCGGTGCTCTACTGCAAGACGGGCGTCCGATCGGCGCAAGCGCTGGCCGCGCTGCACCGGGCCGGCTTCGCCAACGCCGTGCATCTGCGGGGCGGAATCGTGGCCT
>JAPLAO010000023.1 GCA_026393245.1 Mycobacterium sp. | reverse complement strand
CCGGCTTCCCTACTGGCCGCGCCGGCCAGATAGCGCGCCCAGGTGCCCTCGATAACGACGCCCAATTTCAGGCAGGCCAGCGCGAGGTACCAGTCCAGGTGTTCGGTCCGCCGGCCCCCGGCCCCGTGATAGGCCTCCAGTAGTTCGCCGCGCTGCGCCAGACCGCCGAGTTCGGCCAGGTATCCGGCCGACCCCAGCGGATTCGGCGCAATCGGCCAGCACACCAGCATCCAGCCCAGGTCGAGTAGCGGGTCGCCGATCGTGCACATCTCCCAGTCGACGAATGCCGCCACCTCAGGAGCGTCGCGGCGCAGCATGGTGTTGTTGAGGTGGATATCGCCGTGCACGATGCCGGGCTCATAACCCGCCGGGGGCAGGTTCGCCTCCAGCCAATCGCAGAGTGCATCGACGCCCGGCAGCGAGTCGTAGATGTAGCCGTCTTGCTGGCGGTAGGCGTTCACGGCTGAACGCCATTGCGGCACCTGGCGTTCCAGGAAGGAACCCGGCCGCTTCCAGGCCTCCAACTCACTGCCCTCCCAGGACGCCTGTCCAAGCCTGGCGACGTCGGCGGCATAGTTGAGGCCGATCCGATGGCGCATCGCCGGGTCGCGCACATAGGCCGCCGCGACCTCGTTGCCGGGGTTGAAACCGTCGACCTCGTCCATCAGGTAGAAGACGACGCCGAGGACGTCGAGGTCCTCGCAGGCGGCGACGATCGCCGGGTGCGGCACGGCGCTGCCGGCCAGGGTGCGCAGTACCGCGATCTCGCGCTGCATGGTGCGGTTGCTGTTGGGCCGCGGGTGCGGCGGCGGACGGCGCAACACCAACGAGCGCCCGTCGATCTTCAGTCGCACCACGACGTTCTGGCTTCCCCCGGCCAGGGGTACGACGTCGGTCACGTCGCTGCCGATGCCCTGTGCGCGCACCCAGTCACGAAGGGCGCCGACGGCATCGTCATCCAGCGTCCCGGTGACCCCGGGCACCATTGGCTCAGCCATGGATGTCAGCCGTTCGGGTCGCAGTTCCGGTGCACGCTCCTCAGACGCCGGCGGGAACGGTGAACGTCGCCTCTACCTCGGCGGCGATCGTGATCTCCTCGGGCCGGAGTTCGAACTGCGGCGCCCCGTCCGCGGGTGCAGCCATCGAACGAGCCAAGATCAGCTTCTCCATCGGACGCTCGCCCAGGTCGGGGTCGCTGATCCTGCGGACCCGTACCGTTCCCAGGTCGAGGGCGTCGGCATAGTCCTGAGCGCGCCGCTTGGCATCCCGGACGGCCTTCTGGCGCGTCTTGCGCTCCACCCCAAGGCGTGTGGCGTCGGTCAGTTCCCAGTTGAGATAACCGATGCCAACACCGTCGACCCCGGCGACGGCAGCGACCCAGGCGGCAAGTGCACCGAACTCGGTGAACACCGCAGTTATCGACACCGCAGCGGTGTGCACCAGTGCCAATTGCTTACCCTCGGCATTCCACGGCCGGTGCGACCCGGTCCGAACCTGGTCGATGGCGTAGCGGATGACCGGGCCGCGCTTGGGGTGGTGCAGGGCCTCGATGGACGCCGACACCTCGGCGAGCGCGGTGGCCACCTTCTCGAAGACCGGCTCCGCCGAACGGCCCTGGGCGCTCACGGTGGCGTGGATGGTCGCACGCTGGGGCGCCAAGGTCACCGAGTGCGACCCACGAACGATTATCTGGACTGCAGTCATGCACCCAGACTAGAGCGCAGCGTGGGAATCGCTCGGTGGATTACTTGATCAGCGGATCACGCGGCATGCCGAGAATCCGCTCAGCGATCTGGTTGCGGGCCACCTCCGAGGTGCCGCCGGCGATCGCCATCCCGCGGGCACCCATCGCCGCCCGAGACGCCAGGGCGCCCTCGCCGTCCTCCAGTGCCAGATCCGGACCCACCAGCGAGGCCGCGATGGCGCCCTGCGCCTGAAAGTGGTCGGCCAGTTTGAGTTTGGTGATGTTGCCCTCCGGACCGGGGCCGGCGCCCTCAATGCTGCGGACCGCCCGGCGAAGGTTCAGCAGTCGCAGCGCGTGGTCCTCGGACAGGAATCGGCCGACCCGTTGCACGGAACCGATCACCCGGTCGCCGTGGGTCTGGGCCAGGTGCATGAGCCACGCCGACGCGGGTGCGATGCCTCCGCCGCCGCCGATACTCACCCGCTCATTGCCGAGGGTGGCGCGCGCCACCGTCCAGCCCGCGTTCGGTTCGCCGACGACGTCCTCGTCGGGCACGAACACATCGGTGAAGAACACCTAGTTGAAGTCCGAGCCGCCGGTGATCTGACGCAGCGGCCGGACTTCGACCCCGGGCGCCTTCATATCCAGGATCACCATCGTGATGCCGGCATGCTTGGGCCCGTCGAAGTCGGTGCGCACGGTTGCCAGACCGCGCTTGCAGTAGTGCGCCCCGGAGGTCCACACCTTCTGGCCGGTGATCGACCATCCGCCGTCGACGCGGGTGGCGCGCGTCTTGACTGCCGCGGCATCCGATCCCGCTGACGGCTCGGAGAACAGCTGGCACCAGACCTCGTCCTGGCGCAACGCCTTTTCGACGAATCGCTCGATCTGCGAGGGGGTTCCGTGCTGGATCAGGGT
>JAPLAO010000115.1 GCA_026393245.1 Mycobacterium sp. | reverse complement strand
CTGTCCAGCACTACACCGGTCCTGGTCGACTTCTGGGCTACCTGGTGTGGCCCGTGCCGGATGGTGGCGCCGGTCCTTGAGGAGATCGCCGCGGACAAGGCCGGGTCCCTGACTGTGGCGAAGGTCGACGTCGACGCGAATCCCGGAACGGCCCGCGACTTCCAGGTCGTCTCGATCCCCACGATGATCCTGTTCAAAGATGGTAAGCCGGTGACTCGTATCGTCGGAGCCAAAGGCAAAGCGGCGTTGCTGCGAGAGATCGCCGAGTTTATTTAGCCCCGACCCCGCTGCCCGCGAGGGGCGCACCGGCAGAGACGAATTCGTTACCGGCATTCTGTCCGAGCAGTTTCCGCTAGGGATGCTTCTTCTGCGACAATCCTTGCCATGTGGAGTCCCAGCGACGGCGACGGCGAAGCCGCCTCCTGGCAGACCCCCACGCCCGGCGAGATGCTGCGCCGGGGGGACCGCAGCGGTGCGGTAGTCGAGATCCGGGCCGCATTGTCGGCGCTGGGGTTGCTGGATAGTCCGGATCAGGATCTGACAACCGGGCGCCACGTGGCACTCGACAGCTTCGACGGCGAACTCGACCACGCCGTACGCGCATTCCAGCAGCGCCGCGGACTGTTGGTCGACGGACTCGTCGGCGCGGCCACCTACCGGGCGCTGAAGGAGGCGTCCTATCGGTTGGGCGCCCGCACCCTGGCGCACCAGTTCGGTGCCCCGATGTACGGCGACGATGTCGCAACCCTGCAGGCACGCCTGCAGGATCTCGGTTTCTACACCGCACTGGTGGACGGTTACTTCGGCCTTCAGACGCACAACGCGTTGATGTCCTACCAGCGCGAGTACGGCATGTCTCCGGACGGGATCTGCGGCCCGGAAACGTTGCGCTCCCTGTACTTTTTGGGTTCGCGCGTCACGGGCGGGTCGTTGCACGCCATCCGGGAGGAAGAGCAGGTGCGGCGATCCGGACCGCGGTTGTCGGGTAAACGGATCATTATCGATCCGGGCCGCGGCGGCGGCGACCACGGTGTGATCGCCCAGGGACCCGACGGCCCGATCAGCGAGGCGGACATCCTGTGGGACCTCGCGAGCCGCCTCGAGGGTCGGATGACCGCGATCGGCATGGAGACGTTTCTTTCCCGACCGCCCAACCGCAGCCCAGCCGATGCCGAACGCGCCGCCACCGCCAACACCGTCGGGGCCGATCTGATGATCAGTCTTCGTTTCGAGCGGCACCCCCGACCGACAGCCAGCGGTGTCGCCTGCTTCTATTTCGGTAGCGCCCACGGTTCGGTGTCGACCATCGGACGCAATCTGGCTGACTTCATTCAACGAGAAGTGGTGGCGCGCACCGGATTACGAGACTGTCGCACCCATGGCCGGACCTGGGATCTGTTGCGCCTGACCCGCATGCCGACGGTACAGATCGACGTCGGGTACGTCACCAGCCCGCACGACCTGGGCATGCTGGTGACCAGGGGATGCCGGGACGCGGTCGCTGAGGGTGTCCTGGCCGCGGTCAAACGGCTTTACCTGCTCGGAAAGAACGATCGTCCAACCGGAACATTCACCTTCGCCGAGTTGCTGGCCCACGAGCAGACGATGGAGCAGGGCCGTCCGGCGGTGTAGCTGCCGGCCTCCTCAACGAGTCCCGACCGGTTGCTGTAGCACCGCGGTTTCCAGCAATCGCTCCAGTGCGGCTTCCACCTCTGCTTTCCAACCCAAACCCTTGTCAAGTTCCAGTCGCAGTCGCGGGAAGTAGCGGTGCGGCGCGACGACGGTAAAGCCCACGCTCTGCAGAAACTCCGCGTCGATCATGCATTCCTCGAACGAACAGTCGCCCAGTGCGGCAATCGCGGTCCGCAGCTCCGCGTCAACGGATCCGGGATCCAGTGATTGGACAGCCTCGGCGGTACGGCCGAACGCTTCCAGGGCTCGCACCCCACGTCGGACGAGTTCGCTGACCACGTGTCCGATCAGTTCGGATCGCACTCCGTCGGGTTGGCCGGGTTCGACCCCCATGGAGGTCAGCAAAACCGCATCGGGACTGACCGGCCCCGAGGGAAACCGCTGGGCCCGTGGAACGGTCCTTGGCGGCGCGTAGAGGGCGTAGCCCAGGCACGGACCGTCGGAGTCCGACGCACTCTCCCCGGTCCCGTCAGTGGGCGCCGGAGTGGCAACCTGCCCGCACGAGCCCCACTCCAGCATGACCATTGAGAGCCAGGCTTCCTTCTCGAACTCAGGGTCGGCGAGGTGCTCGCCGCCGAGGGTCCGCGGATCGACCTCCCAGAACACGCATCGACGGGCGTGGGAGGGCAGTTGCTCGAATTCGTCGAGCCGCAGCGGCCTGATGGATGCGGACACTGATCTCCCGGACTCTCCCGCTGTGCGGATGCGCACAGCAGCACCCTAAGGATAGGAGAGCCGACTGATTCCCGGCTGTTTACCGTGTTGCGAGTACGGCTGTAGCCGAAATCCATTGTCCAGCTTAACAATTCACCACAGCCGACGAACCCGGGACAACCCCACCATCGCCGTTTTGTCACAGTGACGTAACTGCCCTTCGTCAGGGGCTTGGCTAATTAGCGGATATTGATCCCCCGGTGGCTGCACTCCTGCCCACCGCAGCCTTCGGATCCATCAGGCCGACGATGCGCTGCAAGTCCTCCACCGACCCGAACTCGACGACGATCTTCCCCTTGCGCTTGCCCAGGCTGACTGTCACGCGGGTGTCGTAGCTTTGCGAGATCCGTTCGGCGATATCGTGCAACCCCGGCATATGGATCGGTTTGCGCCGCGTCGGCTTCGGGGGTTTGGAACCATCCCGATTAGCCAGCGTGACAGCCTCCTCGGTGGCCCGGACCGACAACCCCTCGGCTACGATCCGCGCGGCCAACCCCTCCTGGGCTTCCGGTCCGCCCTCCAGTGCCAGTAGGGCCCGGGCATGTCCTGCCGAGAGCACCCCGGCAGCCACCCGGCGTTGAACGGCGATCGGCAGACGGAGAAGCCGGATCATATTGCTGATCACCGGTCGCGAGCGGCCGATACGGCCGGCCAACTCCTCGTGCGTGACGTTGAATTCTTCCAATAACTGCTGGTAGGCGGCCGCCTCTTCCAGGGGATTCAACTGGGCGCGGTGAATGTTCTCCAACAGGGCGTCGCGGAGCAGGTTGTCGTCGGCCGTCTCGCGGACGATCGCTGGGATAGCCGTCAGCCCGGCCTCCTGGGAGGCCCGCCACCGCCGCTCCCCCATCACCAACTGGTAGCGCCCGGTGCCGGATTCGTCGGTCACCTCACGGACCACAATCGGCTGCATCAGACCGAATTCACGGATCGAGTGGACGAGTTCGGCGAGGGCCTCCTCGTCGAAAACCTGCCGCGGTTGACGGGGGTTCGGCTCAATCATCGCCGGGTCGATCTCGCGGTAGACCGCGCCGACCACCGTGCTGTCAACGGCCTGGCCGCCAATCACGACATCCGCGGCGGCCTCGCCCAGCCGCGGCCCGCCATCGGCGGGGCCGGTCGGAATCAGCGAGGCGAGTCCGCGGCCGAGACCGCCCTTGCGCCGGGTTGGCTTTGTCACTGCGCCTCCATGTGTCACTGTGCTCCCAGGGCTGGCCGATGCGCCAGTTCGCGGCTTGCGTCGAGATAACTCATAGCCCCCCGTGAACCCGGGTCGTAGTCGATGATCGTCATGCTGTAGCCGGGCGCTTCAGACACCTTAACGCTGCGCGGGATCACACTTCGCAAGACCTTGTCGCCGAAATAACGACGTACCTCCACCGCAACCTGGTCAGCGAGTTTCGTACGCCCGTCGTGCATGGTCAGTACCACTGTGCTGACCTCCAACCTAGGGTTCAGGTGGGCTTTGATCATGGCGATGTTCTTCATCAATTGCGATACACCCTCGAGTGCGTAGTACTCGCACTGGATCGGGATCAGCACCTCCGGCGCCGCCACCAGGGCGTTGATGGTCAATAAACCCAACGAGGGCGGGCAATCGATGAAGACGTAGTCGAAGTCCGTCTGATCCAGTTCCACCAGTGCATTGCGCAAGCGATTCTCGCGAGCGACCATGCTGACGAGTTCAATCTCGGCGCCGGCCAAATCGATCGTCGCGGGCACACAGAAAAGACGTTCGCTATGCGGGCTCTGGCGGATCGCTTCATGCAGGGGGATTTCGCCCAGTAGTACCTCATACGACGACGGGGTGCCGGAATGCCGATCAGCGATGCCCAGGGCGGTACTCGCGTTGCCCTGTGGATCGAGATCGATGACGAGCGTCTTCAGCCCCTGCACGGCGAGTGCGGCGGCGAGGTTCACCGCGGTCGTCGTCTTACCGACCCCGCCCTTCTGGTTGGCGACGGTGAACACGCGGCAGTGCGGCGGTCGCGGCAATTCACCCGCGGCCGTATGCAGCACCTGCATTGCGCGCTCAGCCGCCGCACCGATGGGCGTGTCCGTATCGTCGGCGCGTGACCACGTTTCACGTGAAACATCGTCAGGCGCCGGGGGCTCCGGGGTCGGTGGGATGTTCACTGCCCTCTCCCCTCCGGCGCGCGTCGTTGTCGTTTCCGTGTAGTCGGCTTGCGATCCCCGCGAACCGATATCACTACGGTGGCCGGGGGACTCAACAGGCCTACCCCACATCTCACCACCTCCACGCCAATAGCTCCTAACGCAGCCATCTCGGAGCTGCTCCCGGCAACCTCCTCGACGGCCCGATCCCCCTTTATCGACAGCATCCGCCCGCCCGATCGCAGCAGCGGCATCCCCCATCGCGTGAGCTTTCCAAGGTCCGCCACCGCCCGGCACACCACCGCATCGGAACCGGCTAGTCGAGCGCGGACCCCGGCGTCCTCAGCGCGCCCCCGCGTCACCGCGATAGGGATTCCCAGGGCCGCGACGACCTCCTCGAGAAAATCCGTCCGGCGCAGCATGGGTTCCACCAGTGTCACCCGCAGGTCCGGTCGTGCGATCGCCAACGGCACACCGGGAAGTCCCGCGCCACTTCCGATGTCGATCACACTGGAGCCCAACTCGATCAGTTCAGCGATCACCGCACTGTTCAGAATATGGCGGTCCCAGATACGTTCGACCTCACGCGGACCGAGTAGGCCCCGATCCACGCCGGGTCCAGCCAATAGATCCGCGTACGCCTCGGCCATTCCTAGCCGGTCGCCGAACAGCGTGGACGCGGCCGGTGGCGGAGCCGGCGTTGCGGACGGTTTCACGTGAAACATCCCTTCGCGCGGCGGAACTACATGCATGTAACTCAGGCGCCGCGAGCGCTCAGGCTTCCTTCAACACCACCACGCGGCGGGCAGGCTCGACACCCTCGCTCTCGCTGCGCACACCAGAGACGGCCGCCACGGCGTCGTGGACGATCTTGCGCTCGAACGGCGTCATCGGCGCGAGTTCCTCCCGTTCGCCGTTCTCCAGCACCCGGCGGGCGACTTTGTCCCCGAGTGCGCTCAGTTCGTCGCGACGACGCCGGCGCCAGCCCGCCACGTCCAGCATCAGGCGGCTGCGCTCACCCGTCTTCTGGTGGACCGCGAGGCGGGTCAATTCCTGGAGCGCATCAAGCACCTCGCCGCGGCGACCAACCAACTTGGCCAGATCCTCGCCCCCGTCGATGCTGACGATCGCCCGATCGCCCTCGACGTCGAGATCGATATCGCCGTCGAAATCCAGCACGTCGAGGAGTTCCTCCAGATAGTCGCCGGCGATCTCGCCCTCGGCGACCAATCGGTCCTCGCGGCCGCCGGTCTTACGGGCCGGCGCCCCTGTGTCGGCGGTGTCGGCGGTGTCCAAGTCCTCGGATGCCACGGTCGCTTGAATCGCGTCGCTGACGTCCTGGGTTTCAGTCTCGGTCATTTTTCTCCCTCTCGGGCCGGTTCACGATCCGGCTCAACGTTTACGTTTCTTAGGGCGCGCTGCCGGGCGCGCTCCGGGGCGTGGCGCCTTGGTCGCCGGCGCGGCGCCGTTCGTCGCCGACTTGTTGCCGTCACCCGTGGCACCATTGGATTCGGCCGGGGCGGCCCCATCCGATTCATCCTCCGCCACATCGGAGGCAGCGACCTTTCGTGCTTTCGCGGGCTTTGCCCCCGGCGCCGGCGCGTTGGCCGACCGGCGGGTGGCGGCCTCCTGTTTGGCAGCTTCTTCTTCCTCCTCGATCTTTCCGAAGACAAGGTGCTGTTGTCCAAAAGTCCAGATGTTATTCGACACCCAGTAAATGATGATCGCGATCGGCAGGAACGGTCCGCCCACCACCACCCCGAGTGGAAACACATACAGCGCAAGCTTATTCATCAACGCCGTCTGCGGGTTGGCCGCCGCCTCGGGGGTCTGACGCGCGATAGAGGCTCGGCTGTTGAAGTACGTCGCGATACCCGCGAGGATCATCAGCGGGATGGACACTGCCGCCACCGCTGGCCGGCTGAAAACCGTAAAGGCCTCCAGGCCATGCTGCTGCGTGATCGAAGCGCCAATCGGGGCGCCGAACAGGTGCGCATCGAGGAAGTGGCCCACGTCGGTCGCGCTGAAGAAGTAATTGCCGAGACGGCGGTTCTCCTCGACCGACAGGCCTAATCGGCCGAAGCCGGTCTGGGTTCGGTTGAAAGACATCAACACGTGGTAAAGGCCCAGGAACACGGGGATCTGGGCCAGAATCGGCAGGCAGCCCAGGATCGGGTTGAAGCCGTGTTCGCGCTGCAGCTTCTGCATCTCCTCCGCCATCTTCTGGCGGTCCTTGCCGTACTTCTTCTGCAACGCCTTGATCTGAGGTTGCAACTCCTGCATCTGACGAGTAGTTCGGATTTGTCGGACGAAGGGCTTGTACAGCAGTGCGCGCAGGCTGAAGACGAGGAATGCCACCGTCAGCGCCCATGCGAAGAAGTTGTTGGGGCCGAGGACGAGCGCGAAGAGTTTGTACCAGAGCCACATGATCCCCGACACGGGGTAGTAGATGTAGTCGAGGCTGAACCAGTTAAACATGCGTGCTCCTGACCTCCGGGTGCGAACAGTCGCCACACTCGAGGACCCGTTCGGGTATCGGGTCCCATCCGCCGCCGTGCCACGGGCCACACCTGCCCAGCCGCCGCAGCGCCAGCAGGCCGCCGCGGAGCAAACCGTACTCGGTGAGGGCGTCGACGGTGTACTGGCTGCACGTTGGCATGAACCGGCATGACGGTAAACGCAACGGCGAAATCATATGGCGATAGGCCTCAATGAGGACAATCAAAGCCCGGGCCGTCCGGCTGCCCACCCAGGCGTGCGCGGCACTGCCAGCAGTCATGCGGTTCGCGCCATCAGTTGGCTCGCCCGCCGCACACCAGCACGAAGTTGCTGCTCAAGCCGTAGCGACGAGGCATCCCTGCTGCTCGGCAGGGCCCGGATCACAATGCGGTCGGTCGGGTCCAGCTCAACCAGCACTGCCCGCGCCGCGTGGCGAAGCTTTCTCGCCACCCGATGCCGGTCCACCGCCCCGCCGACAGACTTGGTGACGATCAACCCGATCTGGGGCAAATCGCCTGCGGGGGAATGGATTTGGCGGTGGGCGTGCAGAACGAGGTCGGGCTGCGCGGCCCGAACGCCATTACGCACGGCGAAGCCGAAGTCGGCTGACCGTCTCATCCGGTTGCGGGCCGGGAGCACTGCACGTGTCCTGTATGTCAGGCAGTCAGGGAACCGCGGCCCTTGCGGCGGCGGGACGATACGATCGCCCGACCGGCGCGGGTGCGCATGCGCAGCCGAAATCCGTGAACCCTCGCCCGCCGCCGATTGTTCGGCTGGAAGGTCCGTTTGCCCTTGGCCACGGTGATCTCTCCTCGTCACATCTGGCGGGCCGGACCGCGGACGTGCAGACGCACATCCACAGACATCGAAACCGCTCTTGTTCAAGCTCCGCAAGATACGACGCGTTCCCGAAAAACCGGTCGCTGCCGTGCCGCCGATAGTTGACGACCCTCACAGGGTACTGAGGTCACTTGCGCAGGTCAAACCGCGATGATCGGACCGGGCAGTTCCTGATTTGCTTGCGTCGCGTTCACCAGTTGGCACCCGTCGGTAAACCTGTTAGTTTTTTGCCAGCGCAGCAAGTCTGAATTGGCTAACAATCGGATTACCTGCCGCCGGACAAGTAACGCCGTTACGCTGCGACGAACGGAACACCCGGCCCTGTGCACACCTGTGGATAAGTATGTGGACAGATTCCGGTCTGGTTCTCACATTGCTGCCCGATCGTCAACTAGGGGGATCCGTCGTTGAGCGATGATCCCGGTTTTGACTTCGCCTCGGTATGGAGCTCGGTGGTCTCCGAGTTGAACGGTGAGGCATTGAACGGTGAGGCATTGAACGGTGGGGCAAACGCCACAGCCGACACCGACGTCGCCCTGCTGGATCCACCACTCACGCCCCAGCAACGCGCGTGGCTCAAACTAGTGCGGCCGCTGACCATTGCCGAGGGTTTTGCCCTGCTCTCGGTGCCGAGCCACTTCGTCCAGAATGAAATCGAGCGACATCTGCGGGCGCCGATCGTCGACGCCCTTAGCCGCCACCTCGGCCACCGGGTTGAACTGGGTGTGCGTATCGAACCCGGCACAGACGCGGCCGGTTCACACACCGCCACTGCAGCCACCGACGAATCCGATCTTGACGAAGTCGACGACGACCGCGAGGCGCTCGCGAGTGCGCACGAGAGTTGGCCCGGTTATTTCACCGAGCGCCCCCGGATAGACGCCGCCGACGCCGCGGCCGACTCCAGTCTTAACCGGCGCTATACCTTCGACACCTTCATCATCGGGGCATCAAACAGGTTCGCGCACGCTGCGGCCCTCGCTATCGCAGAGGCCCCCGCGCGCGCCTACAATCCTTTGTTCATCTGGGGTGAGTCGGGACTGGGTAAAACGCACCTGCTTCACG
The DNA here is from genome assembly GCA_026393245.1 of Mycobacterium sp. Taxonomy (GTDB): domain Bacteria; phylum Actinomycetota; class Actinomycetes; order Mycobacteriales; family Mycobacteriaceae; genus Mycobacterium. The sequence continues at coordinate 6,550 of JAPLAO010000115.1, read as the reverse complement.
CGGCCGGCAACTATGCCCAGCGACTGTTTCCCGGTATGCGGGTGAAGTACGTCTCCACGGAGGAATTCACCAACGACTTCATCAACTCGCTGCGTGATGACCGCCGGGTGGCCTTCAAGCGGAGCTACCGCGATATCGACGTCCTCCTAGTGGATGACATCCAGTTCATCGAAGGCAAAGAAGGCATCCAGGAGGAGTTCTTCCACACCTTCAACACTCTGCACAACGCCAATAAACAAATAGTGATCTCCTCGGACCGGCCGCCCAAACAACTGGCGACCCTCGAAGACAGGTTGCGTACGCGGTTCGAGTGGGGGCTGATCACTGATGTACAGCCACCCGAGCTCGAAACCCGTATCGCCATCCTGCGTAAAAAAGCTCAGATGGAACGACTCGATGTCCCGGACGACGTCCTGGAACTCATCGCCAGCAGCATCGAACGCAATATCCGCGAACTTGAGGGTGCACTGATCCGGGTCACGGCATTCGCATCACTGAACAAGACGCCGATCAATTCGGCCCTTGCCGAGATCGTGTTGCGCGACCTGATCGCTGACGCCAGCACCATGCAGATCAGCGCCGCTGTCATCATGGCCGCAACCGCCGAATACTTCGACACCAGCCTTGAGGAACTGCGCGGACCCGGAAAGACACGCGCACTAGCCCAGTCCCGCCAGATCGCCATGTACCTGTGCCGCGAACTCACCGACCTCTCCCTGCCCAAGATCGGCCAGGCGTTCGGCCGTGACCACACCACGGTGATGTACGCGCAGCGCAAGATCCTCCACGAAATGGGCGACCGCCGCGAGATCTTCGATCACGTTAAAGAACTCACGACGAGGATTCGTCAGCAGTCCAAGCGCTGATTCTCGAAAAACTTTGGAAACATTGGTACCACTCGTCACAGCAATCCACTGTTCATAGCTTGTGGATAATCGCTGCGAACATGGTTGCACAACACTGGACCAGCCGAGACAACCGGAATTACTGCACACCCACCGACGCCCGACGGGCAATCCATCCACAATCCATCCACAGCCCGGCACCATCGTCCAGCAGGCCGACTCCCGCTCGGCCAACAGCTTCCACAGGCCCTATTACTACTGCTGTTATCTATCCATTGATTCCCTTCTAGAAGAAGACCCTGGGGAAAACCTGCCCACAGCCACCACGCGGTCACCGTGCAGTGCCGTCATGACCCGCGCCGATTAGCTTTCAAGTTGGGCCGTGACGCTCTACGGTTGGTCATCGGACGGCTGTTGGCAGATGCCGTTAGCGGTGTGACGAAGGGACCCTATCTACGTGGCGACCACGCTGGTTGACTCCGATTTAAAGTTTCGCTTGGTTCGGGAGGACTTCGCCGACGCGGTGGCCTGGGTTGTCCGGATCCTGCCGAGCAAACAGCCGTCCCGGCCCATCCTGGCCGGCGTACTGATTACCGGGTCCGACGCCGGCTTGACGATTACCGGGTTTGATTCCGATGTCTCCGCCGAAGTTCAGGTCCCGGCCGAGATAGGTTCTCCGGGAGCGGTTTTGGTATCCGGGCGCCTGCTGTCTGATATCACGCGATCGTTGCCGGCCAAACCCGTCGAGGTCAGTGTCGAGGGTTCTCGGATGCTGCTGAGCTGCGGCAGTGCGAAGTTCTCACTTCCCACGATGCCGGTCGAGGATTACCCCACGTTGCCAACGCTGCCCGCGGAGACTGGTGTCGTTCCCGCGGATCTGTTCGCCGAGGCGGTCGGCCAGGTTGCGGTAGCCGCCGGCCGCGATGACACGATCGCGATGCTCACCGGTATTCGGCTGGAGATTTCCGGCGAAAAAGTCGTTTTGGCGGCTACGGATAGGTTCCGGCTGGCGGTTCGAGAACTCACCTGGTCGACCACCTCCCCGGATGTTGATGCTGCCGTGTTGGTGCCGCACAAAATGCTGGCGGAAGCCGCGAAGGCGGTCACCTCGGGATCGGATGTGCACCTCGCCCTGGGCACTGGCGCAGATGTTGGCGACGCCAGGTTGCTCGGGATCCGTAGCGCCGGCCAGCGGAGCACGACCAGTCTGTTGGAGAACGAATTCCCAAAGTTTCGCCAACTGCTCCCGGCCGAGCACACCGCGATGGCTACGATCGGTGTAGCGGAACTCGCTGAAGCGATCAAGCGTGTGGCAATCGTCGCTGAGCGTGGTGCACAGATTCGAATGGAATTCGGCGAGGATTCGGTTCAATTGTCGGCAGGGGCGGATGGATTGGGTTCAGCCGAGGAGGAGCTGCCGGTGGAATTCGCCGGAGAACCTCTGACGATTGCCTTCAACCCAACCTATCTGGTCGACGGGTTGACGTCCCTGCACTCCGATCGTGTCACGTTCGGTTTCACCACGGCTAGTAAACCGGCCGTGCTGCGTCCCACGGGTGAAGGTGCATCTGAAAACACCGGCCCGGGTCCATTCCCCGCCGGTCAAACCGACTACGTCTATCTGTTGATGCCGGTTCGGCTACCCGGTTAGTCGATAACCTGACGAACGAAATGCACATGGAACGGCGCGCGGCGGTCGGTTACCGACGGCTCATCCGTATTCGATTGTTCGGCTGACCCGATGTATGTCCGCCACATCGCACTACGGAACTTCCGATCATGGGCGGAGCTCGATCTGGAACTGACGCCGGGACGGACGGTGTTTGTCGGGCCCAATGGATTCGGTAAGACCAATCTCGTTGAGGCACTGTGGTTCTGCGCAACGCTGGGCTCACATCGGGTGTCAACCGACGCCCCACTGATTCGGGCCGGCGCTGAACGCGCAATCGTGTCGACGATCGTCGTCAACGAAGGTCGGGAGTTGGCCGTTGACCTCGAGATCGCTGCCGGCCGAGCAAATAAGGGCCGGCTCAACCGATCACCGGTCAAAAATACCCGCGAGGTACTGGGTGCCGTTCGGGCAGTCCTGTTCGCCCCGGAGGACCTTGCCCTGGTCCGCGGCGACCCCGCAGAGCGCAGGCGCTATCTCGACGAACTCGCCACCGTTCGCCGCCCCCGCATCGCCGGAGTGCGCGCCGACTACGACAGGGTGCTCAAACAGCGCACCGCGCTCCTCAAATCGGGTGGCGCAGGCAGGTTCCGCGCAGATTCAGGGGTGTTGGAAACGCTCGATGTCTGGGACGGTCATTTTGCCGCCAACGGTGCTCAACTGATGGCGGCTCGGCTCGATCTGGTGAACCAACTCGCGCCGGAGGTCGAGAAGGCCTATCAGTTGCTGGCTCCGGCATCGCGGCCCGCCGTGATCAGTTACCGGTCCAGTATCGATACGGCCGACCTCGACAGAGCCGGGGACACCGACTATCTGGAAGCGGCCCTGCTCGACGCCCTTGCCCGCCGCCGTGATGCGGAATTGGAACGCGGCATGTGCTTGGTCGGACCACACCGCGACGACCTCGAATTGCGGCTCGGCGATCAGCCCGCCAAAGGGTTCGCCAGCCACGGTGAGTCCTGGTCAGTGGCGTTGGCATTGCGGTTGGCATCTTATGAGTTACTCCGCGCAGAAGGTAGCGAGCCGGTACTTATTCTTGACGATGTGTTCGCCGAACTTGATAACGCACGACGTCGCGCACTGGCCGGCGTCGCAGCAACGGCCGAACAGGTGCTTGTCACCGCCGCCGTCGGCGAGGACATCCCCGAGGACTGGGATGCCACCCGGATCGGCATCACGCTCCACGATGATGAGAGTGGCCGTGCTTCGGGGGTGGCAACGTGAGCGAAGACGACCTTCCCGTCCGTCCATCCGTCCCCCCTCCCGGTGACATGCCCGGGGACCTTCCCACCCCGCCCGAGCACCTGGCGGCTCTACCTGGAATGGACCTGGTCCGCCGGGCGCTCGAAGAGGCCCGGTCTGCTGCTCGCGGTATGGGTAAGGAGGTCGGCCGGGGCCGCATATCGCCGAACACGCGTCGCAACACCGCGCGCGACAGCCGACGGCGCTGGTCTGGGGCAGGTCCGGACGCCCGCGACCCACAACCCCTGGGCCGGGCCACCCGTGATCTGGCCGCAACCAACGGGTGGTCGCCGCATATCGCCGAAGGAACCGTATTCGCCCAGTGGGCCACCGTCGTCGGCGAACAGATCGCCGAACACGCCCAGCCCACAGTCCTGCGCGACGGCGTACTCAGCGTCTCGGCCGAGTCGACAGCCTGGGCCACCCAGTTGCGGATGGTGCAGGCCCAGTTGCTGGCCAAGATCGCCGCGGCGGTCGGCGACGGCGTGGTGACCGCGCTGAAAATCACCGGGCCCACCGCTCCGTCGTGGCGCAAGGGCCCATGGCATATCTCGGGCCGGGGTCCCCGGGATACCTACGGCTAAACCCCGTTATCACAGTCGCCTCAGCGCCACAGGGAGGTCGCTAGCGCGCGCGTCAAGCGTCCGGAGGCATCTTGACCCGAGATATTCCGTGCACGGCGCAATTAGGTGTGCAGAAACGCCGATGCTGAATCGGTCCTGTCCCCTGTTCCCGGTAGACTGTGATCAAACGCTCGAGTGGCCGCCCGTCGCTCGCCTGCTAATTCTGAGGAGATCTGTTCGATCGTGGCTGCCCCGAAGAAGAAAAAAGACGACGAATACGGTGCAGCCTCCATCAAGATTCTCGAGGGGCTTGACGCTGTCCGTAAACGCCCCGGAATGTATATCGGTTCAACCGGTAGACGCGGACTACACCATCTGGTCTGGGAGGTTGTCGACAACGCCGTCGACGAGGCGATGGCTGGATTTGCCGATCAGGTCGACGTTCGGCTTCTCGACGACGGTGGTGTGGAAGTCACCGATAACGGTCGCGGTATCCCAGTGGCGATGCACGAGTCCGGTGTCCCGACTATCGACGTGGTCATGACAGTCCTGCATGCCGGCGGAAAGTTCGAGGAAGGCGCCTACCAGGTCTCGGGCGGCCTGCACGGGGTCGGCGTTTCGGTGGTCAACGCACTGTCCACCCGGCTCGAGGCTGATATCTGCCGCGACGGCCACCAGTGGTTCCAGACCTATGACCATTCCATCCCCGGCAACATCAAGCAGGGCGAGGCCACTGGGAAGAACGGCAGCACGATCCGATTCTGGGCTGATCCGAATATCTTCGAAACCACCGATTACGACTTCGACACCGTCGAGCAGCGCCTGCGCGAGATGGCCTTCCTGAATAAGGGCCTGACCATCAATCTCACCGACGAAAGAGTAACCCCCGAGGAAGTCGTCGACGAGGTCGTCAGCGACACCGCCGAGGCACCCAAGTCGGCCGAGGAGATCGCAGCCGAAAAGTCGAAGCCGGCCAAGAAGATCATGCGCCGCACCTTCCACTACGCCGATGGCCTAGTCGACTTCGTCAAGCACATCAACCGCACCAAACAGGCGATCACCAACAGCATCGTGGATTTCTCCGGCAAGGGCGAAGGCCACGAAGTGGAGGTCGCGATGCAGTGGAACGCCGGCTATCAGGAGTCCGTCCACACCTTCGCCAACACCATCAACACCCACGAGGGCGGTACGCACGAGGAGGGGTTCCGGGCTGCACTGACCACCGTGGTCAACAAGTACGCCAAGGACAAGAAGATCCTCAAAGAGAAGGACCCGAACCTTACCGGCGACGACATCCGAGAGGGCCTGGCCGCTGTGGTTTCGGTGAAGGTCGCCAATCCACAGTTCGAGGGGCAGACCAAAACCAAACTGGGCAACACCGAGGTCAAGTCCTTCGTGCAGAAGATCTGCAACGAGCAGTTGACGCACTGGTTCGAAGCCAACCCGTCAGATGCCAAAACGATTCTGAACAAAGCGGTTTCATCGGCCCAGGCCCGGATGGCCGCTCGCAAGGCACGCGAGCTTGTGCGCCGCAAGAGCGCCACCGACATCGGCGGCCTGCCCGGCAAGCTGGCCGACTGCCGGTCCACCGATCCCAAGCAGTGCGAACTGTATGTGGTGGAGGGTGATTCGGCCGGCGGCTCCGCCAAGAGCGGCCGCGACTCGATGTTCCAGGCCATCCTGCCGCTGCGTGGCAAGATCATCAATGTCGAGAAGGCCCGCATCGATCGGGTTCTGAAGAACACCGAAGTCCAGTCGATCATCACCGCGCTGGGCACCGGTATTCACGACGAGTTCGACCTCACCAAGCTGCGGTACCACAAGGTAGTCCTGATGGCCGACGCCGACATTGACGGCCAGCACATCACGACGCTGTTGTTGACACTGCTGTTCCGGTTCATGAAGCCACTGATTGAGAGCGGCCACGTCTACCTCGCCCAGCCGCCGCTGTACAAGCTCAAGTGGCAGCGCAGTGAGCATGAATTCGTCTACACCGAACGCGAGCGCGACGCCGTGCTGGAGGCGGGGCTGACGGCGGGGAAGAAGATCAACAAAGACGACGGCATCCAGCGCTACAAGGGCCTCGGTGAGATGGACGCCAAGGAACTGTGGGAGACCACCATGGACCCTGCTGCCCGGCTGCTCCGCCAGATCACCCTCGACGACGCGGCCGCCGCCGATGAGTTGTTCTCGATCCTGATGGGTGAGGACGTCGAAGCCCGCCGAAGCTT
>JAPLAO010000328.1 GCA_026393245.1 Mycobacterium sp. | reverse complement strand
TGACGGCCGCAGAACTGGCCGGGTTCGACCGCTACCCCGAGGCGCCGTACTGGGTTGTCAACGCGGTGCTGTCCCGATGGCCGCTCACCATCGAACGGCTCTGCCCGCTGCCCGACGAGCACGGCGAGCCGACGTGGCGCCACGCAGTGGTGACCCGGGTACACCGGCCCGACGCCGACGGCGGTGAGTTCATTGCGGCCGGCGCCCACATCGAGCACGGACTCGAAAACTCGGCGCGGCGAAGCGTCCAGTTGACCGCGATCATGAAACACCTCGCCGAGGTGCTCGGCGATGAGGCCCAGCGACGCGAATCACTGCCCGCCATCCTCGCCGGTGATTTGAACTGCACCCCGGAATCCGACGAATACCGTTGCGCCACAGGCTTATCTGCCGGACCGATACCCGCGTTCACCCTCGTCGACGCCTGGACCGCGGCGGGCAATACCGACCCGGGGCACACCTGGTCGGCGCGCAACCCGCTGGTTCCCCGCCTCGCCATTCATCCGCACCGCCGACTCGATTACGTGATGGTATCCACCCCGCGCCGACCCGGTGCCGGCCACGTTGACCGCTGCTTCCTGGCCGGTAACGACGCAGTCGACGGAGTGTGGGCCACCGATCACTTCGCCGTGGTGGCCGAGGTCCAGATGTGAACCCCCGCATCGCCGAAATCGCCGCCATCGCACAGGTAGTCGGCTCGGTGGGGATGTTCGGGGTGATCTGGGTCATGCAGGTCGTGCACTACCCGCTGATGCGTTTCGTTTCCGGTGAGCAGTTCGCCCGCTTCGAAACCGCACACCAAACGCGCATCTCGTGGGTGGTCGGGCCGCTGATGCTCATCGAGGGTGTGTGCGTGCTCGCATTCCTCTTTGCCCCACCCGCCGGCCTGCCCTGGTGGTTGCCGTGGGCGGGAGCCGGTGTCGAGGCGATCGCGATCGGCACGACGGCGTTCGTCTCGGCTCCATTGCACGAACGACTCAATGCACACTTCGATCAGGCGACTCTTGATCGGCTGGTCGCGACCAACTGGATCCGCACCACCGCCTGGACCTGCCGGGCGGCACTGGCGATCGCCATGTTGGTGGCCGTGCTGCGGTGACGGCATCCAGCCGCGATTACGCTGGGCTGCATGGCTGAGTCGATGTCTGCGAAGCGGGGCGCAAACGCCGTCGCCAATTTTTCGGCGGCTCAGCGATATACGCGTGATGAGATCTTCGCCGAGCCGTCTCCGGTGCCCGGCGAATCGGGGGCCCACGGCTGGTGGTTCCGTGACATCCCTGGCGAGATCGATGTCTCCGGCTGCGAACAACGGGACGGATTGACACTGCTCTACGTCGGAGTCAGCCCCGGCCCGCCGCGAGCGGATGGCAAGCCGCAGGTCCCCCAGGATCTGCGCAAGCGCATCCGCTATCACTTCGGCGCAGGCAATGCGAGCGCAGACGGCTCCACACTGCGCAAGTCGCTCGGGGTTCTGCTCGGTGATCAACTGGGCTTTGCGCTGCGCCGGATCGGTTCGGGCAAGCGACAGACCTTCGCCGGCGGCGAAGCCGTCCTGACCCAGTGGATGGCCGACAATGCGTCGGTGTCCTGGGTCCTGCATCCCGAGCCGTGGTACCTCGAAGCCAAACTGCTCAACGCACTCGATCTGCCGCTGAACATTCAGGACAACGACCACAACGTATTCGCCCCGCAACTCAAGAAGCTGCGGCGGGATGCGGCGGTGAAGGCCGGCAAGATGCGCGTGCTCGCGGAGTGGTCGTAGGCCACCCATGGCGCGCTACGTGACAACGGTGAAGACCGCGAAGACTCCGAAGCAGGTATTTGCCTATATGGCCGACCTCCGCAACTTCGCCGAGTGGGATCCCGGCGTGAAGGCTGTCAAGCAAGTGCAGGGCTCGGGCGGCGGCAAGGACGCCGTGTTCGACGTCACCGTCGCCGGCCTTGGCCCCAGCCCCGACCTGACATTGCGGTACCTGACCGAGGAATACGATGCCCCGCGCAACCTGCTCGTGGTGGCCCGCAGCATCGTGTTCACGTCGATCGACCGGATCACGGTCGAGCCGGACGGCACGGGGTCTGTCGTCACCTACGACGCAGATCTGCGCTTGAATGGTGTTCTGCGCGTAGGCGACATGGGCCTACGGCTGGTGTTCGGCCAGATCGGTGACCGGGCTGCCGCCGGTCTGCGCCGGGTTCTGGGCGCGCAGGTGTCCTGAAGTCTCTGCCCGACGGGCGATCGCCAGGTTGGTGACCGGGCTGCAGAGTGCCGTCGGCTTCGTACACACCGGTGAATCCCCGCACTGTTTCCGGCATCGTTGGGGATACGGGTTTTACAGTTCGGGTCCCTGCGCACGGACGTCGTCCACCTGTTCCATCGCGGCGCGCAACTTCGTCAGCCACTCCTCGGTGTGTTCGCCGACCAGTCGCACCGACCAGGCCAGCGCGTCCGCGCGGGAACGGGCCACCCCGGCGTCGACGAGGGTGTCGAGCACCCGGCGCTCGGGTTGCCTGAGCCGGGTCATCACCGGAACCGCGATGTGGGTGAACAGGATTCGCTCTGGTGCTGCGGGGTCCCCGAACTCGACACCCCAGGACACTGTCCGGCCGAACTGCTGCTGGGCCTCCTCGGCGATCCGGATGCGCTCACTGCGGGTGTCCTCTCGGAACCGTGCGGCCCGGCCCGATGCACGCGACGACGTCTCCGCGTCGCCGTCCGCGGGCAGGGTGCCGATGACCGTGATCTCCTCACGATCCACTGTGACCGCGGGCTCACCGGCGAACCAGTCGGTGGGCAATCGACCGGCGAACCAGTCGGCGATTTCAGCGGGGTCAACCCGACGAGAAGATGATTTCATAATTACATGATTACACCATTACAAGAAAGCGCCACCTGTTTCGCGCGCAGTGAAACCGTCTGCCCTCGACGTGGCTGTTCAGCCCGTCGGAGCGGGGGTGAGATGGAAGACGCGCCATGGCCTGATCCTGCGTGCGATACCGCCCGCAAGCGCGGTTTATATTGAATCTCACGTCCGGGCGTTGCCTGCCCGGGCGTTGACCATCACGACCGAAAGAGCGCCACTCGTGACAATCACCGATAACCCATCCGTGCGGCAGGTGCTGGCCGCGGTCGTCGCCGATCCGCAGTATCCGGCGCTGGCACGCCGACCGGTGTGGTCGGTGCCGCACATCGGGTTGGTGGTGATGGCGTACGGGGTATTCGTCACCTCCACGTGGGCCTACCTGAGTGGCCACATCCCGCTGCTACTGATGATGGTGCTCAACCAGTTCGCGATCTACACCAGTTTCACCCCGCTGCATGACGCGGTGCACGAGGCCGCGTCGCGCAATCAACACCTCAACAATGTCATCGGGACCGTGTCCGCGCTGATCTTCATCCCCGGGCTGAGCACCACGGTGTACCGGGCGCTGCACATGGAACATCATCGCTGGGTCGGCGACCCCGACCGCGACCCCGACCTGTTGTTCGTCGATGCCCCAAAGTGGTTGCTGCCGTTGGTGTGTATGGCGCCGGAATGGGTGTGGGCGCACTGGTATGTCACCAAGATGTGGTCGACCCGGCCGCGCCGCGAGCGCGCGATGCTGGTGGGCGCGCTGGCGCTCTACGTCGGAATCCAGGTGGGCTTCCTGCTCTCGCCGTACGCCTGGCAGTTCGTCGTGGTTTGGCTGATCCCGCAGAAGATCGCGACCATGGTGCTGGTGTACGTGTTCGCAC
>JAPLAO010000222.1 GCA_026393245.1 Mycobacterium sp. | reverse complement strand
TCGTGGTGCGAGAGGGAACCGAGGGCCCCTACACCGGAACCGGCGGCGCAATCCGGGCCGGTACCCCGCATGAAGTCGCCACCGAGGTCAGTCTCAACACGGCGTTCGGCGTCACCCGGGTGGTGCGGTACGCGTTCGACCTGGCGGCCAAGCGCCGCAAGAACCTGACGCTGGTGCACAAGACCAACGTGCTGACCTTCGCCGGTGGGCTGTGGTCGCGGGTGGTGGCCGAGGTCGGCGCCGAGTACGCGGACGTCGAGGTGGCCTATCAGCACATCGACGCGGCCACCATTTACATGGTCACCGATCCCGGCCGGTTCGACGTCATCGTCACCGACAACCTCTTCGGTGACATCATCACTGACCTGGCCGCCGCCGTCAGCGGCGGAATCGGCTTGGCCGCCAGCGGCAATATCGACGCCACCGGGACCAACCCGTCTATGTTCGAACCGGTGCACGGTAGTGCGCCCGATATCGCCGGCATGGGCATCGCCGATCCGACCGCCGCGGTGATGAGCGTCGCGCTGCTGCTGAACCACATCGGTGAGGGCGCCGCAGCCGCGCGGGTCGACGCCGCGGTCGCCGACCACCTGGCCACCCGCGGTGATGCCAAGCTGTCGACGGCCGAGGTGGGCGAGCGGATTCGCGCCCGGCTGTAACGCGAGCGTGCGTGTCGGCCCGCCGACACGCCGCCGCGCGGGGGTGGTTTGTGCACGTTCGCGAGGGGGTCGTCGCGCCACTAGGCTGTCACAAATGCGCCTCGGTCGTATCGCCAGCCCCGACGGGGTCGCCTTTGTCAGCGTAGAAGGTGACGCGGATGCCGAAGTTGCCCGCGAGATCGCCGAGCACCCCTTCGGCACTCCCACCTTCACCGGCCGGTCGTGGCCGCTGGCGGATGTGCGACTGCTGGCGCCCATCCTTGCCAGCAAGGTGGTCTGCATGGGCAAGAACTACCTCGATCACGTCATCGAGATGGGCGGTGCTGCCGCACCGGAGGATCCGATCATCTTCCTCAAACCCAACACCGCGATCATCGGACCCGGCATTCCGATTCAATTGCCCGCCAACGCCTCTCCGGTGCACCATGAGGGCGAACTGGCGGTGGTGATCGGCCGGCCATGCAAGGACGTCTCCGCCGCGCGGGCAGCCGAGAACATTCTCGGCTACACGATCGCCAACGACGTCTCAGCCCGTGATCAGCAGCAGGCCGACGGACAGTGGATGCGGGCCAAGGGCCACGACACCTTCTGTCCGGTGGGGCCGTGGATTGTCACCGATCTGGACCCTGTGGATCTTCGGATCCGCACCGAGGTCAACGGGGTCGTGCGGCAGGACAGTCGCACCTCGCTGTTGATCCACGATATCGGCGTCATCATTGAGTGGGTGTCGGCGGTGATGACCCTGTTGCCCGGCGACCTGATCCTCACCGGAACACCCGCCGGCGTCGGGCCGATCGAAGACGGCGACACCGTCAGCATCACCATTGAGGACATCGGAACCCTGACCAACCCCGTGGTCCGGAAAGGCAAGTGATGAGCACGCCTGCACGCGTACGGTTCTGTCCGTCGCCGACGGGAACTCCGCATGTCGGTTTGGTGCGTACGGCTTTGTTCAACTGGGCCTATGCCCGGCACACCGGCGGGACATTCGTGTTCCGCATCGAAGACACCGACGCGACGCGTGATTCCGAGGAGAGTTACGCCGCGATCCTCGACGCGCTGCGCTGGCTGGGTCTGGATTGGGACGAGGGTCCCGAGGTCGGTGGGCCGTACGGTCCGTACCGGCAGTCCCAACGCGGCGATCTTTACCGCGACGTGGTGGCGCGACTGGTGGCGGCTGGCGAGGTCTATCCGGCTTATTCAACGCCAGAAGAGGTGGAGGCTCGTCATCTCGCTGCCGGCCGGAATCCGAAGATGGGGTACGACAATTACGACCGTGACCTCACCGAGGCGCAGCGTGCCAATTATATCGCCGAGGGTCGCAAGCCGGTGCTGCGCCTGCGAATGCCCGATGAGGACATCAGCTGGGGTGACCTGGTGCGCGGTGAGACGACGTTCGGCGCCGGCACCGTGCCGGACTTCGCACTCACTCGTGCCAACGGGGATCCGCTGTACACCTTGGTGAACCCGGTCGACGATGCGTTGATGAAGATCACCCACGTGCTGCGCGGTGAGGATCTGCTGCCGTCGACACCCCGGCAGATCGCGCTGCACCGCGCGCTGATCCGGATCGGCGTCGGCGAGTGCGTACCCGAGTATGCCCATCTGCCAACGGTTCTGGGGGAGGGCACCAAGAAGCTGTCGAAGCGCGATCCCCAGTCGAATCTGTTCCTGCACCGCGACCGCGGTTTCCTGCCCGAGGGCCTGCTGAACTACCTGGCGCTGCTGGGCTGGGGGATCGCCGACGATCACGATATCTTCAGCCTCGAGGAGATGGTGCGCGCCTTCGACGTCATCGACGTCAATTCCAATCCGGCCCGATTCGATCAGAAGAAGGCCGACGCCATCAACGCCGAACACATCCGTCGTTTGAGCGAGGCGGAGTTCGCCGCCCGGCTGCGTTCCTTCTTCGACGTCCACGGGTACGACACCGGCTTGGACGAGGCGGGTTTCGCAACGGCCGCCGCGCTGGTGCAGACCCGCATTGTCGTGCTGTCGGATGCATGGGATTTGATGAAGTTCTTCAACGATGGGTGCTACGCCATCGACCCCGCCGCAGCGGCCAGGGAACTCGGCGCCGACGCGGCGGGCGTGCTCGACTCCGCATGTGCGGCGCTCGACGCTGTACCGGCGTGGACCTCGGCCGGTATCGAAGAGGCGCTCAAGGCGGCTTTGATCGACGGGTTGGGCCTCAAGCCGCGCAAGGCGTTCGGCCCCATCCGCGTCGCGGTGACCGGGTCCACCGTCAGCCCGCCGTTGTATGAGTCGCTGGAACTATTAGGCCGCAGCCGCAGCCTGGGCCGGCTTCGCACGGCCCGCGACGGGGCGCACTGAGAATCTTTGGTAGTCTGCAATTCGTCCGTCGATAGCTGGTCTTGACCAGCTGTTATAGGTCGCCAATGGGGTATGGTGTAATTGGCAACACAGCTGTTTCTGGTACAGCCATTCTAGGTTCGAGTCCTGGTACCCCAGCAATTATGTCGGCCTTTGCCGCTGCGATATGCTGACGTACCGGCGTGCTTCGCGGCACTGTCGCAGATTGTTCTAGCCCCCGTCGTCTAGCGGCCTAGGACGCCGCCCTCTCACGGCGGTAGCGTGGGTTCGAATCCCATCGGGGGTACTTTTTTCCGCACCCTTCAGCGCGAGCAGACGCAAAAGCTCATTTCCAACGGCGTATCGCGGACACTTTGCGTCTGCTCGCCGTGGGAGTGCCGGGGGCGCTCCCGGCGCAGGTACTACTGCGCGGGTGCCGTCGAACCGGCCAGCGGCATGGCGGGCAGACCCAACTTGCCGTGATCCCAGGACCGGACCCGATTGGTGACGATGCGCACCGCGACGCGCTTGTTCATCATCATGTCGACCGCGGGTTTGAGGTCGTCGGTGTAGGGCCCGTTGTAGCGCTCCCACACACTGACGCCGACGGCGAAGATGGTGTCGGGATCGTCGAGGATCTCTGCGACGCCCTCAAACGACACCCCGCGCAGACCGTCATAGGTCATTCCGTCCTCAATCAGAAAGCTCATCCGCGGATCCCGGCGAAGGTTGACCACCTTCTGCGACTTGACCTTCGTCTCCACCCAGATCTCGCCGTCGAGGACGGCGTACCACATCGCCACCAGGTGCGGCTGGCCGTCCGGGCCGATGGTGGCCATCGTGCCGGTTCGGCTGCGCGCGACGAATTCGGTGATCTCCTCGTCGGTCATGACGATCTGATTGCGTTGCTTGCTTCCCATGAACGACAGTGTCTCAGGCCGCCGACGGTCACAGGCGTCGGGTCAGCGACTCCGCGGCGGCCAGCAGATCCGCCGCCCACCGGTCACCCGGGCGCCGGCCCATCCGGTCGATCGGGCCGGATATCGACACTGCGGCGATCACCACACCGTCGCGGTCGCGCACCGGAGCCGAGACGCTTGCCACGCCGGGTTCGCGTTCGGCCGCGCTCTGCGCCCAGCCGCGGCGGCGAACCTCGGCCAGGGTGCGCTCGGTGAACTTCGCTGATTCCAGCACGGCCTGTCGGGTCGCCGCGTCGCTGTAGGCCAGCAGCACCCTGGCGCCCGAGCCGGCAGTCATAGGCAGGCGCGCCCCGAGTGGGACGGTATCGCGAAGGCCCGCAGGGGGTTCCAGTGTCGCGACGCAGACGCGCGTGTTGCCTTCGCGACGGTAAAGCTGGACACTCTCGCCGGTGATCTCGCGAAGTCCCGGTAAAACCGCGGCACCGGCGGCCAGCAGTGGATCGTTGACGCGGGCGGACAACTCGGCCAGTGCCGGGCCAAGGATCCAGCGACCGGCATCGTCGCGGGTGAGCAGGCGGTGGAATTCCAGACCGGCAGCCAGTCGATGCGCCGTGGCCCGCGGCAATCCGGTCCGTTCGCAGAGTTCGGCCAGACCACAGCCGGACTCGGCGACCGCGTGCAGCACACCCACCGCTTTGTCGAGGACGCCGATGCCGCTATCATTTCGCACATCATCATTTCCCACATGAAGATACTAGCGTCCCAGATAGTGAGATTGCGAGACTCAAGCAATGGCTTATGAACCGAGAACTCTGCCGGAGAAGGTGTGGGCAGACCATGCCGTGGTGTCGGGTGGCGCAACTGAGCCCGACCTGATTTACATCGATCTGCACCTGATCCACGAGGTCACCAGTCCGCAGGCCTTCGACGGGCTGCGGCTCGCGGGGCGGGGTGTGCGACGGCCCGATTTGACGCTGGCCACCGAGGATCACAACGTGCCCACCGTCGATATCGACAAGCCGATTGCCGACCTGGTGTCGCGGACCCAGGTGGACACGTTGCGGCGCAACTGCGCGGAGTTCGGTATCGAATTACATTCCATGGGCGACCCGGAGCAGGGCATCGTGCACGTGATGGGTCCACAGTTGGGTCTGACCCAACCCGGTATGACGATCGTCTGCGGCGACAGTCACACCTCGACCCACGGTGCGTTCGGTGCACTGGCGATGGGCATCGGAACCTCGGAAGTGGAACACGTGCTGGCCACCCAGACTCTTCCGCTGCGTCCGTTCAAGACGATGGCGGTCAATGTCGACGGGCAGTTGCCGCCTGGCGTGACCGCCAAGGACATCATTCTGGCGGTGATTGCCAAGATCGGCACCGCCGGCGGCCAGGGGCATGTCATCGAATACCGCGGGAGCACCATCGAATCGCTGTCGATGGAGGGCCGGATGACGATCTGCAATATGAGTATCGAAGCCGGCGCGCGGGCCGGGATGGTGGCTCCCGATGCGACGACGTTTGAGTATCTGCGTGGCCGCCACCACGCGCCGACCGGCGCCGAGTGGGACGCGGCGGTTGCCGCATGGGATCGCCTCCGCACCGATGAGGGCGCTCAGTTCGACACCGCGGTCTACATCGACGCGACGACGCTGAGCCCATTCGTCACCTGGGGTACCAACCCCGGACAGGGCGTACCGCTGTCGGGGGCGGTGCCGGACCCGGAGATGATGGCCACCGACGGTGAGCGGCAGGCCGCCGAGAAGGCGCTGGAATACATGGACCTGCGCCCGGGAACACCGATGCGCGATATCGCCGTCGACACCGTCTTCGTGGGCTCGTGTACCAACGGCCGTATTGAGGATCTCCGTGCGGTGGCCGAGGTGCTGCGTGGCCGCCATGTGGCCGATGGGATCCGGATGCTGATCGTTCCCGGGTCAATGCGAGTGCGAGCCCAAGCTGAATCCGAGGGACTCGGTGAGATCTTCGTCGCAGCCGGGGCGCAGTGGCGGCAGGCGGGATGCTCGATGTGTCTGGGCATGAATCCCGACCAACTCTCGCCCGGGCAGCGTTGTGCGTCGACGTCCAACCGGAATTTTGAGGGTCGCCAGGGCAAGGGGGGTCGCACTCATCTGGTGTCGCCGGACGTCGCCGCCGCCACCGCGGTACGCGGCACGCTGTCATCACCCGCTGATCTCGATATCTGAACACGGAGACAAAAAATGGAAGCCTTTCGCACCCATACCGGAATCGGTGTGCCGCTGCGCCTATCGAATGTCGACACCGATCAGATCATCCCCGCGGTGTACCTCAAGCGCGTCACCCGGACGGGTTTTGAGGACGGATTGTTCGCCGCGTGGCGTAACGATCCCGCCTTCATCCTCAATCTGAGTCCTTTCGATCGCGGTTCGGTATTGGTCGCGGGGCCTGATTTCGGCACCGGATCCTCACGCGAGCATGCGGTCTGGGCATTGATGGACTACGGCTTCAGAGTGGTGATCTCGCCACGTTTCGCCGACATCTTTCGCGGCAACGCGGGCAAGGCAGGGTTGTTGGCGGCCGAAGTGTCGCAAGATGATGTCGAACTTCTCTGGAAGCTCATTGAGCAGAGTCCGGGGTTGGAAATCACCGTCAACCTCAAAGACCGAACCATCGCAGCCGGAACAGTCGTGGTGCCGTTCGCAATTGACGACTACACCGCATGGCGACTTCTTGAGGGACTCGACGATATCGGCCTTACGCTGCGAAAACTTTCGGAAATCGAAGCCTTCGAAGCGGCACGTCCGAATTGGAAACCACACATCACGCTCGACCGCTGAACGGTTCAGCAAGCCTGCGAAGTTGTGCCTCGCACGTCGCGACAACACTGAAATGTGCGCGTACGCGCGGCAAAACTCGTGAAAAAATTTCCGCGAGTTTTTGCTGAAATTGCGCGTGGCTCATGGATATCTGGGTTCTGAGGGTTTACCGTGTTTTTCAGTCGGTCCAGAGCGGACCACTGTTTCGGAGGATCTGAATGAACAAAGCAGAGTTGATCGAACTTCTCACGGCGAGACTCGAAACCGATCGCCGGCAGGCGACCGACGCCGTCGAGCACTTGATCGACGCCATCGTTCGCGCTGTGCAAAAAGGTGAAAGCGTGACAATCACCGGATTCGGTGTATTCGAACGACGTCGCCGTGCTGCTCGTGTCGCGCGTAACCCCCGCACCGGTGAGACGGTGAAGGTTAAGCCGACGTCCGTCCCCGCGTTCCGAAGGTCCGGCTGTAAAACGAGGCGCTGCTGATGGCGCAGTAAGGAAGAGCACTGTGGCTGTAAAGAAAGCTGTCAAGAAGGCTCCTGCCCGTAAGGCTCCGGCGAAGAAGGCCGCCGTCAAGCGGGTCGTCAAGAAGGCCGCCGCCAAGCGGGTCGTCAAGAAGGCTGTCAAGAAGGCCGCCGTCAAGCGGGTCGTCAAGAAGGCCGCCGTCAAGCGGGTCGTCAAGAAGGCAGTCAAGAAGGCTCCGGCCAAGCGGGCCGTCAAGAAGGCTCCCGCCAAGCGGGTCGTCAAGAAGGCCGCCGTCAAGCGGGTCGTCAAGAAGGCCGTCCGGAAGGCCGCCGTCAAGCGGGTCGTCAAGAAGGCCGTTCGGAAGGCCGCGGTCCGCAAGGTCGCAGTCAAGCGCGTCGTGAAGAAGGCTCCGGCTCGCAGGGCTCCGGCCAAGCGCCGCT
>JAPLAO010000069.1 GCA_026393245.1 Mycobacterium sp. | reverse complement strand
TGGACGGCGCCTCGCCGGAGCACACCCCGGAAGCGTTCGACTCCGAGCATCCACTGTTCCTGCTTTACACATCGGGCACCACCGGAAAGCCCAAGGGCATCATGCACACCTCCGGCGGCTACCTGACGCAGGTGTCGTACACACACAATTACGTGTTCGATATCAAACCGGAGACTGACGTGTACTGGTGCACGGCCGATATCGGTTGGGTGACCGGCCACAGCTACATCACCTACGGTCCGCTATCCAACGGCGCCACCCAGGTGATCTACGAGGGAACACCGGCGTCACCCAATGAGCACCGGCACTTCCAGATCATTGAAAAGTACGGTGTCACAATCTATTACACGGCCCCCACGCTGGTTCGGACGTTCATGAAGTGGGGCCGTGAGATCCCCTTCGCCCACGACCTGTCCAGCCTGCGGCTCCTGGGTTCGGTGGGCGAGCCGATCAACCCCGAGGCCTGGCGGTGGTACCGATTGGTGTTCGGTGCTGATAAGACGCCCGTCGTCGACACGTGGTGGCAGACCGAGACCGGTGCGGTGATGATCTCGCCGCTACCCGGAGTGACCGCGTGCAAACCCGGGTCGGCGATGCGCCCATTGCCCGGCATCTCGGCGAAGATCGTCGACGACGACGGCAACGAACTCCCGCCCGCCGCTGAGCACGCCGAGCCCGTCACCGGTTACCTGGTGCTGGACAAACCGTGGCCGTCGATGCTGCGCGGTATCTGGGGTGACCCGGAGCGGTTCGTCGAGACCTACTGGTCGCGGTTCGCCGAACAGGGTTGGTACTTCGCCGGCGACGGCGCGCGTTACGGCAGCGACGGCGAGGTCTGGGTACTGGGGCGTATCGATGACGTGATGAACATTTCGGGCCACCGGATTTCGACTGCCGAGGTGGAGTCGGCACTGGTCGGTCACGCCGGCGTCGCGGAGGCTGCGGTCGTGGGCGCCACCGACGCCGACACCGGGCAGGCCATCTGCGCGTTCGTCATCCTCAAGGCCCATCACACCGAAACCTCGCCGCAGCAGATGGTCGAGGAATTGCGGGCGCAGGTGTCGCGGGAAATCTCGCCGATCGCCAGACCTCGCGAGATTCACGTCGTGCCAGAGCTTCCGAAGACCCGCAGTGGAAAAATCATGCGTCGGCTACTGCGTGACGTCGCCGAAGGCCGCGAGCTCGGTGACACCTCAACCCTGGTGGACCCGACCGTGTTCGAAGCCATCCGCTCGAGTAAGGCCGAGAACTGACGCGGCCCGTTCGGGCTTAGACCGGGCCGGGTGCGCGGGTCGCCGTTGGGACGAAACCGGCACCCGGACGATCCCTGGCCGCGAGGTCGGCGAGTATCGCGTTGATCGACATGGTGATCGCCGGGGTATGCAGCGGGATGTATTTGATGATGCAGGTCGGAATGGCGTCGGTGGACGCCCCGTGGATCATGCCGACGAGCTCGTTGTTGACCGTCACCGGAGCGCCGGAGTCGCCGGGCCGGCCGCAGACCTGGTTGACGATCGTGCCGGGCTCCTCGCCCGGTCCCCATGTCACGCCACACGAATAGCCCGTCGTGCGACCCAGTTTGCAGGCCACCTGGCCGAAGGTGGGGTCGGCTCCGATGCCGTTGATGGCGAAACCGTTCCAATTGGCCACCGGTGTCACCTTGGCGGGATCGAACCGGATCACCGCATAGTCCAGTCCGTCGTTACCGGTGACCATGGTGCCGATGACACCGCCGTCCGGTGCGGCCTCGGACGCTACCTGGGCGCCCGGGCCCCCGCAGTGCGCCGAGGTGAAGCCGATCAGCGCACCGGTCTTGTCGTTGCCGAT
>JAPLAO010000314.1 GCA_026393245.1 Mycobacterium sp. | reverse complement strand
GCAGGTGTTCTCGCAGTCCGACAGGAACGCATAGTCGGCAATCGGAGGGAACGGACTGCGCTGCGGCCCGGCGGGTGGGTACTGCATGGGTTCTTCGTCCGCGTCGTAAGCCTGCTGAACCATCACGCCATCATGGCGGTCGCGACCCTCGGCGTCCACCAATCGGCCGGAGAAACGGCTGGGCCGCTGTCGAGGATAGGGTGGAGCGGTGGCCGGGTTCCTGAACTGGTGGGACAGCGCCGAGTTATGGCTGTCGGGCCTGGGCTTCGTGCTGCAGACCGTGATCGTCATGCCCGTGGTTCTGTGGCCTACGGCATTGCGGTGGCTGTCGACGCTGTCCTGGGCAATGGCATCGCGATGGTTCGGCGACTGCGCGGCGACCGTCGGTGACCGGTATGCCCCGATCCCGGGTGCGGATCGCACTCATTGCTCTGCTCGTGCTTGTGTTGATCGTCTGGTTGCTGAATCGCTGACCCGTGGCTTTACCACGAGGCCCGCATGATGCGCGCAGATAGATCGGGTGTTATCGTTCGCGCCATGCAATCGGCTACCCGCTATGTCTCGGCGGTCTCAGGCGTTGGTGTGCACGCCGTTGCTGATTCTGCATGTTGTTGTCTCTGACCCTCTGCTGCCCTGCGGCTTGGTGTTGGTGAGAACGGTGCCTGGAAACCATTTCTCCGTCGGGGCGGATCTTTGAGTCCGATAAGAACCGACGATGGGAAAGGCTGTTCATGACCACGCTTTCGCGGGTTCTGCGCAAGTTTCGAGGTGCCGCAGCACTGGCAACCGCCACCACCGTGCTCGCCGCCTGCGGTGGCGGATCCAGTGACGTCGTCGGAGGCGGTAATGCGCCCGAGTCCGACACCACACTGACCCTGGTGGCCTACGCCGTTCCGGAACCGGGGTGGAGCAAGATCATTCCCGCGTTCGTCGCGACCCCCGCGGGCAAGGGTGTCGAGGTGACGACGTCCTACGGGGCATCCGGCGACCAGTCCCGCGCCGTCGTCGACGGCAAGCCCGCCGACCTTGTGAACTTCTCCGTCGAACCGGATATCACCCGACTGGTCAAAGCCGGCAAGGTCGCGGCCGACTGGAACGCCGATGTCACCAGGGGCATTCCATTCGGCTCGGTGGTGTCCCTGGTGGTGCGCAAGGGCAATCCGAAGAACATTAGGGACTGGGATGACCTTCTCGCTCCGGGCATCGAGGTGGTCACGCCCAGTCCGCTGAGTTCGGGGTCGGCTAAGTGGAACCTGCTCGCTCCCTACGCCGCCAAGAGTGACGGCGGCAAAGATCAGCAACCCGGTCTCGACTACATCACCCAATTGGTGACCGACCACGTCAAGACCCGCCCCGGCTCCGGACGTGAGGCCACCGATGTGTTCCTGCAGGGCACCGGCGATGTTCTGATCAGTTATGAGAACGAGGCCATCAACATCGAGCGCCAGGGTAAAGAGGTCGAGCACATCAACCCGCCGCAGACCTTCAAGATCGATAACCCGGTGGCCCTGGTGAGCACTGGAGCCCACACCGACAAGGCGGGTGCGCTGAAGAACTTCCTGTTCACCCCCGAAGGCCAGAAGATCTGGGCGCAGGCCGGTTTCCGACCGGTCGACCCGGCGGTGGCGGCGGATTTCGCCAGCGATTTCCCGGCTCCGCAGAAGCTGTGGACCATCGCCGACCTCGGCGGTTGGACGACAGTGGATTCGGCGCTGTTCGACAAGGACAATGGCGCCATCACCGTGATCTACAAGAAAGCCACCGGATGACGGCAGCCCCGCACGCCACGACGGTCCGGCCCGAGTTCCACTCGGGTCGGCCGTCTGGTGTTGGGGCCCGCCGTGACCACTCGACGCCCGCCCTTGCCGGCGCGGCGTCGATCTGGCTGAGTGTGATCGTCCTGCTGCCGTTGTCGGAGATCGTGTGGCAGTCGGCCAAGGGCGGCCCGGGCGCTTTCTGGACTGCGATCACCTCGCCGGCGGCACTCGCGTCGTTCCGGGTGACGCTGACCGTCGCCGTGGGTGTCACGGTGGTCAACGCGATCTTCGGCCTGCTGGTCGCCTGGGTGCTGACCCGCGACGACTTTCCCGGTAGGAGACTCGTCGACGCCGTCATCGACCTGCCCTTTGCGCTGCCCACCATCGTCGCGAGTCTGGTGATGCTGGCGCTGTACGGGCCTGGCAGCCCGGTGAATCTTCAACTGCAGCACACCAGGTGGGGTATCGGGGTGGCCCTGCTGTTCGTGACGCTGCCCTTCGTGGTGCGCTCAGTTCAACCGGTACTCATGGAACTCGACCACGAAGTCGAGGAGGCCGCGGCATCGCTGGGCGCCAGCAATCCGGTGATCTTCGCGCGCGTGGTTCTGCCGGCACTGCTTCCGTCGCTGTTATCCGGTGCCGGACTGGCATTCGCGCGAGCAATCGGCGAGTTCGGTTCGGTCGTCCTGATCGGCGGCGCCATACCGGGTGAGACGGAGGTTTCCTCGCAATGGATCCGCACCCTGATCGAGAACGATGACCGCACCGGTGCGGCAGCGGTTTCCATTGTGCTGCTTACGGTCTCGTTCCTGGTTCTGCTGGTGTTGCGGACGCTCGGATCGCGGGCGGCCAGACGTGAGGAGTTGGCGCGGTGATTCTGTCGCCAGGGGCGCGCTACCTCGTGCGGTTCATCGCGCTGGCCTATGTTCTGGTTCTGCTGGTGATACCGGTCGGTCTGATCGCATGGCGGACGTTCGAGCCGGGGCCGGGGGCGTTCTTCGCCTCGATCACCACTCCGGCCGCCGTGTCGGCCCTGCAGCTGTCGCTGCTGGTGGTTGCGATCGTAGTTCCACTCAACGTTATCTTCGGTGTTCCCACGGCATTGCTGTTGGCGCGCAAGCGATTCCGGGGCAAGGCTGCTTTGCAGGCTGTCATTGACCTGCCATTCGCCGTATCTCCGGTGGTGGTCGGCGTGGCGCTGATCCTGCTGTGGGGTACCGCGGGTCTGCTCGGCGTCGTCGAGAACGGGCTGGGCTTCAAGATCATCTTCGGAC
>JAPLAO010000055.1 GCA_026393245.1 Mycobacterium sp. | reverse complement strand
GTCGCGCACACCCTCCAGCGCGGCCTCCCGGATCAACTCGGCCATCAGCACCTCTTCGGGTTCGTCGGTCAGTTCCCCGTCGGGATAGAACGCCGGCCCCGGGGACAGTTGATCGACCAGCACGTCGATCAGCACCTCCACCTGTTCGCCGGTGGTGGCCGACACCGGGATGATCGCTGCCGCGTGCTCGCCGACGAGTTCGTTGACCGCCATCAACTGCGCGGCGAGGCGGTCCTTGGTCACCTTGTCGATCTTGGTAACAAGGATCACCAGGGTGGTCCTGGCGGCGACCGCGCGGATCTGTTCGAAGATCCACCGGTCCCCCGGGCCGATTGTCTCATCGGCGGGGAAGCACAGGCCGATCACATCAACCTCCGAGTAGGTGTCCCGCACCAGTTCGTTGAGCCGCTTTCCGAGCAGGGTGCGCGGGCGGTGCAGTCCCGGAGTGTCGACGAGGACGATCTGGAAGTCCTGCCTGTGCACGATGCCGCGGATGGTGTGGCGGGTGGTCTGCGGCCGACTCGACGTGATCGCCACCTTGCTGCCCACGAGCGCGTTAGTCAGGGTCGACTTGCCGGTGTTGGGCCTGCCAACCAAACAGATGAAACCGGAACGGAACTCAGCCATGTTTCCCACCGTCGATGTCCGATCCGGCCGGGCTGACCAGGACGGTGCCGACGCGCATCCGGCCACGATGATCCCGGCCGCCCTCCGCGCGCAGCAGTAGCCCGTGTGAGACCACTTCGGCGCCGGGCAGCGGAACCCTGCCCAGCTCCAACGCCAGCAGTCCACCGACGGTGTCGACCTCGAGATCCTCGTCAAATTCAATGTCGTAGAGCTCGCCGACATCCTCGATCGGCAGCCGCGCGGACACCCGGAATGTGTTGTCGCCCAAAGCTTCCACCGGCGCAACCTCGTCGGTGTCATACTCGTCGGCGATCTCACCCACAATCTCCTCGAGAACGTCCTCGATGGTGATCAGTCCCGCGGTCGCGCCGTACTCGTCGACCAGCAGTGCCATGTGGATGCGGTCACGCTGCATCTCGCGAAGCAGATCGTCGAGCGGTTTGGAATCCGGAATGAACACCGCAGGGCGCATCACCTCGATCACCTTGGTGTCGCGGCCGGCGTCGTTGGAGCCATACGTCCGCCGGACAAGGTCCTTGAGATACACCACGCCGACGATGTCGTCGACGTTTTCGCCAATCACCGGAATCCGGGAGTGCCCGCTGCGCACCGCCAGCGATGTCGCCTGGCCGGCCGTCTTATCGTCCTCGATCCACACCATCTCGGTGCGCGGCACCATCACCTCGCGAGCCGGGGTGTCGCCGAGTTCGAATACCGACTGAATCATCCGACGCTCATCGTCGGCCACCACCCCGCGCTGCTGGGCCAGGTCGACCACCTCGCGCAGTTCGATCTCGGAGGCGAACGGCCCGTTGCGGAAGCCCCGACCGGGCGTGATCGCGTTGCCGAGCAGAACAAGTAACCGGCTGATCGGAGTCAGCAGCACCGAGATGAACTGCAGGGGCAACGCGGAAATCAGCGCGATCTGATAGGCGTTCTGACGGCCCAGCGTTCGCGGACCCACACCCATCACAACGAAATTGATCACGGTCATGATCGCCGCGGCCGCAATCAGGCCCCAGGTCAGACCGATATCGTCGTAGATATAGGAGACAAGCAACACGGTGGCACTGGCTTCGCACGCAATCCGAAGCAGCACAACAAGATTGATATAGCGCGGCCGGTCCACGAGAAGACGGGCCAGCCGCGCCGCGCCCGGCTTCTCGTCGCGAACCAATTCCTCCACGCGGGCCATCGACACCGTGCTGACCGCAGCGTCGATAGCGGCGAACAGACCGCCTACTGCGATGAGCGCGATCAACCCAAACAGCGGCGCGAGTCCAGTCACGGTTGGTCGAAATACCGTGACTTGTCGAGCAGTCGCCGGTCCTTCTCGGTCTGGCGGTCCTGGTGGTAGGCCGCAACCTGGTCGGCGACCCACTCCTCGAGGAGTTGACGTTGCAGCGCGAACATCTCCTTCTCCTCGGCGGGTTCGGCGTGGTCGAAGCCCAGCAGGTGCAGCACCCCGTGCACCGTCAGCAGTGCGAGTTCGTGGCCCAGGCTGTGGCCGGCGGTGGCAGCCTGCTGCTCGGCGAACCGCGGGCACAGCACGACATCACCCAGCATCGCCGGCCCCGGCTCGGCGGCATCGGGGCGACCGCCCGGTTCGAGTTCGTCCATCGGGAAGCTCATCACGTCGGTGGGCCCGGGCAGGTCCATCCACCGCATGTGCAGATCGGCCATCGCGTCGGTATCCAGCAGCACCATCGACAATTCTGCACTCGGGTTGACCTTCATCTTGGCGATGACGAACCGCGCGACGCTGATCAATTCCTCTTCGGATACGTCCATCCCGGACTCGTTGGACACCTCGATACTCATCGCGTGTGTCCTACCGCTGTGACGAGCGCCGGTGCGCTCGTGTTGGCAGGCCAGGCTGTTGCGCGGCCCTGGCGTAGGCGTCGACGATCTCCGCCACCAGGCGGTGACGCACCACGTCGGCGCTGGTGAGTTCGGAGAAGTGGATATCGGCGATGCCGTGGAGGATGTCCATCGCCGCCCGCAGACCGGACTTGGCACCGCCGTGCAGATCGACCTGGGTGATATCGCCGGTGACCACGATCTTGGATCCGAAACCCAGCCGGGTGAGGAACATCTTCATCTGCTCGGCAGTGGTGTTCTGCGCCTCGTCGAGGATGATGAACGCGTCATTGAGACTGCGACCCCGCATATACGCCAGCGGAGCGACCTCGATCACGCCGGAAGCCATCAGCTTCGGGATGGCCTCAACATCCATCATGTCGTGCAGGGCGTCATAGAGCGGACGCAGATACGGATCGATCTTCTCGCTCAGCGTGCCGGGCAGAAAGCCAAGGCGCTCACCGGCTTCCACCGCCGGGCGGGTCAGGATAATCCGGGAGACCTGCTTGGTCTGCAACGCGTTGACCGCCTTGGCCATGGCCAGATAAGTCTTCCCGGTGCCGGCCGGGCCGATGCCAAAGACTATCGTGTTGGCGTCGATGGCGTCGACATAGCGTTTTTGGTTGAGCGTCTTGGGCCGGATGGTCTTGCCGCGCCGGGACAGGATGTCCAGGCTCAGCACCTCGGCGGGTGAGGCGTTATCGGCACCGGAGATCATGGCCACACTGCGGCGTACGGCATCCGGTGACAGCGCCTGACCGCCGGCGACGATCGCGATGAGTTCGGAGATCACCTGCTCGGCCAGCGACACGTCGGCGGCGGAACCGGAGAGGTTGACGGTGTTGCCGCGCACATGGACCTCAGCGGCCAGGCTGGCTTCGAGTGCGCGAAGGTTCCCGTCAGCGGAGCCCAGCAGACCCATGACGAGGTCGGGCGGAACAGTCATGCTGCTGCGAAGGTGCGCGGCGGCGGTCGTTTCGCGGGGCGTCACGTGGGCTTCGATGCCTACTTCCTAGGTCTTCCCGGTCGGGATGCGGTTGAAAAGATCCTAGCGCCGCGGGACATTCCGGCGTGCGAACACGGATGGGGAATACCACCGGCTAGCGCATGGTTCGTGGCATTATCTTTACAAAAGGCTAGCAAATGTGTTGCACTCATTTTCTCGCGGGTGGAGGGCTTTCAAACCCGACAGAGCAAGGTCGCCACACCAGCGAAGGGGACTCCCATGAACAGGATTCGGCCTACCGGCAGAGCTCTGCTGGGTGCACTCGTCTCGGGGGCGCTTGCGACTGGGGCGCTCGGAGGGGCGGCGCCCGCCGAGGCCAGTTGCTTTTCGATGTTCGGGATCGGCAACGGCAACGGCTGCACCAGCACCCTGACGACGTACGCGATCGCACTCGGCGATGGCGCTGTAGCGAACGCTCCAACGCTATTCGGTGGTTCGCTGGCGATCGGCAAGAATGCCAACGCCTCAACGGTCACGATCGGCCCCAGCGCCTTCAGCTTCGCAACGGCGATCGGTGACAACGCGACCGCGGGGGGTTTCAATTCTCTTTTCGGAATCGCCCTTCAACTGGGCCCGGGGACCACGGCTACCTTCGGCATCGGCAATATCGCGGTCGGCGTAGCCGAGGGGCTGGGAAACCAAGCTGCCGTCTCCGGCGTCTTCGGTATTGCGTTGCAGCTGGGGCGCGGCACGTCGAATGCCGTCGGTTCGCTCAGCATCGCCGCAGGCATCTCGCCCTTCAGCGCCGGCAGCCCGGTCACATCCACAACCGGATTTGGCAGTCTGGCTCTCAATCTGTTCGGCGGTGCAAGCGAAGGCGGCACCGCCCGAGTCGAATCGAACGGCTTTTTCAACCTCGCTGCGAACATTCTTGGAAACGATAATGTGGTGACTGCGAACGGGCCCGTCGGGCCGGGTCTGCCCAACTGGGCCTTCAACGTCTTCGGCGACCGCAACACGGTGGCAGCCGGCCCCGGCCCGCTGACACTCGCGGGGTCGATCTTCCAGAGAGATGCGACCATCAGGCAACCGAACACCGGTTTCAACATCAACGGCCTCGCCATTCCCGGGGTGGCATCGGTCCCGCGTAGCGCCGCCAAAACCGCAGCGGCGACGGCAACGGCGGTTCGCAGCACTGCCAGGACACCAACCCCGGCGGCAGCAGTGGCCGGGAAGCGGAACCTGAATAGTGGCCATGAGCGCCCCAATCGAGCTGGTAGACCCTGACGTGGCGTTTTGCGGCGCTGAATGGTCAGCCCGCGATGGGAGTAACCGGCCCATGAAACCGGACCGGCGATGCATTTCGGCTATTAGCGACCTGCTTTGCTCTAGTCTTTCGGTCGACTATGATGCTGGGGTCCTGAGCAGCACACACCTGCTGGGCCCGCCCTGCTAGGATACTTAGAGTCATATAATAAAAACCTAGGAATCAACTGTGGCGGCAAGGCATCGTGCGGACAAGCGACTGAGACGCAAGTCTCAGCGCACCGCGGGTCGTCACCGCGTCCAGAAGCATCGAAGCGAGATCTCGACGTGGCTCGGGGCCGGTGCCGTGACCGTCGGTTTCTGCGCTTCGCTGGCCGCCGCGACGGGCGTCGCCCACGCCGATCCCGTCGACGGTGGTTCCACGTCGTCGAGCCACGGCACCGCTGGCACCAAGCCGGGCGCCGCGAGCGCCCAGTCGACACGATCGACTGCCAACGCTGGGTCGACCGGATCAACACGTAACGGTATCGCTGTCCGTCCCACGCTGCGTCCTCCCGCCAGTGCAGGCCCGGTGTCGGCAGTGACACATACTGCGCCCACTCCTGCAGGTCTGGTCTCGGCTGCAGCGGCCTCCTCGCCGAGCACAGCCACTCCACCGAGTACGGCCACGCCGCCAAAGACGGCAGCGACACGGTTGAACCGCGCTGCCAACGCCGACATGGTTAGCGCGTCGGCACCCGTGCGGTCCGCGCTGACAAGCCGGCTCGCCGCCGCGGCGGTCGCCTCACCGATCCCGCTCACCAGAAGCTTCGCCGCCGCTTCTACCCGAGCCCCCGCCGTGGAACCTCAGGCCGTAGCAGTGGTGCCCTCGTTAGCGGGCCTGTTTCCGTGGACGGGGACACTCAACGACCTCACGGCAGTCTTGATTGGAGACGGCACCGCCGCCCACCCCGATGCCGGACTCCTGATGGGTAACGGATACACCTACACCCAGTATGAGGGTGCGTGCACCAGTGGTGCGTGCAACGGCGGTCAGGCGGGCTTTCTGCTCGGCACCGGCGGCAACGGCTTCAGCGGCGGCAACGGTGGCAACGGTGGCATCGTCGGTAACGGTGGCAACGGCGGCAACGGTCAGGCCGGACAGGCGGGCGGCAACGGTGGATCGGCGAGCTGGTTGGGCCTTGGCGGAAACGGCGGTGCCGGCGGATCCACCCTCAACGCCGGGCAAGCGGGAGGCAACGGCGGATCCGGTGGCAGCGGCGGATTGTTCGTCGGTATCGGCGGATCGGGTGGCCGTGGCGGAGATGCGACCACCGGTGATGGCGGCAACGGCGGGGCCGGCGGAGGCATCGGCTATGTCGGCGCCGCCGGCAATGGCGGCAACGGCGGAGACAGTTCAGGTAGCGGCAACGGCGGCAACGGCGGCGCCGGCGGAGGCAGTGACGTTGTGGGCGGCAACGGCGGCAACGGCGGAAACAGTTCGGGCGGCGGCAACGGCGGCAACGGCGGTGGCGGCGGCGCCGCAATCAGCATCGGATTCGGAAACACGGTCGGCGGCAACGGCGGCGACGGCGGTGGCGGCACCGCCCTCGGGGGTAACGGCGGCCAGGGCGGTGCTGCGATAATCGGGTACTACCCCCTGGGGAACCCAGGTAACGCGATCGGCGGCACAGGCGGCACCGGCGGCACGGGTGATACCGGAGGCACCGGTGGTCGAGGTGGAATGGCCAACAACTACCGAACCGGTCTGTCTTTCGGCGGTTACGGCGGCACCGGCGGCTAGTCAAAGGGTGCGGCGATCAATGGCGGATCCGGCGGCAATGGCGGCGACGCTCACGCGCTCCTCGCTCCTGACGCCACCCCCGGAATCGGCGGCAACGGCGGCGCCGGAGCACCGACCGGTGCCAACGGCAACAACGGCACGGGGGGCACCGGCACGGTCATCCCCCCCGTGCTGGCGACGATGACTACGCTCTGGGCCCCGCGGATGCCCACAGTGCCCTGGACCGGAACTCTCACGGACTTCTTCACGCTCTGGTTCGGCGATGGCACCAAAGACAACCCCGACGCCGGACTGCTCTTTGGTAACGGCTACAGCTACGGCACCAGCCCTGGCGATTGCGCTGCGGGTAGCTGCAATGGCGGCAGCGGAGGCTTCTTCCTCGGCAACGGCGGCAATGGTTTTGGCAGTGGTAACGGCGGTAGCCCGGGGCTAGTGGGCAACGGCGGCAACGGCGGAAATGGCGCAGCGGGGGCGGTCGGCGGCAATGGTGGGTCGGCGGTCTGGTTTGGCAACGGCGGTAACGGTGGAGCGGGCGGAGCCGCCGTGAATGCTGGCGTGGCTGGCGGCGCCGGCGGGATGGGGGGGTTCAGCGGGTTATTCGTCGGAAACGGCGGGTTCGGTGGTCGAGGCGGAGACGCGAACTCCGGTGACGGCGGAAACGGTGGGGCTGGCGGCGGCAGCGGCATAGTGGGCACCCCGGGCACGGGCGGCAACGGCGGCGACACCGCAGGCAGCGGCAACGGCGGTAACGGGGGGTCCGGCGGTGGCGGTGACCTGATCGGCGGTGACGGCGGAGTAGGCGGCAGCGGCGTCGTTGGGGGTAACGGCGGGGCAGGCGGTCTCGCGCTCAGTATCGGACTCGGAACCATTCTCGGCGGCGCCGGCGGAACGGGCGGCGTCGGCACGCTCACCGGCGGCGCGGGTGGCCAGGGCGGTGCCGCGATCATGGGCTATTACCCGTTCGGCCAATTGGCTGACGCCTTCGGCGGCATCGGTGGCGCGGGTGGCGTCGGTGGCACCACCGGCGGCGCCGGCGGCGCCGGCGGTGCCGCATACAACTATGGACCCGGATGCTCCACCGGTGGGGACGGCGGCACCGGCGGAGCCGGCGACTCCGGGGGCGGCAACGGGGGTGGCGGTGGCAACGGCGGCAACGCCTATGTGACCACCTGTGTCTCCCCCGCCGCCGGCAATGGCGGTACCGGCGGGGCCGGAGCCACCGCCGGTTCCGCAGGCGCAAACGGCACCACCGGAACGGCTTAAAAAATCACGCGCCTAATGGGAGTAACCGGATCAGGGAACGCCCGAATTTCGGGGGAGCAATGTCGCGGGCCGATTTTGCATCTCGGCGTGCCATGACAGTCCCCTTACATTCCGGTCGTGACGTTTCAAAAAGCTTCATACTATGCCACCCGGCATGGTTGACTCCCATCTCAACGCTTTCCGATACGCTCCGATCTCGCGGCGAACGCAGAGAGATTTCGCGACCGAACGGGAAGGATATTCTGGCTGATGCCAGACGGACACCAGGGTGGAGAGGCGGAAAGGGTGGATGCGGTGCTTGACGGCAATCTGCCCGGCGTCGAGCCAGACCACTCAAATGGGGCAACCACGGGTCCAACGGACACTCCCCCACCCCAGAAACCGATCACATCCAGATTTCGCCGACGGCCGCGCGAGGATGCACCTCAACGGCGAGAATCGGGTAAATCTCGGACGCGCCGGAGAAGCCCTGGTTCCCAAATTGTCAGGCTGCTGGGGAGGCTATGGATTCCGCTGGTCATCATCGTTGTGCTGGCCGCCGGAGGCGTAGCTGTATCGCGATTGCAGGGCGTTTTCGGTTCTGAGAAATCCCCGACATACGGCGATACCAATGACGTGCAGGCCGTTCCTTTCAATCCTCAGTACATCAGGTACGAGGTCTTCGGCCCAGCTGGGACGGTGGCAGACATCAGCTTCTTCGACGCCAACGGAGACCCGTCCAATGAAGACGGCGTCAGCCTACCGTGGTCGCTCGAGTTCCCGATTACGACTGCGGCGAGTATCGGAAGCGTCGCTGCCCAGGGCGACAGTGGCAGCATCGGCTGCCGCATTTTGGTAGGCGGGACAGTCAAGGCCGAGAAGATCACCACGCACGAAGTAAGCTCTTTCACCTCCTGTCTGCTGAAAGCCGCATGAGTAATCATCTGCTGCGCAACGGTCGCCCACTGGTAGCGCGAACGATTAATCGGCTGTCAGTTCCTATCATCCTGGCGTGGTTAGCGGTGGTGGTCGCCTTGAGCGTCGGCTTGCCTTCGTTAGACCAGGTCGCCAGAGAACATGCGGTGGCACTGAACCCCACGGACGCGCCGTCCTTCAAGGCGGCTCTTCGGGTCAACGAATCCTTCAAACAACCCGGGGCCGGCAATGCGGCAATGATGCTTTTGGAGGGCGAGCAACCCCTGGGCAACGACGCGCATGAGTACTACAACCGGGTGATTGAAAAACTGCGAGAAGATTCGGTCCACGTCTATCACATCCAGGATTTCTGGGGCGATCCACTTACCCAGGGCGCGGCGCAAAGCGCCGACGGAAAAGCTGCCTACGTGCAATTGGATCTGGCCGGGAGCCCGGGCGAGACTCTGGGCAATGAATCGGTAGCAGCAGTTCGGCAAATCGTCGATCAGACTCCCGCGCCCCCCGGCGTCAAAACGTATGTCACCGGTTCGGCAGCGATCATTGCGGACACGGCTAGCAGTGGCGATCGGACGATTTTGTTAATCACCGCGGTCAGCGTCGCGGTGATCCTCATCATGTTGCTTCTCATCTATCGCTCAGTCAGCACCGTCATTGTTCTGTTGCTAGTGGTTGGTATAGCGGTCCAGGCGGCTCGAGGGATTGTCGCACTCCTCGGGCACAATGAGATTATTGGCCTGACCACATTCGCGGTGAATCTGCTGGTATCGCTGGCGATAGCGGCAGGCACAGATTACGGGATTTTTTTCGTCGGCCGGTACCAAGAGGCTCGCCAAGCCGGCGAAGACCGAGAGGCTGCTTTCTACACGACCTACTCCGGGGTAACCAAGGTCGTCCTGGCCTCCGGATTGACGATCGCCGGTGCGGTTTTCTGTCTGAAATTTACCCGCCTGCCCTACTTTCAAGCCCTGGCTGTGCCCTGCGCAGTCGGCATTTTGGTCGCTGCCGCGGTGGCGGTAACGCTGTTTCCGGCAGTTCTGAAGGTCGGCGGTCGTGTCGGCATATTTGAACCCAAGAGAAACATGACAACGCATGGATGGCGGCGAATAGGCACCGCAATCGTCCGGTGGCCCGCACCGATTCTCTGCGCGTCTTTGGCGGCCGCACTGCTCGGAGTACTGATCCTACCGGGCTACAAACCCAGCTATAACGATCAAAAATTTCTTCCGACCAGCATCCCCGCCAGTCAGGGACTTGCGGCAGCAGCCCGGCATTATCCGCCCTCAACAATGCTGGCACCCGAGGTGCTGTTGGTGGAGGCCGATCATGACCTACGCAATCCGGCAGATTTCCTGATATTGAATAAGCTGGCCAAGGCCGTGCTGGCTGTTCCGGGTATTTCAAAAGTGCAAGCGGTGACCCGGCCCCAGGGAACTCCAATCGATCACGCGACGATCCCATACATGCTGAGCACGCAACAAGCAGCGCAACAACAGTTCTCACATTTCCAGGATAAGAGAATGGAGGACATTCTCAAGCAGGCCGATATGCTCGGCGAATCGATCAGAATCATGCAACACGCGTATGGGCTAATGAAGGAGTTAACAGCCACGGCGCATACGATCACTCTTCAAACACATGAAATGGAGGATCTCACCAATGATTTGCGTGATGATCTCGCAAATTTCGAAGATTTCTTCCGTCCTATCAAAAACTACCTATACTGGGAACCGCACTGTTACGATATTCCTGTTTGTTTTTCGATAAAATCTTTGTTCGACGCGCTTGACGGGGTTGATGCACTTAACGACAAGTTGCACGATATTGTGCTGAACGCCGACAAAATAGACATAAT
The DNA here is from genome assembly GCA_026393245.1 of Mycobacterium sp. Taxonomy (GTDB): domain Bacteria; phylum Actinomycetota; class Actinomycetes; order Mycobacteriales; family Mycobacteriaceae; genus Mycobacterium. Next base: position 13,781 of record JAPLAO010000055.1, on the reverse strand, counting down.
CGCGCCGCAATTGCTGATGCAAATACCTCCGACAATTGAGATTTTGCAGAGCATGCGTAGCATGATGCTAACAACGCACAGTACGACATCCGGGATATTCGGCCAGTTGGACGAATTCAATAGTAATCCGACTGCAATGGCGAAAGATTTCGACGCCGCCAAGAACGACGACTCCTTCTATCTTCCCCCCGAAGCCTTCAAAAACGAAGACTTCAAGCGGGTCATGGACGTTTTCTTGTCACCGGATGGCAAGGCCGTACGGATGCTCATCACCCAGAGGGGTGATCCCGCGTCACCCGAGGGCACCGCGATGGTCGCCGCGATCAAGAGTGCCGCCGAAGAGGCACTCAAGGGCACGCCGTTGGAGAATTCCAAGATCTACCTCGCCGGCACCGCTGCACTGGTGAAGGACTTGATCGAAGGCTCCAGCTACGATCTGACCATCGCGGTGATAGCCGCTCTCTGCCTTATTTTTATCGTCATGCTGATCATGACGAAAAGCCTGGTCGCGGCCCTGGTCATCGTCGGCACGGTCTTAATTTCGCTCGGCGCTTCCTTCGGGCTTTCGGTGCTGGTCTGGCAATACATTCTCGGCATTCCAATCCACTGGTCAGTCTTGGTGATGTCGGTGATCATCCTGTTAGCGGTGGGGTCTGACTACAACTTGCTGCTCGTTGCCAGGATGCGAGAAGAACTGGGTGCCGGCATCAACACCGGCATCATTCGCGCGATGGGCGGAACCGGCAGGGTCGTCACGAATGCCGGCCTGGTATTCGCGTTCACCATGGGTTCCATGGCTGTCAGCGATCTGCTTACCATCGGGCAGGTGGGCACGACGATTGGCTTGGGTCTGCTGTTCGACACCTTGGTCGTACGCGCGTTCATGACCCCGGCGATCGCCGCTCTGCTCGGGCGCTGGTTCTGGTGGCCGCAACAGGTGCGCCCGCGGCCCGCCAGCTCTATGCTCCGGTCTACCGGGCCCCGCCCGCTCGTACGCGCCCTGCTGCAGGGCCAGCGGCAGTAAGTGGGGACAGTGAACTTCGGCAGGCGCCCGGCATTGGCCGCGTCGACACAGCCAGCCCGCCCCCGCATCGCGCGGATGATTCGGTGGTTGGCGCCGGTCATCATCCTGGCCTGGACCGCGCTTATTCTCGTCTTGAATTTGGCACTCCCGTCGCTGGAGGCGGTCGGTCGGGAACGGGGCTTAACAGCGAGCTCTCAAGACGCGCCCGCCATGCAGGCCATGACCCGCATGGGAAAAGTTTTTGGGGAGTCCGATTCGGACAGTTTCGCGACCGTCGTTCTCGAGGGCCAGGAGCCGCTGGACGATGATGTCCGCGCCTACTACGACGGATTGATCCGCGAACTCAAGAACGACCCGCAGCACGTCCAGCATGTGCAGGATCTATGGGGGGACCGGCTCACGGCGGCGGGCGCGCAAAGCCCCGACGGCAAGGCCGTATACGTGCAGTTGAATCTGGCCGGCAACCAGGGCACCGCCCTAGGTCAGGATTCCGTCGCCGCGGTCCGCACCATTGTGGAGCGAAATCCGCCACCCGCCGGTGTGAAGGTCTATGTGACGGGCATCGCCGCGCTCTCGGTGGATCTGCAGGACAGCGGCGAGAAATCGATTGCGATCATCACCGCGGTAGGCGGAGCGATCATTTTCGTCTCTGTGCTTTTGATGTACCGGTCGATGACGACGGTGGTTCTGGTGTTGGCCACCGTCGGCGCCGAACTAGCGGCGGCCCGGGGCACGGTCGCTTTTATCGGCCACCACGGTCTCGTTGAGCTATCCCCCTTTGCTATCGCGCTGCTGGTGGCGCTTGCGATGGCGGCCGGGACCGATTACGGGATATTTTTCGTCGGCCGGTATCACGAGGCGCGGCGGGCCGGCGAGGATCCAGAAACCGCGTACTACACCACGTTCCGAAGCGTCGCACCGGTGGTCTTGGGTTCCGGATTGACGATCGCCGGTGCGATGCTGTGCCTCAGCTTGACCCGCATGCCCATCTTTCAGTCCATCGGGGTTCCCTGCGCCGTGGGGTTGCTCGTCGCGGTCGGCGTCGCCATTACGCTGATCCCGGCCGTCATCGCCGTCGCAAGTCGCTTCGGACTGTTCGAGCCGAAGCGCACGACCGAAAGCCGACGCTGGCGGCGAATCGGCACAGCGGTCGTCCGGTGGCCCGCGCCCATCCTCGCCACCACGTTGGCGATCGCAGCACTGGGCCTGCTTGCACTGCCCGGGTACACAACGAGCTACAACGATCGTCTCTACCTACCTCCCGACGTTCCGTCGAGTCTCGGGGCGTCCGCCGCGGAACGGCATTTCTCCCAATCGCGAATGATGCCGGATATTTTGATGATCGAGACAGATCGCGACATGCGAAATCCGGCGGATTTCATCGTCCTGCACAAACTAGCCAAGGCGATTTTCCGCGTTCCCGGGGTTGCACGGGTGCAGGGCATAACGCGGCCTGAGGGCACACCGATTGAACATACGTCGATACCGTTCCTGATCAGCTTGCAGAATGCGGGCCAGCAACAAGCTCTGCGGACACTCAGGGGCAGCGTGAGTGATTTACTGAAGCAGGCGGATCTCATGGCCAAACAAATAGCCCTCACCAAGCAGACTTATGAACTACAAAAGCAACTCACGGCGCTCACTCACGAGACGGTCGGCCTCACCAGAGACTCATCAGTACTGGTAGCTGAGTTACGAGACCATATCGCCGTTCTTGATGATTTCCTCAGGCCGATTCGGAATTATCTGTACTGGGAACCGCACTGCCAAAACATCCCAGTGTGCTTCTCAATCAGATCAGTTTTCGATGCTATCGATCGAATTGATGCGATAAGCGACAAGACGAAAGAGATTGTCGCGAATATGGAGAAGCTCGACTTTCTCCTGCCGCAACTGCTAAGGACATTTCCACGGACGATTGAAATTTTGGAGACGTCACGGGCCATGCTGCTGACAACGCACAGCACCATGAATGGGATCTTCAGCACCTTGGACGAATCGAATACGAATGCCACCGCGATGGGACAGGCGTTCGACGACTCCAAGAATGACGATTCGTTCTATCTGCCGCCGGAGGTTTTCCAGAATCCTGACTTCCAGCGTGCGATGGCGTCCTACTTATCCCCCGACGGAAAAGCCGCGCGGTTCATCATCTCCCACAAGGGTGATCCAGCAACACCCGAGGGTATTGCTCGTATAGACCCGATAAGGATCGCGGCTGAGGAAGCTCTCAAGTCCACGCCGTTGGCGAGTGCGAAGATCTACATCGGAGGCACTGCGGCGACGTTCAAGGACTTTCGCGACGGCTCGGATTACGACCTACTGATCGCCGGAATCGGCGCGCTCTGCCTGATTTTCATCATCATGCTGCTGTTAATCCGCAGCCTGGTCGCCGCGTTGGTCATCGTGGGCACGGTGGCACTGTCGCTGGGCGCATCCTTCGGATTATCCTTGCTGCTTTGGCAACACATGCTGGGAATCAAACTGCACTGGATAGTGCTGCCGATGTCCGTGATCGTTCTGCTGGCGGTGGGTTCCGATTACAACCTGCTTCTGGTAGCCCGGATGAAGGAGGAACTCGCCGCAGGTATCAACACCGGCATCATCCGCGCGATGGGTGGCACCGGGAAAATCGTTACGAACGCGGGCCTGGTGTTCGCCTTCACAGTCGCGGCCATGGTGTTCAGCGAGTTGCGGTCGATCGGTCAGGTCGGCACCACCATCGCCATCGGCCTGATCTTCGACACATTGATCGTGCGTTCGTTCATGACACCGTCGGTAGCCGCCCTGCTCGGTCGCTGGTTCTGGTGGCCGCAGAAGGTTCGTCCGCGGCCGGCCAGTTCGATGCTCCGCGAGTACGGTGCGCGCCCCTGGGTCCGGGAGCTGCTGGAACCGCCTGAGGACCGCGAGCCGGCGGTCGATGCTCCGGTCAGCGAATCAACCACCGTGGGGTAAGCACACCGAGTGCACCCAGGGCCACTGCCGCGGCCGTCGAGGTTCGTAGCACCGTGGGTCCCAGTCGCACCATCACCGCGCCCGCATCCATCAGCGCGGCAATCTCCGGGTCGCTGATACCGCCTTCGGGTCCGACCACCAGGATGATCGAATTTACTTGCGCCACAATGGTTTCCGTGATGGGAACATCAGCTGACTCGTGCAACACCAACACCGCCGTGCCGGCCCCGGTCTGTTCAGCGAGATAGCGGCACAGCGCGTCCGTCGACATCGGGCCGGACACGTCAGGTATCCAGGCCCGACGTGACTGCCGGGCGGCCGATCGGGCCACCGCACGCCAGCGGCGCAGGCCTTTCTCGCCGCGATCACCGTCCCACCGGGCCACGCAGCGCTGCGCCTGCCAGGCGATGAAATCGTCGGCGCCGGCCTCGGTGGCGAGTTCGATCGCCAACTCGGAACGCTCCGACTTCGGGATGGCCTGCACCACGGTGACGGGCGGGCGCGGAGGGGTCGCGGTACGGCGCTGCTCGACGCGCGCGGTCAGGCTGCGCTTGTCAACGCCGATCACCACGCAGTCGGCCACCGTGCCGGCGCCGTTGGAGAGCATCAGCGACTCACCGGGCCGGATCCGACGGACCGTCGCCGCATGGAATCCCTCGTCACCGTCGACGACAGCGGTGGCGCCGGGAGCCGGGATGACGTCGACGTAGAACAGAGGCGCCGACACGCGATCAGCGACCGCTGAACGTTTCCCGCAACCGGCTGAACAATCCGCCGCCACCGGAGGTCGCGGTCGCGGTCCGGGTGCTGCGCACCGCGGCCTGATCGGTGCTGCGGGCCTTGAACTCATCAAGCAGTTCCTTGGCGCGGGCGTCGAGTTTGGTGGGCACCGTGACGTCGATATGGGCGTGTAGATCGCCCCGGGCTTCCGACCGCAGCCGGGGCATGCCCAGACCGCGCAGGGTGATCACCGACGCGGGTTGGGTGCCGGGAACGATGGTGATCTCGGTGTCGCCGTCACCGATCGCGTTCACCGTCACCGAGGTGCCCAGGGCGGCGTCGGCCATCGGAACCGAGATGGTGAAGTGCAGATCGTCACCGTCGCGGACGAACACGTCATGGGCCTGCTCGTGGACCTCCACGTAGAGGTCCCCGGCCGGGCCGCCACCGGGACCGACCTCGCCCTGGGCGGCCAGGCGCACCCGCATCCCGTCGCCGACCCCGGCCGGAATCTTGACACTGATCTCGCGCCGCGCACGCACCCGACCGTCGCCGCCGCAGCGGTGACAGGGATCCGGGATGACCTCGCCGACACCGGCGCAGGTGGGGCACGGCCGAGACGTCATGACCTGACCGAGCAGCGATCGCTGAACGCTCTGAACCTCGCCCCGACCGCCGCAGATGTCACAGGTGATCGGCGCGGAATTGCCGTGGGTTCCCCGGCCCTGGCACAGATCGCACAGCATCGCGGTGTCGACGGTCACGCCCCTGGTGACCCCGGCCGCACAGTCTTCCAGGGTCAGCCGCATCCGCAGCAGCGAGTCCGAACCCGGCCGGACCCGGCCGATCGGGCCGCGCGAGCCGCCGCCGCCGAAGAACGCCTCGAACACGTCACCGAGACCGCCGAATCCGGCGAACCCGCCCCCGGCGCCCGCGGTGGCCAGTGGGTCGCCGCCGAGGTCGACGATGCGGCGCTTCTCCGGGTCCGACAGCACCTCGTAGGCGGTGCTGATCTCCTTGAAAAGCTGCTGAGCCTGTTCGTCGGGATTGATATCGGGATGCAGCTCGCGGGCGAGCTTGCGGTAGGCACGCTTGATCTCGGAATCGCTTGCGCCCCTGCTCACTCCGAGCAGTCCGTAATAGTCGCGTGCCACGCCCTGACCTCTTCCGTAACTTCTTAGTGGTGCAACTTCTCAGTGGTGCCAGTGTTCAGCCGGCGCGGTTGCCCAGAACCTCACCGATGTACATCGCCACCGCGGCGACATTGGCCATCGTGCCCGGATAGTCCATACGGGTGGGTCCCACCACACCCATGCCGCCGAAGACGGTTCCCGAACTGCCGTAGGTGGTGGTCACCACCGACGTGCAGGCCATCTGTTCGGCCTCGGTCTCGTGGCCGATACGAACAGTTACCTTACCGGCATCCTGCTGTGCGGCCAGCAGACGAAGAACGACGACCTGTTCTTCGAGCGCCTCGAGCACCGAGCGCAACGACCCACCGAAATCCGCGGTATTGCGGGTGAGGTTGGCGGTGCCGCCCATCAATAGGCGTTCCTCGGTGTTGTCGACCAGCGATTCCAGCAACACGGTGGCCGAGCGGCCGACGGCATCACCGAGCGTTCCGCCCGGTCCGGCCCCGGTGTTGAGCTGGTTGGCCAGGTCGGCCACCGCCACCGAGGCGGCGGAGAGCCGCTTGCCTTCCAACGCCTGGCCGAGCAACTCGCGCAGTCGCGACAACTGATGGTCGTCGATGGTGTCGCCGAGTTCGACGATCCGCTGGTCGACCCGGCCGGAATCAGTGATGACGACCATCAGCAGCCGGGCCGGGGTCAGCGCGACCACCTCGAGGCGCCGCACCGTCGACGCCGACAGGGTCGGGTACTGCACGATGGCCACCTGCCGGGTGAGCTGCGCCAGCAGTCGCACCGCGCGGCGCAGGACGTCGTCGAGGTCGACCCCGGACTCCAGGAACGACAGGATCGCGCGTCGCTCGACCGACGACAACGGCTTGATCTCGTCGATGCGGTTGACGAACTCGCGGTAGCCCTTCTCGGTGGGCACCCGGCCCGAGCTGGTGTGCGGCTGGGCGATGTAGCCCTCGGCCTCGAGCACCGCCATATCGTTGCGGACGGTGGCACTGGAGACGCCGAGGTGGTGGCGGTCGACGAGCGCCTTGGAACCGATCGGCTCCTTGGTGTCGACGAAGTCGGCGACGATGGCGCGCAACACCTCAAAACGACGATCGTCGGCACTTCCCATTCCGCTCACCTCCTTCAGTCGCTGCCCAGTTTACGGGTCAAGCAGGTCACGAACCACGGCATCGACCAGCAGCCGGCCGCGGTCAGTCAATACCAGCCGGTCGCCGTCGGCGATCACCGTTGCGTCGGCGACGGCTTGGGCGGCACGCTCACGTTCGGTGGCAGTCAGCGCCGCGACTGGCAGTCCGCTGCGCAGCCGGATGCCGAGCATGACCTCCTCGGCATGACGAGCGTGGGCGTCGAGTTGTTCGAATCCGGCAACCGCGACGGCGCCTCCGCCGAGCTGTTCGGCATAAGCGTTGGGGTGCTTGACATTCCACCATCGGACATCACCCACGAAACCATGGGCACCGGGTCCGGCACCCCACCACTGGCCGCCATTCCAGTAGCCCAGATTGTGTCGGCATTCGCCTCCGGGCAGGCTCCAGTTGGACACCTCGTACCATCGCAGGCCCGCCGCGGACAGCCGCCGGTCGATCAGCTCATAGCGGCGCGCCAACACGTCGTCGTCGGGCCGGGGCAATTCGCCGCGGCGCACCCGACGGGCCAGTGCGGTGCCTTCCTCGACCACCAGCGCATAGGCCGAGAGATGGTCCACCCCGGCCGCCAGGGCCGCGTCGACCGAGGCCAGCAGATCGTCGTCGGATTCCCCCGGGGTGCCGTAGATGAGGTCGATGCTGACGCGGGTGAAGCCGGCGTCACGGGCTTCCCGGGCCGCAGCCATGGCCCGGCCCGGTGTGTGGGTGCGATCCAGGGTTGCCAGCACCCGCGCCGACGACGACTGCATCCCCAGCGAGACCCGGGTGTAGCCGGCAGCGCGGATGCCGGCGAAGAAGTCGCCCGCGGTGGACTCCGGGTTGGCCTCGGTGGTGATCTCGGCATCGGCGGCCAGCGTGAAGTGGGCGCGGATGGCGTCGAGCACCTCGGCCAGACGTGCCGCACCCAGCAGCGACGGCGTCCCACCGCCGACGAACACGGTGTCCACCGCCACCCCGCCGACGCGATCAGCGGCCAACGCAAGTTCGATCCGCAGTGCCGCCAGCCAGCCATCGGGCGTCGAATCCCCCAGCTCGGACGCGGTGTAGGTGTTGAAGTCGCAGTATCCGCATCGGGTGGCACAGAACGGCACGTGCACATAGATACCGAATGCGGTGCCCGGGGTCAGGGTGAGCGCGGGCAGCTCCGACATGTGATGAGTGTCGCAGAAAGCCGGGTTCCGGCCGGTTACGGGCACCATCGCGGCCGTGGCACAATGACGACCATGTCAGCCGCCGAGGGGATTACCCCAATCCGCCGCTGTTGTTGTCCTGCCTTGCTGCCGTAGGCCCTGTGCACCCGCTGGTTGCCGGATCTGCGCCACCGGATACTCCCACCCGGCGATCGGCGCGATTCGAACACCGGCTCCCCCGACCCTAGGAGCATCACATGACAACTACCGACCCGACTGCGACCGAATCAACTCGCGCGCCGAAGCAGCGTGGCGAGGGCCAGTGGGCCCTCGGGGACCGGGAACCGCTCAACGCCAACGAGCAGTTGAAGAAAGACGACGCCCCGCTCAATGTGCGGGAACGGATCGAGACCATCTACGCCCGGGACGGATTCGACAGTATCGACAAGATCGACCTGCGCGGCCGGTTCCGCTGGTGGGGTCTCTACACCCAGCGGGTGCAGGGTTACGACGGCACGTTCACCGGCGATGAGAACATCGATCTGCTCGAGGCGCCGTACTTCATGTTGCGGGTCCGCAGCGACGGCGGTGTGTTGACCGCCGCGTCGCTGCGCACCCTGGGCACGATCTCGACCGAGTTCGCCCGCGACACCGCCGATATCTCCGACCGGCAGAACGTGCAGTACCACTGGATCCGGGTCGAGGATATGCCGGAGATCTGGCGGCGACTCGATGCCGTCGGACTGCAGACCACCGAGGCGTGCGGGGACTGCCCGCGGGTGGTGCTCGGCTCGCCGCTGGCCGGTGAGTCCCTCGACGAGGTCCTCGATCCGACGCCGGCGATCGAGGAGATCGTGCGCCGCTACGTCGGCAAGCCGGAATATGCGAACCTGCCGCGAAAGTTCAAGTCCGCCATCAGCGGTCTGCAGGACGTCGTGCACGAGGTCAACGACATCGCCTTCATCGGGGTGAACCATCCCGAGCACGGCCCCGGCCTGGACCTGTGGGTGGGTGGCGGACTGTCGACCAACCCGATGCTGGCCCAGCGGGTGGGTGCCTGGGTGCCACTCGACGAGGTGCCCGAGGTATGGGAGGCAGTGGTCAGCCTCTTCCGCGACTACGGCTATCGCCGCCTTCGGGCCAAGGCGCGGCTGAAGTTTCTCATCAAGGATTGGGGCATCGAGAAATTCCGGCAGGTTCTGGAAACGGAATATCTGAAGCGGCCGTTGATCGACGGCCCGGCACCCGAACCGGTCGTTCGTCCCATCGACCACGTCGGGGTGCAGCGACTGCGCAATGGGCTCAATGCCGTTGGCGTCGCCCCGATCGCCGGCCGGGTGTCGGGCACCATCCTGACCGCGGTCGCCGATCTCGCCGAACAGGTCGGCTCGGATCGCATCCGGTTCACCCCCTACCAGAAGCTGATCATCCTGGACGTGCCCGATGATCGGCTCGATGAACTGATCGCCGGCCTGGATGCCCTGGGACTGCCGTCGACTCCGTCGCACTGGCGGCGGAACCTAATGGCCTGCAGCGGAATCGAGTTCTGCAAGCTGTCCTTCGCTGAAACCCGCAAGCGTGCCCAGGTGCTCGTTCCCGAACTCGAACAACGGCTGGCCGACCTCAACGCAACGCTTGACGTCCCGGTCACGATCAACATCAACGGCTGCCCGAACTCGTGCGCCCGCATTCAGGTCGCCGATATCGGGTTCAAGGGCCAGGTGATCGAGGACGGCGACGGCGGGAGTACCGAGGGCTTCCAGGTCCATCTGGGCGGAAGCCTGGGCCTAGACAGCAACTTCGGCCGAAAACTGCGGCAGCACAAGGTCACCGGTGCCGAAGTGGGCGACTATATCGAGCGGATGGTGCGTAATTTCACCGAGCACCGCGAGCCGGGCGAGCGGTTCGCCCAATGGGCAGTGCGCGCGGATGAAGACCAGTTGCGATGAGCCCGACGAGCGCAACGAGCGCGATGAGCGAGGAAAGCCTGCGGGCGTTAGCCGCCCGCGGTGCGGCAGAACTCTACGGCGCAAGCGCATCGGACGTTATGGCGTGGACCGACGCTCAATTCGGTTCGCACTACGTGGTGGCCTCGAATATGCAGGACGGGGTGCTGGTCGACATGGCCGCCAAAGTGCGGCCCGGGGTGCACGTGCTGTTCCTCGACACCGGCTATCACTTCGCCGAGACCATCGGCACCCGCGATGCGGTCGAGTCGGTCTACGACATCACGGTCATCAACGTGACACCTGAGCACACCGTCGTCGAACAGGACCTGCTGCTGGGCAAGGATCTGTTCGCCCGGGAACCCGGGGAATGCTGCCGGTTGCGCAAGGTGGTTCCGTTGCGCCGCGCACTGGCCGGCTATTCCGCCTGGGTCACCGGTGTTCGCCGGGTGGACTCACCGACCCGCGCCGACTCGCCGGTGATTTCCTATGACGAGGCATTCAATCTGGTCAAGATCAACCCGCTGGCGGCATGGACCGACGCCGATATGCAGGCCTATATCGACGCCCACGGGATTCTGGTGAATCCCCTTGTGGAGGAAGGCTATCCGTCGATCGGCTGCGCGCCGTGCACCGCAAAGCCGGCCGATGGCGCCGACCCGCGCAGCGGTCGCTGGCAGGGTCTGAACAAGACCGAGTGTGGATTACACGTGTCATGAGCGGGACCGCCCTGGTGCTCACCGCGCACGGCAGTGTTGATCCCCGCGCCGCGGCCAATACCCATGCCGTGGCCGATCAGATCCGCCTGCTCCGGCCGAGTCTGAACGTGCGGGTGGCGTTCTGCGAGAAGAGCACACCGAACCTGCTCCACGTGCTTACCGCACTCGACGGTCCGGCGGTCGTCACACCACTGCTGTTGGCCAACGCCTACCACGCCCGGGTGGACATCCCGGACATCATCGCCGAGGCTCGGGCCGGTTCCGCTCACGCGGAGATCCTCCGGGCAGAAACCCTCGGCGAGGATCCGCGCCTGGTGCACGTGATGCGGCAACGCCTGGACGAGCTAGATATCGATCTCGATCGCGATGACTGCGGCGTGCTGGTGGTCGCGGTCGGTTCCACCCATGCCGAGGCCAACGCCGGGACCGCCACCCTCGCCAATGCCATGGCGCACGGGACCAGGTGCGCGGGCGTCCGGGTGGCCTACGCCACCGGCCCGGCACCGTCGGTTGCCGATGGTATCGCCGAACTCCGGCACCTGGGTGCACGGCGAATCGCCCTGGCGCCCTGGTTCATCGCCGGTGGCCGGATCACCGACCGGGTGGCCGCGATCGCCGCCGCCGAAGGCATGGCGATGGCCGGGCCACTCGGTGCCCATCCGTTACTGGCCGAGACCCTGCTGGACCGTTTCGATCGAGCGATCGCACAGCGCCTCGCGGCTTAGGTGTTTGCGGCTTAAGTATTCGCGGTGTTCGCGGCCGGTTCAGCCGTGCGCGCCGTCCGCCCCATGCGCGCCGTCTGCTCCATCGGCCCCGTCAGCGCCGTCAGCGCCGTCAGCGCCGTCAGTTCCACCGAGTCCGCCCTGGCCACCCTGACCGCCCTTACCGCCCTGCCCACCCTGACCGCCACTGCCGCCCGCACCACCCTGGCCGCCGTTGCCACCCTGTCCGCCGTTACCGCCGTTGCCGCCTGTCATTGTGGGCTCCTCGCTGTTTGTTGGTGCGATTGATGTCGTTGCCACGGGCACCGTGGTCACTTCGGGCGCAGTGGACACGGTCCGGGTACAGCCCACGGCCGCGGTGGCCGCGACAGCGAGCGCACACGTGCCGAGTAGCAACCGGTTCTTAGATTCGCCTGCGTTCACGGTGTCCTTCACATTGACGTCGAATACCTTTGGGTTGCACCTTACGGACGCAACTGCTCGACGCCGGAAATCGGCGGGATTCTGGTCGCGCGTACATAAACGGTATCGCCCGTCTTCAAGCCAAGCGCCTCGGCATCGCCCCGGGTGATCTGGGCGACGAACGGTGCACCGGTGGTGGCGCTGATCAACTCGACCCGCACCTCAAAACCGAGATAAACCACCCGGTCGACGGTGGCCCGGATGACGCCGGTGCTCTCCGCGGTCGCATCGGCGGCGGCGATCGCCATCTCCGGTGTACGCCCCACCCGAATGTCGTGCGGGCGCACCAGAATTCCATTGAGTGAGGAGACGTTGCCCAGAAACGACATCACGAACGAGTTGGCAGGGCTGTCGTATACCTCCGACGGCGTTCCGATCTGCTCGATGCGGCCCTTATTGAGCACCGCGATCCGGTCGGCCACGTCTAGTGCCTCTGCCTGATCGTGGGTGACGAGCACCGTGGTGACGTGCACCTCGTCGTGTAATCGCCGTAACCACGCCCGCAGGTCCTCGCGGACCTTGGCGTCGAGCGCCCCGAATGGCTCATCGAGCAGCAGCACCTGCGGATCGACCGCCAGTGCCCGCGCCAGCGCCATCCGTTGACGCTGACCGCCGGACAGCTGATTGGGATAGCGCGTCTGAAATCCGGCCAGCCCGACCACCTCGAGCAGATTGTCGACCTTGTCGGCGATCTCGGCCTTCGGCAACTTGCGGATCTTGAGGCCGAACGCGACGTTGTCACGCACCGTCAGATGTTTGAAAGCAGCGTAATGCTGGAAAACAAAGCCGATTCCGCGTCGCTGCGGGGGCACGCCGGTGACATCGACACCGTTGATCGTGATGGTGCCGGTGTCCGGGGTATCCAGGCCGGCGATCGCGCGCAGCAGCGTGGACTTACCCGAACCACTGGGTCCGAGCAGCGCGGTCAGCGACCCGGCCGGCACGGTGAAATCGACGTTGTCCAGGGCATTGAACTCGCCGTAGCGCTTATTGGCGCCCATAACGGTGATGGCGTCGGTCACGGGATGCTCCTCATCCCGCCACCCGGCGCCGTCGCGCATCCAGAACAACCTGAACGATCAGTACCAGCACCGCGACCATCATCAGCAGTGTGGAGATTGCATAGGCACCGTACTCGGCACCCCGGTTGTAGCGGTCGGACACCAGCAGGGTCAAGGTCTGCGACGTCCCCGGCAGGTTGGACGACACCATGATCACTGCGCCGTACTCGCCCAGCGTCCGGGCGACGGTCAGCACGATTCCGTAGGTGAGGCCCCAGCGGATCGACGGCAGGGTGATCTTCCAGAAGGTCTGCCACCAACTCGAGCCCAATGTCGCGGCGGCCTCTTCCTGATCGGTGCCCAACTCATGCAGCACCGGCTCGACCTCACGGATCACGAACGGCACGGTGACGAAAATACTTGCCAGGATGATGCCGGGAAGTCCGAAGATGATCTTGAAGCCCAGCCCGTTCTCGACGACGCCGAGCAGACCCGCGGTACCCCACAGCAGGATCAGCGCCACGCCGACCACCACCGGAGATACGGCGAATGGCAGGTCGATGACAGCCTGCAGGGCAGCCTTGCCCCGGAATCGCTTGCGCGCCAACAATAATGCTGTGGGAACACCGAAGATAACGTTAAGGGGAACCACGATCGCAACCACCAGCAGCGACAGCTGCAGGGCCGACACGGCGGCCGGAGTGGTGATCGAGGCGAAGAACGCCCCCGGCCCCGGCTCGAACGTCCGCCATGCGATCAGACCGACCGGTATCACCAGCAGAACCAGAACGTAGGCCAGCGCGATG
>JAPLAO010000207.1 GCA_026393245.1 Mycobacterium sp. | reverse complement strand
GTGTGCGGCACAACGTCCCAACCCAGCGCCGCCGAAATCAGGAAGGCGCCGTACTCGCGGCCGGCCAGCGTGCCGTCGGGGAAGTCCCACAGCGGCTGTTCACCGGCAACCGGCTTGTATACGCAGTGCAGGGTGTCCTCGCCGCGCTGCGCCTCACAGAGAAACGTGGCGTTGCTTGCCGACCGGATGCGGCCGAGAATCTTCAGTTCGCCGCTGCGCAGCGTGTCGAGAGCCTCATCACTGCTCGTCACGATTCGGGATCGTCCTCAACATCGGGCGACCGGTGGTATCCGTTGGTGCGCACACAGAAATGCCCCTCCGGATCCAACGGCTCGTCGCATAGCGGGCAGGGTGGGCGGCCGGCAGAGGTGACGAGACGCGATCGGGTGGCGAATTGGCGTGCTGAGTCCGGTGACAGGAACACCCGGACCGCGTCGGGGCCGTCTTCGGAGTCGTCCAGGATCACCGACGCGTCGTATTCGGTATCGGACACCGCAAGCAGTTCCACCACGACGCTCTGCGCCTCGGCGTCCCAGCCCAGCCCCATGGTGCCGACCCGGAACTCCTCATCCACCGGTGAGGTCAGCGGGTTGAGGTCCTCGACCTCGCCCTCGGGCGGCAGCGGCGTGCCGAACCGGCGATTGATCTCAACCAGCAGTGCGCCGACCCGCTCGGCCAACATTTCGACCTGCTGCTTTTCCAGCATCACCGAGATAACCCGGTTGTCGTGAACCGCCTGCAGATAGAACGTTCGATTTCCGGGCTCACCGACCGTCCCGGCGACGAATCGGTCGGGCGTACGGAAGACGTGGATTGCGCGGGCCATGGTCAGTCCCAAAATACCGGGTGCACCGCACCCGGTAGACGCTCGTCCCGCACAGCCCGATACCCAATCAATCTGTCGAACCGCCGACCACGGCGTCCCCGCCGCCGACCCCCGCCTCACCGGACGGTTGCGCCCGCAGCGCCGAGGCCAGTTCGGCGCCGGTGTGGTTGACGTGCACGACGAACGGCCGTACCGAGGTGTAGCGGATCACGCTCATCGACGCCGGGTCGGCGGTGATGCGCTGAAAGCTGTCCAGGTGGGTGCCCAGCGCATCGGCCACGACCGACTTGATCACGTCGCCGTGCGTGCAGGCCACCCAGAGAGCGTCACCGCCGTGCTCCTCGGCGAGCCGGCGATCGTGTTCGCGCACCGCGGCCACCGCCCGGGCCTGAACCTGTGCCAGGCCCTCACCATCGGGGAACACTGCCGCGCTGGGCTGCTGCTGAACGACGGTCCACAGCGGCTCCTTCACCAACTCACCCAACTGCCGTCCGGTCCACTGCCCGTAGTCCACCTCCGACAGTCGCTCGTCGATCAGCGGCTCGAGTCCGAGCGCGGCGGCCAATGGTTCCAGGGTGAGCCGGCAGCGCAGCAAGGGCGAACGAATCAGTGCCTTGATCGGCAGCCCGTCGAGCCGCTCCGCCAGCGCGGCGGCCTGAGCGATGCCCTTCTCGTCGAGTTCGACGCCTTCGGACCGGCCGGCCAGGGTGTGGGCGGTGTTGGACACCGAGCGCCCGTGCCGCAGCAGAATGACGGTCATCGCAGATTCCTCACGTCGCGGCCACTACGCCGGTGCCGAGCAGTGCCATCACGGTCAGCGCGAGCGCCACGCGGTAGCCGACGAACCAGTACATGGCGTGGTGGGTGAGAAAGCGCAGCAGCCAGGACACCGCGGCCAGACCGATGACGAAGGCGATCACCACCGACACGGCGAGTTGCGCACCCGTCGCGCTCATGCCCTCTTTCACTGGATGGAATGCATCGGGCAGGGAGAACAGCCCGGAGGCCAATACCGCCGGAATGGCAAGCAGGAAGCCGAATCTCGCCGACAGCGCGCGGTCCAGACCGAGGAACAGTCCGGCGCTGATGGTGGCGCCGGAGCGCGATACCCCGGGCACCAGCGCCAGACATTGCGCCAGACCGACGATCAGCCCGTCGCGCCAGGTGAGTTGTTCGACGTGCCGGTTCTGCCGGCCGAAGTACTCGGCCGCGGCGATGACGGCAGAGAACACCAGCATCGCGGTGGCGATCAGCCACAGGTTGCGCGCACCCGAGCGGATGACGTCTTTGAACAGGAACCCGAGCACCCCGATCGGAAGGGTGCCGATGATCACGTACCAGCCCATCCGGTAGTCGGGGTTGTCCCGGTTGGCGGCATTGAACAGCCCCGCGAACCAGGCCTTCAGAATGCGGCCGATATCGCGGCCGAAGTAGACCAGCACGGCGGCTTCGGTGCCGAGTTGGGAGACCGCGGTGAACGACGCGCCCGCGTCCCCGGCGAAGAAGACCCGGGAGACGATCGCCAGGTGGCCCGATGACGAGATGGGCAGGAATTCGGTCAGACCCTGAACCACCGACAGGACCACCACCTGCATCCACGACATCGGCGTCACATTCACGCCGCTGACCGTACCCGGCCGGAATCAGTGCGACAGGCGCGGCACCGATTGACCGCATGGGGACTCTAGACTCGCTCCTGACGACGATACGAGACTCACATCCCATGCCGACCGACCCGGGGGCCACCTGTTGCCGCAGCAATCAGACCGCGCGATACGCATAAGCGTGTGCGGGATGCTGACGGTGCTGCTGACGGTCCTGCTGACGGTCACCGGATGCTCGTCGAAGCTCACCGACGCCGCCCCGGCCACCGTCGAACCGGCCCGGGCCGCCGAATCGCCGCCGCCGGCCGCCGCACCGGCCGGCCAGGTGCTGCCACTCGGTGGGCAACCCGCGGCGGCGATCTTCGACCGCGCCACTTCCGCACTGGTGG
Organism: Mycobacterium sp.; assembly: GCA_026393245.1. Lineage (GTDB taxonomy): Bacteria > Actinomycetota > Actinomycetes > Mycobacteriales > Mycobacteriaceae > Mycobacterium. The sequence continues at coordinate 3,521 of JAPLAO010000207.1, read as the reverse complement.
TGTTCTCGCCCGGCGCCGGTCCCCAGGCAGCCGCCACAGTGACGATCGTCGGCCCGGCAGCCACCAGTCGAACGGTGACGTTGCCCAGTCCGGCCACCGCGATCGCCGGTGACGACCGTGGCGCGGTGTTTCTGTCAACCCGGGGCGGCTTCGTCACCGTGGATCTGGCGTCCGGAACGGCGACAACGGCGGCGATCACCGGCGAGACCGCAACCGACTTCACCGCGATCGGCCACCGCACCGACGGTCTCCTCGTGCTCGGCAGCGCCGCCGGAACCGCTTACACGCTCGGGCCGGACCGCAGCGTCACACACAAGGCGGCGATCTTCGCCCGGGTCGACGCGATCGTCACCAAGGGTGACATCGCGGTCATCCTTGACCGCGGTCAGACCTCGGTGACGGCCCTGAGCCCGCAGGGCACGCCCCAGCAGTCGCTACGGGCCGGCCTCGGTGCCACCACCATCGCCGCCGATCCGATGGGCCGGGTGCTGGTCGCTGACACCCGAGGTGGGCAGTTGCTGGTGTTCGGCGTCGACCCCCTGATCCAACGGCAGGCCTACCCGGTCACCGGATCGCCCTACGGGATCAGCGGGTCGGCGACACTGGTGTGGGTTTCGCAGACCGCGACCAACGAGGTGGTTGGCTACGATCTGACTACCGGCATACCTGTGGAGAAGGTGCGTTATCCGACCGTGCGACAACCAAACTCACTGGCATTCGACGATGCGTCCGGCACCCTCTATGTGGTGTCGGGCTCCGGTGCTGGCGTGCAGGTGATCCGCAATGCGGCCGGTGCGCGGTGAGCGCGCCGCACCGGGGCCGGATGCCCGCCGCCTGGGAGGTCGAACTCTCTGATGATTACGAGTGGATTCCGCTGCGACTGCCGCCCGAGGTAACCCGGATCAGCGCGTCCACGCGACTGGCGATAGAGGCCGAGTACCGCGGCTGGGAACTCAGCCGAGTTCGGCTCTACACCGATGGCAGCCGACGGGTCCTGTTGCGGCGCAAGAAGTCTCGGGTCGCCAATCCGCAGCCGACCGATCAGCCGGGCCCGTGATTTACGAGGCGGTGCGCCGCGCGCTATTCCTGGCGCCGCCGGAACGTATCCACACCCTGGTGTTCGGTGCGCTGCGCGGCGCAACCGCCACCGCGGCCACCCGCGGACCGCTGCGCCGGGCACTGGCACCGCATGACCCGGTATTGGCCGGCACGGTGTTCGGCGTGCGCTTCCCCGGCCCGCTCGGTCTGGCGGCCGGGTTCGACAAGGACGGACTCGGTCTGAACACCTGGGGCGCACTGGGATTCGGCTACGCCGAGATCGGCACGGTGACCGCGCTGCTCCAGCCCGGAAACCCCGAACCTCGGCTGTTCCGGCTCCCAGCCGACCGCGGCCTGCTCAACCGGATGGGTTTCAACAACGACGGCGCCGGCCAGTTGGCACTGCGACTGGCCCGCCACCACCCCGATGTGCCGATCGGGGTCAACATCGGCAAGTCCAAGGTCACCCCGCCCGAGCAGGCCGCCCAGGACTACGCCTCCAGCGCCCGGCTACTCGGCCCGCTGGCCGCCTATCTGGTGGTCAACGTCAGCTCCCCCAACACCCCCGGTCTGCGCGACCTGCAAGCCGTCGAATCGTTGCGACCGATCCTGGCCGCGGTGCTGGCCGAAACGTCCACGCCGGTGCTGGTGAAAATCGCCCCCGACCTGTCCGACTCCGATGTCGACGCGGTCGCCGACCTGGCTGTGGAGATGGGTCTGGCCGGAATCGTCGCCACCAACACCACGATCTCGCGATCCGGCCTGCGCACCCCCGGCGTGGACGGCCTCGGGCCGGGCGGGATCTCCGGGGCACCCGTGGCCCGGCGGGCGCTGGAGGTGCTGCGCCGGCTGTACGCGCGGGTCGGCGATCGGCAGGTGCTGATCAGCGTGGGCGGCATCGAAACCGCCGCCGACGCCTGGGAGCGCATCACCGCCGGCGCCACACTGCTGCAGGGCTACACCGGCTTCGTCTACGGCGGTGGTCTGTGGGCCAAGCAGATCCACGACGGGATCGCCGAGCGCCTGCACGCCGGCGGGTTCAGCGCACTAGGTGAGGCAGTGGGCTCCGCCGCGCGCTGACGGCTACTTCTGCTCGTAGGTGCCGTGGATGACCGCGCGGGCGATCGAGTGCATGAAGAGGTTGAAGCCGAGGAAGGCCGGGCTGGCATCCTCATTGATCTCCAACTTCTCCTGATCGACCGCGTGCACGACCACGAAATACCGGTGATAACCGTGGCCGGCCGGCGGGGCGGCGCCCACATAGCGGCGGATACCAGCGTCATTGCGCAGGGTCAGCGCATCGCCGGGCAGCTCCGAGCCGTCACCTACACCCGTCGGCAGGTCGGTGACCGTGGCGGGCAGATTCGCCACCGCCCAGTGCCAGAAGCCCGACGCCGTCGGCGCATCCGGGTCGAACACGGTGACGGCGAAGCTGCGGGTCTGCTCCGGGAAACCCGACCAGCTCAGCTGCGGCGAGAGGTCCTGGCCGCCGGCTCCCATGATGCCGCTGACCTGAGCGTTTTTGATCGGTCGGCCGTCGGTGATGTCGGTACTGGTCAGGGTGAAGCTCGGCAGGGCGGGCAGCGAGTCGTAGGGGTTGTACGGAAATGCCATGGCAGGTGATCCTTCTGTAGTTGTCCGGTCAGCAGTTTTTCAGGTCAGCAGTTCTTCAGGAAGTGCTCAAGCACCCGGACGCCGAACTGCAGCGCGTCCACCGGTACCCGTTCGTCGACACCGTGAAACAGCGCCGCGAAATCCAGGTCCGGCGGTAGCCGCAGCGGAGCGAATCCGAAGCATCGAATGCCAAGGTCCGCAAAGGCTTTCGCGTCGGTGCCGCCGGACAGCATGTACGGAACGATGCGGGCGTCCGGGTCGTGCGCCAGCACCGCGGCGTTCATCGCGTCGACGAGGTCACCGTCAAAGCCGGTCTCATAGGAGCCCAGTTCGGAGATCCATTCCCGGGTGACATCAGGACCGATCAGCTCGTCGATCTCGCGCTCGAACGCGACCTGCCGACCGGGAATCACCCGGCAGTCGATGACCGCCTCGGCCGTCGCCGGGATGACGTTCGCCTTGTAGCCGGCCTTGAGCATGGTCGGATTGGCGGTGTCGCGCAGGGTGGCACCCACGATCCGGGCAATCCCACCCAACTTCGCGATAGCGCCCTCGAGGTCGGGTGAGTCGAAATCGAAGGTGTAGCCGGTCTCCTCGGCCACCGCAGTCAGGAACTGCTCGACGGACTCGGTGAGCACCAGTGGGAACTGGTGGCTGCCGATCCGCGCGACCGCCGATGCGATCGCGGTCACCGCGTTGTCGTCATGAATCATCGAGCCATGCCCGGCTCGGCCGCGTGCGGTTAGGCGCATCCACAGCAGGCCCTTCTCCGCGGTCTCGATCAGGTACAGCCGACGCTGGCCACCGTCTTTGCGCGGCACCGTGATTGAGAATCCACCCACCTCGCCGATCGCCTCGGTGACGCCGGC
>JAPLAO010000118.1 GCA_026393245.1 Mycobacterium sp. | reverse complement strand
ACGCTGCTCGCGACCGCCGTCAAGACGGCCGAGGAGGCTGCCCTGGCGGTCGACACAGGGTCGCGACCCATCACGGTGACGTCCGAGATGGTCTCCGGTTCATCAGTGCCGGTACTGGCCGAGTTATCCGGTCGGGCTCAGATGATCGTGGTGGGGTGCCGCGGCCGCGGCGCTTTGGCCCGCGGCCTGCTCGGCTCTGTCAGTACGGGTGTGTTGCATCACGCCACCTGCCCGGTGGCCGTTGTTCATGACGAGGATCCGCTGATCCCGCATCCTTCGAAGGCACCGGTGGTGGTGGGAGTGGACGGTTCGCCGGCATCCGAACGTGCCGTGGAGATCGCCTTTGAGGAAGCGTCGTTTCGCGGTGTGGATTTGGTGGCCGTCCACGTCTGGAGCGACACCGGCATGCTGGAGTTCCCCGGTGTGGACTGGTCGGTGTTGCAGTCCGGTGCCGAGGAGACTCTGGCTGAGCGTCTGGCCGGATGGGGCGAGCGCTATCCGGACGTACTGGTGCGCCGCGTCGTCGTCGCCGACCGGCCGGCCCACCAATTACTCGAGCAGGCGAAGGCGGCTCAGCTTCTGGTGATCGGCAGCCACGGTCGCGGCGGTTTCGCCGGAATGGTGCTCGGTTCGGTGAGCACCGCGGTGGCCAACGCGGCCCGGATTCCGGTGATCGTCGCGCGGTAACCGAGCGATCAGACCAGCGGAGCCCACCAGTGCAGGAGTGTTCCGCCACCCGGCGCCTCGGTGATGGTCAACTGTCCATCGACCTCCTCGGCGCGGACGCGAAGATTAGTCAGCCCGCTGGGCGTTACGTTCGCGGGCATACCGCACCCGTCGTCGAGCACCTCGACGCTGAAATCGTCCTCGACCCGCACGGTGACGGTGAGCGCGGTGGCGCCCGCGTGCCGCACCACATTGCTGACCGCTTCGCGCACCACCGCCTCGGCATGGTCGGCGAGTACCGGTTCCACCACTGATAGTGGCCCGATGAACTGAAGCGTCGTACGAAGCCCCGATCCGGAGAACGCCGCGATCGCCTGTTCGAGTCGCTGACGCAGTCTGGTTGTTCCCTGCGATCCGTCCTGCAGGTCGAAGATCGTCGTTCGAATTTCCTGGATCACGGCCTGCAACTCATCCACGACGTCGTCCAGACGTGTTCGAACCTCCGGCGACCCGACAGTCTGGTTGGCGCCCTGCAGCGACAGGCCCGCGGCGAACAATCGCTGGATGACGTGGTCGTGTAGATCGCGCGCGATCCGATCGCGGTCTGCGATCACATCCAGTTGGCGCATCCGGCGCTGGGTGTTGGCCAACTGCCAGGCCAGGGTCGCCTGATCGGCGAATGCCGCCATCATGTCCAGCTGGTTGTCGCCGAAGTGCGCCTCGCCCGCTCGACGCAGCACTACCACTACGCCGACAACGGTCTCGGCGGTTCGCAGTGGCAACACCATTGCCGGGCCCGCACCGGGAATCAGTGCCGCACCCGTGAGCTCCGGCAGCAGCCGGGGCATGTGATCGGTCAGGACAGCCCCGAAGATACTGACCGGCAGACTCCTCGGCGCGGCGTCCGGTCGGCTATTTGCCGAACCCGCCCACGCAACCACCACCAGTTCCTCCACGTCGGACGCGGCTATCTCGGTGTCGTGGGGCACGGTGTTGTGGGGCACGGTGTTGTTGGGCTCGGTGTTGTTGGGCACGGCCACCAGCACCGCATCCGCCTGGGTCAACCGCAGCGCGGAATCGGCGATGAGCTGGAATACCCGGGCCGGTTCCTGGCCGCCCAATAGATCGGTGGCGATGTCACGGGTGGCTTCGATCCAGGCCAGGCGTTCGCGGGACTGCTCGTAGAGCGCAGCGTTGTCGATCGCGATTCCGGCGAGCAGGGTCTCATTTGTCTCCCGCTCGATCGTGCGTCCTAATTGAGTGCTGGCCTTGGCTATCAGGCTCAGCAGGGCTTCATCTTCGGGCATCGGGTTGGTGCCGAAGAATTCCAGCGACCCCACCACCTCGGATCGGACCAGAATCGGGGTGCTGAACGCCGCCCGAATCCCTGACCGCAGGGCGCTGTCCCTGCGCGCAAAGTTGTCGCACGTCGCCAGGTCGTCAAACCATACCGGTGCACCCGATTCCCATACCTGACCCGGCAGGCCCGCTCCGGGGGCGAACACGAGTCCCTCTGTGGCGGAACGCAACTCGGAAATATCGAGGTCCGGATCGTGATACCAGATGCCGGTCGGCCGCATCCGGCGGTCGGCACCTTCGTCGCCCGCGATATAGGCGTGCGCCGCGGGCACCGAATCAGCCTGGTTGGCCATGATGGTGATGGCGAAGAGGACCTCGAGATCGCGTTGCTTCTGGTAGAGGTCGCGTAATCCGCGTTCGGCGATGTCTTCCGCCTCGTGACGGATCCGCTTTTCACGCTCCAACCGGCGGGCGAGGAGTTTGTTCTCGGCAGTCAGTTGGTCGACCAGATCTGGTGGAGTGCAGGCTTTTTCGCGTTCCGTAGTCATTGCCGCCCCGAAGTCATTTCCGCTCTAAGCTGGCGTCACAGCGATCAGGCAGCTGTCCGCACCGTCATGCATGCATGCCCGGTGCTGCACCACTAGCGCTTCACCGTAGTGGTCGCCGGCGCCGGAGATGAAGCCGTGGGCGAGGTCGCAAAGCTGGCGCGGAGAGCGGTAGCCGATCGTCAGTGATCCATCCGGTGGCGTGCTGAACGCGAAGTGGGGACAGTAGGCGCCGGCATAGAGCTTGCGCACCTCCGGGTGGATAACGTCGTTGAGCGACAGCAGGAACGGCATCGTCGTCTGATGCGGGGTGAAGAACTCGGGCCAGCGTTTCGCCATCCCGGGTATCGCCCGCTGTCCGAACCAGCGCAGCACCTCTCCCTCGGGCAGCGAGAGTTTGGTTGCGGCGGCAGCCACCAGTGCGGTGATCTCCGCATCGTCGTAGCTGCCGAGCGAGGTATAGGCGCCGTCGAGTCCGGTCGCATCGAGCAGTTCGTCCCACGTGGGTTCCCCGTAGGCGTCAACCACGACGTTTTCGAGCAGTTGGAAGATGATGCCTTTCATGTGCCCTCCGCAACCCTGTTTACTGAATCAGCGCTCACGCGTTTGTTGTTGGCCGAGTTTGGAGACGAACACCGCCGCCTGGGTGCGTCGTTCCATGCCCAGCTTGGCCAGCAGGCGCGACACGTAGTTCTTCACCGTCTTCTCAGCCAGGAACATTCGCGCCGCGATGTCCTTGTTGGTCAGGCCCTCGCCGAGCAGGTTGAGCAGCACCCGTTCCTGGTCGGTGAGACCGGACAGCGGGTCGGAGCGCTCGGCGGCGCCGCGCAGTTTGGCCATCAGGGCGGCGGCCGCGCGGTTGTCCAGCAGCGAGCGCCCCGCCCCGACATCCTTGATCGCCTTGGCCAGTTCCATACCCTTGATGTCCTTGACCACGTAGCCACTGGCGCCGGCCAGGATCGCGTCGAGCATCGCCTCGTCGGAGGTGAACGACGTCAGCATCAGACACCGCAGATCCGGCATCTTGGACAGCAGATCGCGGCACAGTTCGATGCCGTTGCCGTCCGGCAGGCGCACATCGAGCACGACGACGTCGGGCCGCAACGCCGGGATCTGGGCCATGGCCTGGGCCACCGACCCGGCCTCGCCGATCACGTCGAGTTCAGGGTCGGCGCTCAGCAGTTCGATCAGTCCCCGGCGCACGACTTCGTGGTCGTCGACGAGAAAGACGTTGACCATTGCCTACCCTCCGTTGCCCTAGTGCAACCATATCGGTCGGTGGCCCGCTTACAGCAGTCGTTGGCGATCTACGACCAGGATCGTGCAGTCGGTGTCGTTCAGCGTGGTCAGGCCCATTGGCCCGAGCAGTTCGCCGACGCCGGTGGCGTTCGGCGCGCCGACCACCACGAGTTGAATCTCACCGGCATGTTTGGACAGATAGTTCAGCGCGCTGCCGTGGATTGCTACCGGTTTTGCGTCAAGGTCGGGGTACAGGTGCCGCCACTGCGACAGCCGCCGGTCCAGTTGCGAGCGAACCAGGCGGTTGCCGTCGGCCACCGCGTGCGAGTCGTGGACATCGGTATAGCGCGACTGCCAGGCGCCCAGTACCCGCAGTGGCGCGTTGCGAAGTCTCGCCTCGTTGACACCGAATTGCAGTACCGCCGCACTATCGGGAGTCTCGTCGAGTTCCACCACAACCCAGCCTCCGGGTTCGGCGGCGGACTCGTCATCGCCACGGACCACGGCGATCGGGCAGTGCGCTGCGGCCACCAGGGCACCGGTGGTGGAACCGAGGCGATTTCGGTCGAAATGCCTGCGGCCCACCGCGCCGACGCAGACCATCGCGGCGGTACCGGAATGCTGCAGCAGGATCGGCGTCGGTTCGCCGTCGAGCACGCGGCTCTCGAGATCGACCGGTCGGCCGGTGGCCTCGACGGCTGCGGCCGCGGCGCGTACGGCCAATTCGGCGTCGGCGCGTTCGGCGGGGGAGTTGGCCACGGGGGAGTTTGCCACGGCCACCAGGTGAAGTGGAATGTCCCGGCTGATCGCTTCGTCGATCGCCCACAGTGCTGCGCGCACGGCGGTTCGGGATCCGTCGATGCCGACGACGATCGACGCAGGCGTGAACTGTTCGGACATCGCTGCTCCCTCCCCGCGATCAGGTCGACGCCGACGGGGTCGTCTCAGGCTGACGCAATTCACTCGCAATTGCCGAAATCCTACTCAAAAGTAGGTTTTGTCAGCAAACTTTTTGTTCCAATTTCGGTGAACAATTGTCGACTGAAAATTTGGGCGCGTGCTTGGTTCGGCCGGCGGCACTGCGGCCGGCGATAGGGAATTCACAGGTAACGATTCCATAACAATTAGGCGTTGAACAGCCATGTTGTACCTACTCGACCGTAACCGCCTGCTTGCAGGACGTTTGGCCAAGCCCGTCGCGGCGCCATTTGATCCGCTGTGACCGAATGGCGTGTTACCCGCGCGTAGAACTCGTCAGTAACGATTATTCGCTGCGAATTGGATGCCGGTCTTATGGGAGCCTTACTGCTGTTGGGCAACCCGAGCAGCGAGCGCCGACAGACGATCGAGGGAGACGCACACCGGTGACGATCCATGAGCACGGCAGGCTGCGCACCGATGATGCCGATCGCACCAGCCTGCAAGCACTCGTGGATCGGCTCAATGCCGGTGATCCGTATGCCGTCGCCTTTGGCGGGCAGGGCAGTAGTTCCTGGCTGGTCAATCTGGAAGAACTCGTCACCACGGCCGGTATCGAGTCCGAACTCGCAACGCTTGTGGGCGAGGCCGAAATGCTGCTGGAATCGGTTGCCGACGAACTCGTCGTGGTTCGGCCGGTCGGCTTCGAGCCGCTGCGGTGGGTCCGCGAGTTGGCCGCTGGCGAGCCCGCGCCCTCGGCACGTCACCTGACCTCTGCCGCGGTGTCGCTGCCCGGGGTCCTGCTGACCCAGATCGCGGCGATTCGGGCCTTGGATCGCCAGGGCTTGGACCTCGCGGGCGCGCCGCCGGTCGCCATGGCCGGACATTCCCAGGGCCTGCTGGCGGTTGAGGCACTCAAGGCCGGTGGCGCGAAGGACGTCGAACTTCTTGCGCTGGCCCAATTACTCGGTGCGGCCGGCACGCTGGTGGCACGGCGACGTGGCATCGTCGCCCTCGGCGACCGGTCGCCCATGGTGTCGGTGACCAACGCCGAACCTGAGCGAATCGCCGAGTTGCTTCAGGAGTTCGCCAAGGACGTCCGCACGGTGGAACCCCCGGTGCTGTCCATTCGCAACGGCCGCCGCTCGGTGGTGATCACCGGAACGCCCGAGCAACTGTCCCGTTTTGAGCTGTACTGCGAGCAGATCGCGACGGCCGAAGCTGCCGAGCGCAAGAACAAACTGCGCGGTGGTGCGGTCTTCTCGCCCGTATTCGACCCGGTCGCGGTCGAGGTCGGATTCCACGCGCCGCGTTTGGCTGACGGTGTGGACATCGTCGGCCGTTGGGCGGAGGTCGTCGGGCTCGATGCCGCCTTGGCTCGCACGCTGGCCGACGCCATCCTGGTGCAGCCGGTGGACTGGGTCGAGGAGGTCACCAGGCTGTCCGATGCCGGTGCGCGCTGGATTCTCGACCTCGGCCCGGGCGACATGCTGACGCGGGTGACCGCGCCGGTGATCCGCGGCCTCGGGGTGGGCATCGTGCCGGCCGCGACCCGTGGCGGTCAGCGCAACCTGTTCACCGTCGGTGCCGCTCCGGAGGTGAGCCGACCGTGGTCGAGCTATGCGCCTGCGGTGATCAGCCTGCCGGACGGTTCGGTCAAGTTGTCCACCAAGTTCACCCGGCTCACCGGCTACTCGCCGATGCTGTTGGCCGGGATGACGCCAACGACGGTTGATGCGCACATCGTCGCTGCTGCCGCCAATGCCGGGCACTGGGCCGAACTCGCCGGTGGCGGCCAGGTTACCGAGCCGATCTTCGATCGCCGGATGGCGGAACTAGGTGCGCTGCTCGAGCCCGGCCGGATGATTCAGTTCAACGCGTTGTTCCTGGATCCGTACCTGTGGAAGCTGCAGGTCGGCGGAAAACGCCTGGTGCAGAAGGCACGCCAGTCCGGCGCCCCGATCAACGGCCTGGTGATCAGCGCCGGTCTTCCCGACCTTGAGGATGCCGTCGCGCTGATCGATGAACTGCATGACGTCGGGATCGCACACGTCTGCTTCAAACCCGGCACCGTCGAGCAGATCCGTTCCGTCATCCGAATCGCTGCCGAGGCATCCACCAAAAGCGTTATCGCCCATATCGAGGGCGGCCGCGCCGGTGGTCACCACTCCTGGGAGGACCTCGACGATCTGCTGCTGACCACCTACTCCGAACTGCGGTCGCAATCCAACATCACGATCTGCGTGGGCGGTGGAATCGGTACACCTGAGCGCTCGGCCGAATACCTCACCGGCCGTTGGGCATTGGCCTACGGCTACCCGTTGATGCCCGTCGACGGAATCCTGCTCGGCACCGCAACCATGGCATGCCTCGAGGCCACCACCTCACCCGCCGTCAAACAGTTGCTCGCCGACACTACCGGAACGAACCAGTGGGTGGGCGCTGGAAAAGCATTGAACGGCATGGCATCTGGACGCAGCCAGCTCGGCGCCGATATTCATGAGATCGACAACGCGGCATCGCGGTGCGGCCGGTTGCTTGATGACGTCGCCGGTGACGGCGAGGCGGTTGCGGCGCGTCGTGACGAGGTCATCGCAGCCATGGCAGCCACCGCCAAGCCCTACTTCGGCGATGTCGCCGAGATGACCTATCAGCAGTGGGTGCAGCGTTATGTCGAACTGGCGATCGGTGACGGTGACAGCACCGCCGACACCAAGCGGGACGACTCGCCCTGGCTGGACGGCACCTGGCGGGATCGTTTCGCGGCCATGCTGCAGCGCGCCGAGGCGCGCCTGCACCCCCAAGACAGCGGACCGATTGAGACGTTGTTCGACGGTGCCGAGGGCGAGGCGCTCCTGGAGGATCCCGACCGCGCGATCGCCACGCTGCTGGCGCGTTTCCCCGATGCCGGCACTGTGCTGCTGCATCCCGCTGACGTTCCGTTCTTCATTGAGCAGTGCAAGTCCCCGGGTAAACCGGTCAACTTCGTTCCGGTGATCGACAAGGACGTCCGGCGCTGGTGGCGCAGCGATTCGCTGTGGCAGGCCCACGATTCGCGCTACACCGCCGATCAGGTGTGCATCATCCCGGGCACCGCCGCGGTTGCGGGTATCACCCGCGTCGACGAACCGGTGGGTGACCTCCTGGACCGCTTCGAGAAGGCCGCCGTCGACGAGGTTCTCGCCGCCGGCGCGCAGCCGCAGCCGGCGGCGTCACGGCTGCAGGTTCGGGCCGACGTCACCGGTCCGCTCGGTATTGTGCTGGACTCCCCGGACGTGCTGTGGGCCGGGCGCACCGCTATCAATCCGGTGCACCGGTTGGCCCCGCCATCTCAGTGGCAGGTGCATGAGGGGCGGAGCGGGACCGCAGGGGAATTCCTCAGCGCGACAAACCATTCCACCGGAGCCCGGCTTGAAGTGGTGGCAGCCGACCGGGTGATTCTGAGCGTTCCGCTGTCGGGCACCTGGATCGACATCGCCTTCACCTTGCCGCCGACCGTGGTCGATGGCGGAGCGCCGGTGGTCCTCACCCCCGACGCCGCTGCGGCCATGCGTGCCGTGCTGGCCATCGCGGCCGGCGTCGACGGGCCGGATGAGCTTCCTGAACTCATCGGCGGTGCGGCCACCGTCACTGTGGACTGGGATCCCGAACGGGTCGCTGACCACACCGGTGTCACCGCGACCTTCGGCTCCCCGCTGGCTCCCACTCTCTCGACGGTTCCCGATGCGCTGGTCGGCCGCTGCTGGCCGGCGGTGTTCGCCGCCATCGGCGGTGCGGCCACCAGTACCGGTTTCCCAGTCGTCGAAGGTCTGCTGAGCCTGGTGCACCTCGATCACGCGGCCCGGTTACTCAAGCCATTGCCGCGGCAGGCGACCCGACTGGTCATCACCGCAACGTCGTCGGTGGCCGTCGATACCGAGGTCGGTCGGGTGGTGCCGGTCACCGTCAACGTCAGCGATACCACCGGAACGGTCTTGGCGGTGCTGGAGGAACGGTTCGCGATCCGCGGCCGAACCGGCCCGGCCGAACTGACCGACCCGGTGTGGGCCGGGGGAGCGGTGTCGCGCAACGCCACCGACACCCCGCGTCGCCGTCGCCGCGATGTCACCATCGCTGCACCGGTCGGCATGCGGCCGTTCGCTCATGTCTCCGGTGACCACAATCCGATCCACACCGACCGGACCGCGGCACTGCTGGCCGGCTTGGATGGACCGATCGTGCACGGCATGTGGCTGTCGGCCGCGGCCCAGCACGTGGTGACGGCCACCGACGGAAGTCCCGTCCCGCCCGGAAAGCTGGTGGGGTGGACCGCTCGTTTCCTGGGCATGGTGCAACCGGGCGATGAGATCGACTTCCGCGTGGACCGAGTCGGAATCGACCTGGGCGCAGAGGTTTTGGAGGTCACGGCTAAAACCCATGGTGAGCTCGTGATCCTGGGCGCAGAGGTTTTGGAGGTCACGGCTAAAACCCATGGTGAGCTCGTGATGTCCGCGACCGCCCGGCTTGCCGCACCCAAGACCGCCTACGCATTCCCCGGCCAGGGTATTCAGCACAAGGGCATGGGCATGGAGGTGCGGGCTCGGTCTAAGGCTGCGCGCAAAATCTGGGACCGGGCCGATAAGTTCACCCGCGCGTCCCTGGGTTTCTCGGTGCTACATGTGGTCCGCGACAATCCGACCAGCCTGATCGCCGCGGGCGTGCACTACCAGCATCCCGATGGCGTGCTCAACCTGACGCAGTTCACTCAAGTCGCCATGGCGACGGTGGCGGCCGCCCAAGTAGCCGAGATGCGCGAACAGGGCGCCTTCGTCGAAGGCGCTATCGCCTGTGGGCACTCCGTCGGCGAGTACACGGCACTGGCCTGCGTCACCGGTATGTACGAACTCGAGGGTCTGCTCGAGGTGGTGTTCCACCGTGGCAGCAAGATGCACGACATCGTGCCGCGTGACGAGCAGGGCCGCTCCAACTACCGTCTGGCTGCCATTCGGCCGTCGCAGATCGATCTCGATGATGCCGACGTCACAGCGTTCGTCGCCGAGATCGCCGCCAGCAGTGGTGAATTCCTGCAGATCGTCAACTTCAATCTGCGCGGTTCGCAGTACGCGATCGCGGGCACGGTCCGTGGTCTCGAGGCGTTGGAAGCAGAAGTTGAGCGTCGCCGTGAACTCACCGGCGGCAAGCGGGCGTACATCACCGTTCCCGGTATCGATGTGCCGTTCCACTCCGATGTGCTGCGCGTCGGAGTGGATGAGTTCCGTCGCTCGCTGGAGCGGATCATGCCGCTTGATGCCAATCCGGAGGCCCTGATCGGCCGGTATATCCCGAATCTTGTGCCGAGGTTGTTCAGCCTGGATCGCGATTTCATTCAGGAGATCCGCGACCTGGTTCCCGCCGAGTCGCTCGACGAGATCCTCGCCGATTACGACACCTGGATCACAACGCGTCCCGGCGAGGTCGGTCGTCGCGTGATCATCGAACTGCTGGCCTGGCAATTCGCCAGCCCGGTGCGCTGGATCGAGACCCAGGATCTGCTGTTCACCGAGGAGGCCGCCGGCGGACTGGGCGTGGAGCGTTTCGTCGAGATCGGGGTGAAGTCCGCGCCGACGGTTGCCGGCCTGGCCAACAACACCCTCAAATTGCCTGAATATGCCTACAGCACAGTGCAGGTGCTCAATGTGGAGCGCGACGCCGCGGTGCTGTTCGCCACCGACACCGATCCCGAGGAGGAGCCGGAACCGGAGGCGGAAGCCACACCCCCGGCCGCCGATGTGTCCGTCGAGGCTGCGCCGTCACCCGCCGCCGTACCGACCACTGCCGCCACCGGCGCGCCACGCCCCGACGACATCGCATTCGGTGCCGCCGACGCCACGCTCGCCTTGATCGCTCTGTCGGCCAAGATGCGGATCGATCAGATCGAGGCATTGGATTCGATCGAGTCGATCACCGACGGTGCATCCTCGCGCCGCAACCAGTTGTTGGTCGACCTGGGCTCGGAACTCAACCTCGGCGCCATCGACGGTGCCGCCGAGGCCGACCTCAACGCGCTGCGTGCTCAGGTGAACAAGCTGGCGCGCACCTACAAGCCGTTCGGCCCGGTGCTCTCCGACGCTGTCAACGATCAATTGCGCACCGTGCTCGGGCCATCCGGCAAACGACCGGCCGCGATCACCGAAAGAGTCACCAAGACATGGGAACTCGGCGCGGGCTGGGCCAAACACGTCACCGTTGAACTCGTCCTGGGCACCCGGGAGGGCAGCAGCGTCCGCGGCGGAGCCCTCGGCGGGTTGCACGACGGCGCCCTACCGGACGCCGCCGCGGTGGATAAGGCCATCGACGGTGCGGTCGCCGCGGTCGCGGCCCGGCACAGTATTGCGGTGGCGCTGCCCTCGGCCGGTGGTGACGGCGGCGGCGGCGTGGTCGACTCGGCCGCGCTCACCGAGTTCGCGGAGACTGTTACCGGTCAGGGTGGCGTGCTGGCCTCGGCCGCACGCCTGGTGCTGGGTCAACTCGGACTGGACAACCCGGTCTCCGCGCTGCCGGCCTCCACCGACGCCGAACTCGTCGACCTGGTGACCGCAGAACTCGGCTCGGACTGGCCTCGATTGGTGGCACCGGCGTTCGACGCCCGCAAAGCGGTTCTGCTCGACGACCGGTGGGCCAGCGCCCGCGAAGATCTCGTCAAGCTGTGGCTGGCCGACGAGAACGATATCGACGCGAACTGGGCGACCCTGTCTGAGGGATTCGAGGGCGCCGGACACACCGTGGCCACCCAGGCCGACTGGTGGCGCGGCCGCGCGCTGGCCGAGGGCCGGGGAGTCCATGCGGCGCTCTATGCGCGTATCGCGGCTGGCGCGGAGAACCCGGGCGTCGGGCGTTACGCAGACGAGGTCGCTGTCGTCACCGGCGCGTCCAAAGGTTCGATCGCCGCATCCGTGGTGGGCCAACTCCTCCGCGGCGGAGCCACCGTGATCGCCAGCACCTCCGCACTCGACGACGAGCGGCTGGGGTTCTACAAGTCGCTGTACCGCGACACCGCGCGCTTCGGCGCTGCCCTGTGGGTGCTGCCGGCGAATATGGCGTCGTATGCCGATATCGACGCCCTGGTGTCCTGGGTGGGCAACGATCAGAGCGAAAACCTTGGGCCGCAAGCCATTCACATCAAGGACGCCCAGACACCGACGATGTTGTTCCCGTTCGCCGCCCCCCGGGTGGCCGGTGACCTCTCCGAGGCCGGGTCTCGCTCCGAGATGGAGATGAAGGTGCTGCTGTGGGCCGTCGAGCGGCTCGTCGGCGGGCTATCGGCCATCGGCTCCGAGCGTGACATCGCGTCCAGGCTGCACGTGGTACTGCCCGGATCGCCGAACCGCGGCATGTTCGGCGGCGACGGTGCCTACGGCGAGTCTAAGTCCGCACTCGATGCGGTGGTGACCCGGTGGGGAGCGGAATCCTCATGGGCGCAACGGGTTACCTTCGCCCACGCACTGATCGGCTGGACCAAGGGCACCGGACTCATGGGACGCAACGACGCGATCGTCGACGCCGTCGAGGCGGCCGGTGTGACGACGTACACCACCGCGGAGATGGCGGCGATGCTGTTGGATCTGTGCACGCCCGAAGCCAAGGTGGCCGCCGCCGCGGAACCGTTGAAGGTCGACCTCACCGGGGGGTTGGGCGCGATCGAACTCGATATGGCCGAACTTGCCGCCAAAGCCCGCGAGGAGATGGCGCACGACTCGGCCATAGCGACCGATGACGAGCCGACCGAAGGCACCATCGCCGCGCTACCGTCCCCGCCGCGCGGGCACCGGGCGTCACTGCCACCGGTCTGGGCCGACCTCGATATCGATCCGGCCGAGTTGGTGGTGATCGTCGGTGGAGCCGAACTCGGTCCCTACGGTTCCTCGCGCACCCGGTTCGAAATGGAGGTCGACAACGAACTGTCCGCCTCCGGCGTCCTGGAATTAGCCTGGACCACCGGACTTTTGAAGTGGGAGGACGATCCGAAGCCGGGTTGGTATGACACCGCGTCCGGTGACCTGGTGGACGAGGCCGAGATCGTCGAGCGCTACCACGATGCCGTCGTCGAGCGCTGCGGCATTCGTGAGTTCGTCGCCGACGGCGCTCTGCATGCCGACCACTCGACGGAACTTCTGGTCAGCGTGTTCCTGGAGCGAGACTTCGGGTTCGTGGTGTCCACGGAGGCTGAAGCCCGGGCATTTGAGCATGCCGACCCCGATCGCACCGTGGTGCGCCCGGTCGGCGACTCCGGCGACTGGGAGGTGATCCGCAAGGCGGGCACCGAGATTCGGGTACCGCGTAGGGCGAAACTGTCCCGCACCGTGGGTGGGCAGATCCCCACCGGATTCGACCCGAAGGTATGGGGCTTGGGTGCCGATATGGCCGCGGCCGTCGATCGGGTCGCGCTGTGGAACATGGTCGCCACAGTCGACGCATTCCTGTCCTCCGGGTTCACCCCGACCGAACTCATGCGCTGGGTGCACCCCAGCTTGGTCGCCAATACTCAGGGCACCGGCATCGGCGGTCTGACGAGTATGCGGACGATGTTCCACGGCAATATCACCGGCTCCGCCAAGCCGAACGACATCCTGCAGGAGGTGCTGCCGAATGTTGTTGCGGCACATGTGATGCAGTCCTATGTCGGCGGTTACGGCGCGATGGTCCACCCGGTCGGCGCATGCGCCACCGCGGCGGTGTCGGTTGAGGAGGGCGTCGACAAGATCCGGCTTGGCAAGGCCGAGCTGGTGGTCGCCGGCGGGTTCGACGATATGACGTCTGACGCCATCACCGGCTTCGGTGACATGGCGGCCACCGCCGACACCGAAATGATGCGGGCCCGAGGTATCAGTGACGCGAAGATCTCCCGTGCCAACGATCGCCGCCGGCTTGGCTTCCTCGAGGCCCAGGGCGGTGGAACCATCTTGCTGGCGCGCGGCGACCTGGCGCTGAAGATGGGTCTGCCGGTGCTGGCGGTCGTCGGCTACGCGCAGAGTTTCGCCGATGGTGTGCACACCTCGATCCCGGCGCCCGGACTCGGTGCCCTCGGTGCCGGTCGCGGCGGCCGCGACTCCGTGCTGGCGCGCTCGCTGAGCCGACTGGGAGTGGGAGCCGGCGATATCGCGGTGATCTCCAAACACGACACGTCTACTCTGGCCAACGATCCCAACGAGACCGAACTTCACGAACGTCTTGCCGACGCACTCGGGCGCTCGGCCGGAGCACCGTTGTTCGTGGTGTCGCAGAAGACACTCACCGGCCACGCCAAGGGCGGTGCCGCGGTGTTCCAGATGCTCGGACTGTGCCAGGTTTTGCGCGACGGCGTCATCCCGCCCAACCGCAGCCTGGACTGCCTCGACGACGAACTGGCCGTCTCCAGTCACTTCGTCTGGCCGCGGGAGACCCTGCGCCTGGGCGG
>JAPLAO010000050.1 GCA_026393245.1 Mycobacterium sp. | reverse complement strand
GGCGACGATGAAGTTGCCGACGTCGTCGCGGCTGATATCTAGACCGGGACAGAACCAGCTTTCGTCATCGCCAGTGAAGAAGTGCGGGGATCCGATCACACCCCGGGCGCGGCCGTCTTCCCAGTCGGCACGAACCGCGGCATCGGTAGCGTCGGCGTCGAGTGGATCGAGGCCGAAACGCGCGGCGATCGGTTCGACGACTTCGGGAAGCCCGATGTCGAGGCCGTCTTCGAACACGGCGTTGCGCAACGCCATTCCGACCTCCTCGACCAGAACCGGATCACCCGTGCGATCCGCTGCGGCGGTCAGTGCGAACGCAACCATCGAGGTGTCCGGAAATGTGTCGACCGAAAATCCGCCGAAAAGGTCCGGCCGCACGGACGCCCGCAACGCGGTGATCTCCGCTCCGATGTGGTGGGCATCCAGCGGTTGACCGTTGACCAGTTCCAGCGGCCAGGCCCGGATGCGTAGACGCGGCTCGGCGAGACCACGCTCACTGCGACGGTCGATCAGCGTATGCAATCCGACATGGGTGAACGGACAGAGAATGTCGGCGAAGACCTCGACAGTGCGCATGGCCGAAGAATAACCGGGCACTACGCCCATCCGGTGATGCGACTGGTGGACAACTCGTCCAGATACACCTCAAGGTCGGTGTAGCCGACGGCGGACAACGTGTGGGCGTTGGTGTTGGCGACAGTGGGATTAGTTCCCTTGGTCACCTCCCAGGCGTCGGGCATGCCGTCGGCGTCGGTGTCGGTCGGGGCGGTGGGCGGCGAGCCGACATACGCCGGGAGCAGACCATCACCGGCGGGGTTGGTGTTGGGCGCCGCACCCGAGATGGTGTTACTGGCGACGAAGCTCATCAAGCGGGTGTCCATCGGGTCGCGCGGCCAGGCGCCGGCGTTATTGAGCAGGTAGGTGCGCAACTGGTCGGTGGGCGTGTAGGTGATGGTCGGAAAGGGGTGCCGCGTGGTCCGGGCCTGGGCTCGCCGCGAGGTGGCATCCGGACTGGTCTCGGCGGGATAGTCGTTGCAGCAGTAAAACAATTGGTAATCCGACCGCGACGGGTAGAGGTCCATCTTGTTACCACTGACGAAGAGTTCGTTGCGGGCGACGTTGAGGATCTGATCGTCGAACATGCCGTATTGGAAACTGTTGGCGGTGTGGAACAGGTTGTTGACCGAGTTGAGTTTCCAGTAAATCGGGCGTGAGCCACCACTGGCGACACCGGAGTCGACGCCCAGTGCCACGAAGAATCGCGGATCCCAGTACAGATTGTTCGACAGTTCCAGATTCATGAAGGAATTGGCCGCGGCGGCGGACTCCCGGCTGCCCTCGGGCAGCCGTCCTTCGATGCGGTTAAAGATGTTGTGATGTAGCGAGACGTTGTCTAGACCGAAGCCGTAGGCCGGGTTGGAGTAGTTCATCAGCACCCCGCCGTAAAACGAGTGCCCGCCAACGGTTTCGGCGATGATCGTGTTCTGAACGGTGATGTCGTGCGAGTAGGAGATCTCGATCGCCTCGTCGATGGCGTTGCCGATGGAGACGTGATCCACGATGGCGTTGCGGGTGTAGCGCAGCCGCAGTCCGTCGTCACCCGGTGCAGTCAGGCCCGGACGAATACGGATGTGCT
>JAPLAO010000237.1 GCA_026393245.1 Mycobacterium sp. | reverse complement strand
GTTCGCCGTCGGGATTGGACGGGCCGGGCTGGGAATCGACCACCACGTCCAACGATTTGGCGGTGATCTACCGGGCAGCCCTGAACTATCCGCTGTTCGCTCACATCCTGCACCAATCCACGGCCCTGTTCCCGGACGGCGGAGGTGGGGTCAAGCAAATCGCCAGCCATGACCAACTGCTGGCGGGCTACCCAGGCTTCATCGGCGGCAAGACCGGCTACACCAACCTCGCCCAGGAGACCTACGTGGCGATGGCCCAGCGCAACGGGCACCGATTGATCGCCGTCATGATGTACGGCGACGACGATCTCTGGAATCAGGGCCGGGCACTGCTGGACTGGGGCTTCGCCCAGTACGGTTGACAGACTCAGTACGGCTGACAGACTCAGTACGGCTGAAAGACGCTCCCGCGCAGCACAATCCGGTCAGGCCTGGACAGCACGCCCGCTCCGGAACGCGGATCGTCCGCGAAACACACCAGGTCGGCCGACGCACCGTCGGCCAGTGCCGGGCGGCCCAGCCAGCGTCGGGCATCCCAGCAGGCCGCGCCCAACGCCTCGGTGGGCGTCATGCCGATACCTTTGAGTGCTTCGACCTCGTCGGCGATCAGGCCGTGCGCCATCGTGCCGCCGGCATCGCTGCCGGCGTAGATCGGCACCCCGGCCTCGCGGGCAGCGCCGATCCGCTGCCGGAAGCGGGCATAGAGATCCCGCATGTGCGCGGCATACACCGGATATCGCGTTGCGGCGTCAGCGAATTGGGGGAAATTATCGATGTTGATCATCGTGGGAACCAGTGCCGTGCCGCGCTCAGCCATCATCGCCACGGTGTCCTCGGTCAGACCGGTGCCGTGTTCGATGCAGTCGAGCCCTCGGCATGCGCGGCGGCGATGGCAGCGACCAACACCTCGTCGGACCACAGCGGCGCCAGATCGCCCGAGGAACGGTCAATCCAGTCGCCGACGATCTTCACCCAGCCGTCACCGCGGCGTGCCTGTTGGGCCAACGCCTCTGGGAGTTGCCATTCATCCTCGAGTTCGATGGCGAAACCCTGCATGTACCGCTTGGGGCGCGCCAAATGCCTTCCCGCCCTGATGATCTGAGGCAGATCGTAATGATCGTCGAGGCTGCGGGTGTCGGTGGGTGAACCGCAGTCGCGGAGCAGCAGTGCACCGGCGTCACGTTCGGTTCGCGCCTGAGTGACCGCGTCATCGATCCCGATGGCACCGTGCGGGCCCAGCCCGACGTGGCAGTGCGCGTCGACCAGACCGGCCACGATCCAGCCGCCATCGAAGATGGTCTCGGCACCGCGCACGGATTCACTGCGCAGGATCCCGTCGGCGATCCACCACTCGACAGGCTGGCCGTCAGGCAGCCCGCGGCCGCGGACGTGCAGCGCCGTAGCGGCCACCGGGTTAGTTCTTACCGGGGAACTTCAGCTTGGACAGATCGAAACCGGCCAGGCCGGGCGGAAGCTGGTTGAGGCCCTCGGGCAGCTGCGACAAATCGGGGAAATCGTCCGGCATCTGTCCGTCGAACAGCGGATTGCGTGCCTTGGCAGGGGTCGGACCACGCCCCTTCTTGCCCTTCTTGTTCTTGGCATTGCGCTTCGAGGACCGGCGGGCCAATCCCATCCCCATCGATCCGGCCATCTGCGACATCATCTTGCGTGCGTCGAAGAACCGGTCGACCAGTTGGTTGACCTCCGAGACCGCCACCCCGGAGCCGTTGGCGATGCGCAGCCGTCGTGAGGCATTGATGATCTTCGGGTCGGCGCGCTCCTCGGGCGTCATACCCCGGATGATGGCCTGCAACCGGTCGAGGTGGCTGTCGTCGACGGCGGCCAGGGCGTCCTTCATCTGCCCGGCACCGGGAAGCATGCCCAGCAGGTTGCCGATCGGTCCCATTTTGCGGATGGCCAGCATCTGTTCGAGGAAATCCTCCAGCGTGAGTTCACCGGAGCTGATCTTGGCCGCCGCCTCCTCGGCCTTCTGCGCGTCAAAGACCTGCTCGGCCTGCTCGATCAGCGATAGCAGATCACCCATACCGAGGATCCGGCTGGCCATCCGGTCGGGGTGGAAGACGTCGAAGTCCTCGAGTTTCTCACCCGTGGAGGCGAACAGGATCGGGACTCCGGTGACTTCGCGCACCGACAGCGCCGCACCACCGCGGGCGTCGCCGTCCAGCTTGGTCAGCACCACGCCGGTGTAGCCGACGCCGGCGCCGAACGCCTCCGCGGTGGCCACCGCATCCTGACCGATCATCGCGTCGAGGACGAACAGGGTCTCGTCGGGCGACACCGCATCGCGGATCGCGGCCGCCTGCGCCATCAGGACGTCGTCGATACCCAACCGGCCTGCGGTATCGATGATGACGACGTCGAACAATTTCGACCGGGCCTCGGCCAGACCCGCGGCGGCGACGGCAACCGGGTCCCCAGGACTGGAGTCGGCGGACTCCGCTGACTCTGCGGAGGTGCCCGGGTGCGGGGCGAAGACGCTGACCCCGGCTCGCTGCCCGACGATCTGCAACTGGGTGACCGCGCCGGGACGCTGCAGATCGCAGGCCACCAGCAGCGGCGTGTGGCCCTGGCCGCGCAGCCATTTGGCGAGCTTGCCGGCCAGCGTGGTCTTCCCGGCGCCCTGCAGGCCGGCGAGCATGATCACCGTCGGTGGGTTCTTGGCGAACGCCAACTGACGGGTTTGACCACCCAGAATCGCGACGAGTTCCTCGTTGACGATCTTGACGACCTGCTGGGCCGGGTTGAGCGCACCCGACACCTCCGCACCGCGCGACCGCTCCTTGATACGGCCGACGAAATCGCGCACCACGGGCAGCGAGACGTCGGCCTCAAGTAGCGCCAGCCTGATCTCGCGGGCGGTGGAGTCGATATCGGCATCGGTCAACCGGCCCTTGCCGCGCAGGCCGGCCAACGCACCGGTCAACCGGTCGGAGAGAGATTCAAACACGGGCCAAGCCTAGCGTTGCGTCGCCACAATGCACGCCGCGTGGTGGCCCGCCCCGACCACCGTCAGCGCGGGCACGGCTTCCTCGCAGCGGGGTTCGGCCACCGGACACCGGGAGGCGAAAGCGCACCCGCGCGGCGGGTGCACCGCATCGGGCAGCTCACCGGGGACCACCTCGGGCTTGGTACGGACGGCGGGGTCCGGCGAGGGCATCGCCGACAACAGTGCGCGGGTATAGGGATGGGCCGGACATTCCATCACCACGCTCACCGGGCCCTCCTCGACGATCCGCCCGAAATACATCACCGCGATCCGGTCCGCCAGCATCACCGCACCGGCCAGGTCGTGGGTGATGATCAGCACGGCCAAACCGTCGCGGCGAAGATCGTTGATGAGTTCCAGCACACTGGCGCGCACCGAGACGTCAAGCATCGATACCGGCTCGTCGGCCACCAGTAGGCGGGGCGTCAGCGCGATTGCGGCGGCGATGGCGACCCGCTGTCGCTGCCCACCGGACAACTGGTGGGGATAACGATCAAGCACCGAGTCCGCGGGGGTTAGACCCACCCGCTCGAGCGCCCCCCGCACGATCGCATCGCGGTCGCCACGCGGGACCCGGTGGATGCGCAGACCCTCTTCGACGATCGCGCGCACCGTCATCCGGGGATCGAGCGCGTCGTACGGATCTTGATGCACCAACTGAATTGCCCGACGGTAGGGCCGCAGGGCTGCCCCGCGAAGTCCGGTGAGATCGGTGCCGTCGAAGATCACCCGGCCACTGCTGGCGTGCTGCAGACCGACGATCGTGCGCGCCACTGTGCTTTTGCCACAGCCGGATTCGCCTACCAGAGCCACGATCTGGCCGGCCTCCAATGTCAGCGAGACACCCTCGACGGCATGCACAACCGGCCGCGTTGAGCGCCCGAACAGTCCCGCCCCGCCCGCCGGGTAATGCACCGTGAGGCCTGACAGCTCCAGCAGTGTGGCGTTCATTGCGGCAGTCCGACCGGCGCGGCAAGGTGACAGGCGACGACGCCTTCGCCGTCGAATATGTTGGGGGGCTCTGTGATTCGGCAGTTGTCTAGAACTGATGGGCAACGGGGCGCAAATGCGCACCCGGTGACCGCAGTGTCGAGCCTGGGCGGTTCGCCGGGAATCGAGCGCACGGTCGCGGCTGCTCTCGGGCGCGGAATAGCCGCCAGCAACGCGGCCGCATAAGGGTGGCGTGGAGCGGTGAGCAGACGAGACACCGGGGCTTCCTCCACCACACGTCCGGCGTACATGACTGCTACCCGCTCGGTCACCTGAGCGACCGCGGGCAGATCATGGCTGATGAAGACCAGGGCGACGCCCAGATCGTCGGAAACGCGACGCAGCAACTGCAGAATCTCGGCTTGCACGATCACGTCGAGCGCGGTGGTCGGCTCGTCGGCCAACAGCACCGTGGGCCCGCAGGCCAGCGCCATGGCAAGGGCGGCCCGCTGACGCATGCCGCCGGAGAACTCATGCGGGTAGCACGCCGCCCGCGCAGCCGGAATGCCGACCATGTCGAGCAGTTCGGCAACGCGTTTGTCGGCGTCCCGGCGACTGGCTTTCCTGTGCATCCGGATCGGCTCGGCGATTTGCTCACCGACGGTCCGCACCGGGTTGAAGGCGTTCATCGCG
>JAPLAO010000061.1 GCA_026393245.1 Mycobacterium sp. | reverse complement strand
GCATCCGGGATCGTCAATGCGGCTGTCCGGATCCGGCTCGCCGATCTATTCGCGACGCCCTACGGCTGGCTGGTGGTCGCCAAGGTCGTGGCGCTGCTCACCCTCGGGTTCATTGGCTGGCGGCACCGTCGGGGCGCGGTGTCGGCATTGCAGTCCGATCCTGGCGCCAGTGCCCTGCTGATCCGACTGGCGATGGTCGAGGCACTGGTATTCGGGGTCACATTCGGTATCGCGGTTGGACTTGGCCGCACACCACCGCCTGCCCCGGCGGTTCTCAACCCGTCACCTGTTGAGGTCGCCCTCGGTTATGACCTGGCCGGGCCACCGACGGTGGCGCGAATTCTGTTGGACTGGCGTTTCGATCTGATATTCGGCACTGCCGCAATCGTTTTCGCGGCCGTGTACATCGCCGGGGTGATCCGGCTGCGCCGTCGTGGCGACCATTGGCCTGCGGGTCGCACGGTCGCGTGGTTGCTCGGTTGCGTGGTGTTGCTGTTCACCACCTCATCAGGTCTGGGTCGCTACATGCCGGCCATGTTCAGTGTGCATATGGCGGGCCACATGCTGCTGTCGATGCTGACCCCGATTCTGTTGGTGCTGGGGGCGCCGACCACGCTGGCATTGCGGGCCCTGCCCACCGCGGGCAAAGGCAACCCGCCCGGCCCGCGGGAGTGGTTACTGGCCGGCTTGCACGGCAAAGCATCTCGGTTCTTCAGCCATCCGGTGGTCGCCACCGTGATGTTCGTCGCCGGGTTCTATGCGCTGTACTTCGGCGGTATCTTCGACGCCGCGGCCGGTCATCACGGCGCACACCTGGTGATGAACGTCCATTTCCTGCTCACCGGTTACCTGTTCTATTGGGCGGTGATCGGCATCGATCCCACCCCCCGGCCGATCCCGCCGATCGGCAAGATCGGGATGGTGTTCGCCACGCTTCCGTTGCACGCGTTCTTCGGTGTCGTGCTGATGGGAATGAGCGTTGTCCTGAGCGCGAGTTTCTACCGCTCGCTGCAATTGCCCTGGCATACAGACCTTCTCGGCGATCAGCATCTCGGCGGCTCGATCGCCTGGGCGGCGGGCGAGATACCTCTCGTGGCGGTGCTGCTGGCACTTCTCGTCCAGTGGCAGCGCAGCGACCGGCGCACGTCCACCCGCACGGACCGGGCTGCCGAACGCGACGATCACGCCGAGATGGCCGCCTACAACGCGATGCTTGCCGAGTTGGCCCGCCGCGACAACGCCAACCGCTGAGGTTTTCCCCAGCCCGCGTTTGATCCACAGCTGTGACCCTCTGACCGTGTTTGCGTGTTCGCCTCGTCGGTACCGGCGCGCCCAATGGAGTCGCTCATCCGCATTCACGAGAGGACACCCACGTCATGTTCGAGACACCGATTACCGTCGTTGGCCGCATCGTCACCGACCTGCGTCGCCGCGTCGTCGCCGACCAGGAAGTGATCAGCTTCCGGGTCGCCAGCAACTCGCGTCGTCGCACCGCTGACGGATCCTGGGAGCCGGGCAACACCCTGTACGTCACGGTCAACTGCTGGGGAAAGCTGGTTACCGGAGTCGGCGCCGGCCTGTACAAGGGTGCCTCGGTGATCGCTGTCGGCACCGTGCACACCAGCGAGTACGAGGACCGCGACGGGGCCAAGCGGTCATCGCTGGAGATGCGTGCCACCGCGGTCGGTCCGGACCTCGCCCGGGTGATCGCTCGGATCGAGCAGCCGGCCCAGCCGAGTTACCCCGTGGCGCCCGCCGCCGACGGCGATACTGCCGAGGATCATGCCGACGGCGGTGATGCGGGGGTAGAGGACGGCACCGAGGCCGAGGCAGGGGCCCAGGATGGCGAGGAGGTCGACTCTCCGGCATTGGCGCTGGGGGCGCCTGCCTAGGATGTGG
>JAPLAO010000190.1 GCA_026393245.1 Mycobacterium sp. | reverse complement strand
TCGACGCCGACCACAAACACCTCACCGGTGGCCTGCTCCGCCGCGTCATGCACTTTCGTCCAGTGGAATCCCAGCAGCGCCCCGGTTGCCTCGTCGAATGCCAGGAAGAGTCCTTCCGGGTCGAACCAGGGTTCGCCGACGCGGCCGGCCATGCCGGAGTCGGTCCAGCCACTCTGCTCGGGGTGCCAGGAGAACGCGGCATTGTTGACCCGCAGCAATTCGGGGTGATCTTTGGCACCTGTATAGGTTCGAATCAAAACCCCCTGCGGCACAACATATTCAGGAATATCCAGCAATGGCCGATGCATCTGGACCAGCTCACGTGCGACTCGCAGTTCCAGTGCTTCAGCAATTGCTCGGGCGCCCGGCATGGTGCCATGGGCCCAGAACCGCACTCGGCCGCCGCTGCGTTCGGTCGCCGCGCGTAGCAGTGCCGTACCAATACCGCGGCGACGGGCATCCGGGCGCACCACCAACTCCGCGGTGGCATCGGAGCCGTCGCGGCCAGGTGAGAGGTTGAGGTAACCGACGACGCTGTTCGGGTCGCGTGGATCGGTGACCAGGATGTGGTGAGTTCGCTGCCCTGCGAGTTCCCGGAGTACCTGCTCGCCCACCGGATCTATGCCGTCGGCGGCGCGCGCAACCGCGACCAGGTCGCGAACGGCGTCCTTTTCAGGCTCGGCCAGGGCGGTGCACCACGGCGCCGCGGTCACTGGCCGGGCAGTGCATGCGACATGGCACCCGTGTGCGCGCCATGGGCCACCTCGTCGCCGACGCTGTCAAGGTTTGCGGCGTCATTGTCGGTGGAGACCGGTCGCCCGCGCGCCGGTCGGACCGCCTTGTAGCCCACATTGCGAACCGTGCCGATCAGCGCCTCGTGCTCGGGTCCGAGTTTGGCCCGCAACCGCCGCACGTGCACGTCGACCGTGCGGGTACCGCCGAAGAAGTCGTAGCCCCACACCTCCTGCAGCAACTGAGCCCGGGTGAACACCCGGCCGGCATGCTGCGCGAGGTACTTCAGCAGCTCAAATTCCTTGTAGGTCAAGTCAAGTGGACGACCCCGCAGCCGTGCCGTGTAGGTGCCCTCGTCGATGACCAGTTCGCCCAGGCTGACCTTGCCGACGCTCTCCTGGTTCGCCTGCCCGCCACGGCGGGCGACCAGGAGTCGCAGCCTGGCGTCGATCTCAGCGGGACCGGTACCCGGCAGCAGGATCTCGTCGATACCCCAGTCGGTGTTCACCGCAACCAGGCCGCCCTCGTTGACCACCGCGATCACCGGAACTGAAGCCCCGGTGGAACCCAGCAGCCGACACAGCCCCCGCGCGGCAGCCAGATCGGTGCGGGCGTCAACCAGCGCGATGTCGGCCGAACCGGCCTCCAGTAGCGACGAAACCTCAGTGGGTGCGCAGCGTACGTTGTGCGGCAACAGGGCCAACGAGGGCAGCACCGAGTCAGGATTCGGGTCGGCAGTCAGCAATAGCAGGTCCAACGGAGTCTCCAGGTTTCGGGCCTACTCTAACTTGCGACCTGCTGTTACACCGATTCGGACGGGTGGGGACAGCGGTAGGCGAGAATGTGCGGGTGCGCAAGGTGCTGACTGTCGCGGGAGCCTCGGTGCTCACGGTCGTGCTAGCCGCGGTCGGCGCGGACACCGGCGCCGCGATCTACGCGGAGTACCAGCTGTCGCGCAATTTGCGCACCGCCACCGGCCTGCCGTTCGATCCGTGGGTAGCGATTCTGGGTTTCCCGTTCATTCCTCAGGCCGCCGAGCGCAAGTACCGAGAGCTGGAGATCAAAGCTGGCGGCGTCGATCATCCGGTGGTGGGCAAAGTCACACTGGAGGCGACGATGCACGATATCGACCTACGGCAGGTGTCCTGGCTGATTCGCCCGACCGCGGACCTCCCGGTGGGCACGCTCGAGAGCCGGATCATCATCGACTCCCGCCATCTGGGTGCGTACATCGGGATCAAGGACCTCAGAGTTGAGGCACCCGCGGAAGACACCAACGACTCGACCGGCGGCACAACGGAATCCGGGATCTCCGGCAGTAAAGGCCTGGTATTCACCGGGACCCCGGCCAAGGCCGGGTTCGACAAACTGGTCAGCGTCACCGTCGATCTGTCCGTCGCGGACCCCGGCCAGGCCACCCTGGTCTTCACCCCCACCGGTGTGGTGACCGGGCCGAATACCGCCGACCAGCCGGTGCCTGAGGACAAGCGGGCCGCCGTTCTGGGTGCCTTCGCCGGCACCCTGCCAGGACAGAAACTGCCGTTCGGGCTACGTCCGACGGCCGAGGGGGCTCGTGGATCGGACATCATCATCGAAGGCATCGCCGAGGAAGTAACGGTCCGGCTTGGGGGTTTCATACAGACATGAGGGGTTTCATACAGAGATGAGTGCTGTCGTCACGGCCGGGGCGGCCATCGCCGCCGCACTCGGATTTGCCGCCGCGGCGGGCCTACTGCACAACCGGCGTTCCGGCATGCTGCGCGAGACCCCGGTCGTGGCCGATGTCGATGCCACCGGCATGGGACTTTCACCTACCGCGCCGACCATCGTGCATTTCACCGCGGTGTGGTGCGGCCCCTGCGCCGCGGTGCGCCGGGTGATCGACCAGGTCTGCGCCGAACTGCCGGGGGTGGCCCACGTCGAGATCGATATGGATGCCGACCCGGACGCCGCCCGCACACTCGGGGTGCTGTCATTGCCGACCACGTTCATTTTCGACGCCGGCGGCCGCCAGCGATACCGGTCCGCCGGCGTGCCCAAACTGGCTGATCTCACAGCCGCCGTGCAACCCCTGTTGACCTGAGCACCCGGTCAGTGGGTACCATCGCAGGCGTGCCAACCCGCATTGAGCTCGTGCTCACCAAACGCCGCGCAGTCGATCTGTGCCGCACCGCGGGTTGTTGCTGTTGTTGCTGTAGCTGCTGAGTAGCCGCGCAAGCCCTCGCATTCGTCGCGCCTCTCGAGCAGAAACCCGGCGGATTGCCCTCTCCAGCCCCGACCCAGCAACAGGAGATCCCTGCATGTCGACCAACACCTCGAATCCCGCCCCAACCAACTACACCACCGTCGATCAGGTGGACGTACGTGGACCCCGGTTCGCCGCCTGGGTCACCACCGCCGTCCTGCTACTGGCGCTCGTGGTGTCGGCATTCACTACCACCGCCGCCGCGGTAGTCCTGGCCGCGCAGGCCGTCGTCTTCGCCGCGGGCGCGATCGGAGGTCCCCCGCGGCACCCCTACGGACGGATCTTCGCCACCGCGGTGGCGCCGCGACTGGGTCCGGTCACCGAACGGGAACCGGTTGCGCCGCTGAAGTTCGCCCAACTGGTCGGTCTGGTGTTCGCGGTCGCCGGCGTCGCCGGATTCACGTTCGGCGCCCCATTGCTCGGCGTGATCGCGACGGCATTCGCCCTTGCCGCGGCCTTCCTGAACGCCGCCTTCGGCATTTGCCTGGGCTGCCTGCTCTATCCATTGGCCGTTCGTCTGCGCCGAACCCCGGCAACCTGAACCCCGGCAACCTGAACCCCACCGAAAGGAACCCCTGCATGGCTCGCTCCGACGTGCTGGTCTCCACCGACTGGGCCGAGAACAATCTCAACACCCCCCATGTCGTCTTCGTCGAGGTTGACGAGGACACCAGCGCCTACGAAACCGGTCATATCAGCGGCGCGGTTCGACTTGACTGGAAGACCGACCTCCAGGATCCGGTGAAGCGCGATTTCGTTGATGCCCAACAGTTTTCGAAACTGCTGAGCGAACGCGGCATCGCCAACGACGACACCGTCATTCTCTACGGCGGGAACAACAACTGGTTCGCCGCGTACGCGTACTGGTACTTCACGCTGTATGGCCACAGCGACGTCAAGTTGCTTGACGGCGGCCGCAAGAAGTGGGAACTCGACGGACGCGCACTGTCCACCGACACCGTCACACGACCGGCAACCAGTTACATCGCCTCTGCACCCGATACCAGCATCCGCGCGTTCCGCGACGAGGTGATCGCCGCGATCGGCACCAAGAACCTCGTCGACGTCCGCTCGCCGGATGAGTTCTCCGGCAAAATCCTGGCCCCCGCGCACCTGCCACAGGAGCAGAGCCAGCGGCCCGGCCATATCCCCGGCGCCATCAACGTGCCGTGGAGCAAGGCCGCCAACGAGGACGGCACCTTCAAGTCCGACGAGCAACTGGCGGCGCTGTACGCGGCGGCCGGCCTTGACGGCGACAGGGAGACCATCGCTTACTGCCGCATCGGTGAGCGTTCCTCGCACACCTGGTTCGTGCTGCAGGAGTTATTGGGTCATCGCAACGTGAAGAACTATGACGGCAGTTGGACCGAATACGGCTCCCTGGTGGGGGCCCCTATCGAGTTGGGGAGTTGATGATGTGCGCTGCACCTAAACAGGGACAGACGATGCCTGCAGGTGTCGATCTGGAGAAGGAAACGGTGATCACCGGCCGGGTCGTCGACGGCTCGGGCCAGACCGTCGGCGGTGCCTTCGTGCGCCTGCTCGACGCCTCGCAGGAGTTCACCGCCGAGGTGGTCGCGTCGGCCACGGGTGACTTCCGGTTCTTCGCGGCACCGGGAACCTGGACGGTTCGTGCGCTGTCGCGAGTGGGCAACGGGGACAGCACCGTGGCACCGTCCGGCGCGGGGATCCACGAAGTCGACGTCAAAGTCGCCTGAGGTCGCGCGCGCGACTCGCAAAGCAACGATAGACTCTGCGCTTGTGGTGCTCTTCTTCGAGATTCTGCTGGTCATCGCGTCGGTCGTCATCACCTGGTTCGCGCTGTACGCGGTGTACCGACTTATCACCGACGAGTCGTGAGCGAGGGCGACATCGCGGGCAGCGCTGATCGCGCTGTCGCCGCCGCCGCCGAACGCGCCCGGCAGACCGCCGGCCGAAACATCCCGGTCTTCGACGATTTGCCGGTCGTCGATACCGCGAACCTGCGTCTGGGAGCCGATCTGCACGACGCCCTGCTGGCTCTGCTGCCACTGGTCGGCGTGTGGCGGGGAGAAGGCAAGGGCCACAGCGCACACGGCGACTACCGGTTCGGCCAGCAGATCATCGTGTCCCATGACGGCGGCGACTTCCTCAACTGGGAGGCCCGATCCTGGCGCCTCGACGAGGCCGGCTCATATCACAGCCCTCATCTACGCGAAACCGGGTTCTGGCGGTTCGTCGACGACCCGAACGACCCCGCCGAGTCGCAGGCAATCGAATTACTACTGGCCCACTCCGCCGGATACGTCGAACTGTTCTACGGCCACCCCCATAGCCAGTCATCCTGGGAACTGGTGACCGACGCACTCGCCCGCAGCCGGTCCGGCGTGCTGGTCGGCGGGGCCAAACGGTTGTACGGAATCGTCGACGGCGGCGACCTTGCCTATGTCGAGGAACGGGTCGATGCCGACGGCGGACTGGTTCCGCACCTGTCGGCCCAGCTGACGAGGCACGTCGGATGATCCGCGCCCGTTTCCTGGCATTGATTACTGCGGTGCTGGTGATCGCCGGTTGCTCGTCGAAGGCGGCCGAGCCGAGCGCCCCCGAGTCGCCGTCGTCGTCGCCGTCGTCGCACGGAACCCTTGCCGATTGCCTGCACGCTCACGGAGTTCCTGAAAGTGCCGGGCCCGCAGCGGTTCTCGGCCCGCCGGCCGGGGTGGACCAGGCGGTCTGGGATCAGGCGATGTCAGCGTGCTCGCAGATGGCGCCGGGGCCCGCCGGCTAGCGGACATGCAGACATGAAGCGGCCCCCGAGCCTTGGTATCCAGGTTGGACGGACCGGGGGCTCGGGGGCCGGGTAGCTGCCTGGAATTCGCCAGCGCGCGCAGAGCGCGGGAGATTTCCGGCACTTGGTGCTGCTAGCGGGCAGCCACCTCACATGTCCAAGAAGAACTATTCAAAATCCGGACCACCTCCTTTCCTGTGTACCGACGACCGTACCTGTGCGATACCAGGTGTGCCAAGGATTATTTTTTCGGTCAGCGGTCCAGGACTATCGCGGCCTCGACAAGCTCGGCCACCTCGGTGGCCAGTGCCGCCGGTGGCAGCGCACGACCATCCACGGTGTGCACCCGGGCAGCTAAGGTGATGCTCGAAACCAGCCAAACCCCCTGCGCCGCATGGAGATCGGCGGGCCGCAACGCCTGATAATCGCAGTCGTACCCGCGCGTGCGGGCGATCTCGAACAGCGCCTGCTGGGTGGTGCCGCGCAGGATCGGGTACCACGGCGGCGGGGTGAGGAGACAGGGCCGCCCGTCGACGCCGGCCATGGCGATCACCACCGTCGAACGCGGACCTTCCAGGATGAGACCGTCGGAGCTGACAAAGATCACCTCGTCAGCGCCGCGGCCGGCCGCGTGCCGCAATGCAGCCATGTTCACCGCATACGACAGGGTCTTGGCGCCTGCCAGCAGCCATGGCATCGCATCCACCCCGGCGGCCGGAAGCCCGCGTTCCAGCAGCAGCGCCGACACCCCGTCGCGACGGGCCTGCGCCGCGCGGGATGCCACCGGGTTGATCATCAGGTAGGCGGTCGGATCCGAACCGACCTCCCGACCGCGGCTACACACCAGTCGCAGCGCGCCGTCGGCGTTCGTCTGCGATGCCCACTGACCCACGGCAATATCGATGGCACGGCGCCATGCGGCCAGATCAGGTTCCGGCAGTTCCAGCATGGCCGCCGAGGAGGTCAGCCGGCGCAGGTGCGCCTCCACCAGGCAGGCTGCACCAGCGCGCACCAATAGGGTCTCGAAAATGCCGTCGCCGCGCACCGCGGCCAGATCGTCGGCGAACAGCAGTGGCTGAGCCGGATCGCGGATCTCGCCGTCGCCGGTGACAAGTACCGAGGGCTGGCCGGACATGGGACACGAGCCTACTGGCAGGCCCGTAGGGTTCAGGTGTGTCCGCCGTTCCCGCACCCGCCCTCTCGCCCGACGCCGGGGCGATCTGGCACTACGGTGACCCACTCGGGGAACAACGCGCCGCCCAGCAGTCCGCGATCGTGGTGGACAGATCGCATCGGTCGGTGATCACCCTCACCGGTGGCGACCGGCGCAGTTGGCTGCATTCGATCTGCACACAGCATGTCGCCGACCTGGGAGATGGCGCGTGCACCGAGAACCTCAGCCTGGATGGCCAGGGCCGGGTGGAGGATCAGTGGCAGCAGACTGAACTGGCCGGGCTCACCTACCTAGATACCGAGCCGTGGCGGGGCGAACCACTGCTGGCGTATCTGAAGAAAATGGTCTTCTGGTCCGACGTCCAACCCGCTGCCGTTGATCTGGCGGTGCTGTCGCTGATCGGGCCGCACCTGGCGGATGCCGCCGTGCTTAGGGCACTGGGCATCGACGCACTGCCGACGGAGTCGACCGCGATCGGACTGCCGACAGAGTCGGGGGCGGTCGGGCTGCCGGACGGCGGGTTCCTCCGACGGATGCCGAGCGGACCAGCAGAGGTCCACCTCGACCTGGTGGTACCGCGGTCCGATATCGAGACGTGGCTGGATGCGCTCGATGCCGCCGGGGTTCGCCGCGCGGGTGTGTGGGCCTACGAGGCACACCGGGTGGCGGCCCGGCGGCCACGACTCGGGATCGACACCGATGACCGCACGATCCCGCATGAGGTCGGCTGGATCGGCCCGCCAGGACAGGGCGCGGTACATCTGGACAAGGGCTGCTACCGCGGGCAGGAAACGGTGGCGCGGGTGCACAACCTCGGCCGGCCGCCCCGGATGCTGGTGCTGCTGCACCTCGATGGCTCCGGGGACCGTCCGGCCGCCGGTGACCCACTGCTGGCAGACGGACGAAATGTCGGGCGGCTGGGAACCGTCGTCGACCATGTGGACCTCGGTCCGATCGCGCTGGCACTGGTGAAACGCGGCATCCCGGCCGGCACCCCGCTGATCACCGGTGGGGAGCATCCGGTGGCGGCCGAGATCGACCCTGACTCGGTTCCGGCGGCCGACGAGACCGGGCCGGGTCGTATCGCAGTCGAGCGCCTGCGGGGCAGCGGTCGGTGAGATTCGCCGCTCGGCGAACGGCCCTGCCCGCACTTCGGTGCCCGGCACGGTAAAGTGACCGAAGGACACACACACAACTGATCGGAGCCGCCTGGTTTTCAGGCCGCTCCGTTATTGCGCGAGGGGGTTCCCCCATGGGCCGCGGCCGGGCTAAGGCAAAGCAGACCAAGGTTGCCAGAGAGCTGAAATATAGCTCTCCGCAAACCAATTTCGAGCGGCTTCAGCAGGAGCTGACCGGCTCGGAAGAGGGCGATCCGCGCCCTGCGGTCAACGGCTCAGACGACGCCTGGGACGGCGAGGACCGCTGACGTCACGCGGTTCCGTCTAGAACCTCGGGTGCTGTCCCACCAGTGTGGTCCGGGGGCCGTCCTTGCCCTTCGCGACGGCACCCAGCGTCCAGCAGTTCAGGTGCCGGGCGGTCAGGATCGCCAGCGCCCGGTCGACGTCCTCCGGAGCGACGACCGCGACCATTCCGACGCCCATGTTGAAGGTCTTCTCCATCTCGGCCCGCTCGACCCGGCCGCGCTGGGCGATCAACCCGAAAATCGGGGCGGGAGTCCAACTCCCACGATCGATCTCAGCCACTAATCCGTTCGGAATGACCCGTTCGAGGTTGCCGGCCAACCCGCCGCCGGTGACGTGGCAGAAGGTGTGGACCTGGGTTTCGGCCGCCAGTGCTAGACAGTCCTTGGCATAAATCCGGGTGGGTTCGAGCAACTCCTCGCCCAGAGTGCGTCCGAACTCCTCGACGTGTCCGGCCAGCTTCATCCGATCGATCTCCAGCAGCACCTTGCGGGCCAGTGAGTATCCATTCGAATGCAGTCCGGAGGAGCCCATCGCGATCAGAACGTCGCCGGGCCGAACACGGTCAGGTCCTAGAACGTCGTCGGCCTCGACGACGCCGACTCCGGTGGCCGAAATGTCGTAGTGGTCGGGATCCATCAGACCCGGATGCTCGGCCGTCTCTCCGCCCAGCAGCGCACAACCGGCGATCACGCAGCCGTTGGCGATACCGGAGACGATCTCGCTGACCCGCTCCGGGACAGTTCGCCCGACGGCGATGTAGTCCTGCAGGAACAACGGTTCAGCTCCGCACACCACCAGGTCGTCGACCACCATCGCAACCAGGTCCAGGCCCACGGTGTCGTGCTTGTCCATGGCCTGGGCCACCGCAAGTTTGGTGCCCACCCCATCGGTGGAGGCGGCCAGTACCGGCTCGCGGTAGCCTCCCCGGAGCGCGAACAGTCCCGCGAAGCCGCCTAGTCCGCCACGCACCTCAGGGCGGGTGGCTTTCCTGGCCAGCGGTTTAAACAACTCGACCGCTCGATCACCGGCTTCGATATCGACACCGGCCGCGGCATAAGAGATCCGGCCGTCTTCCTTGCTCATCGGCGCTAAGGCTACCGGCAGCCACCCGGCACCGCTCAACCGACGTAGCGGGTCAGCCAGTCTCCCAGCGGCGCCGCGGCCCGCAGCGTCGTGACCACGCGCTCTTTGGCCTTTGCCGTGCCGAGCCAGGCGCCCACCGGCCAGGTTTTCATCATCGCGATTCCCTTGTGCCGCAACAGGTCGATGCGGGGATGGTCCTTCGGCACCAGCGCTGAAGCGGACGTCGCGGTAGGGCCGGAACAACTTTCCCGCGCCGAACTCGTCGGCCAACTCGGCCAGCAACTGCTCCATCGGGGCGCGGGCATCCCGCTCATAGACGGCCTTGTATTCCTGCCAGTACACCTTCGAGTTGTCGGCCTGCAGACCCTCGTAAAACTCAACACCCTCGACGGGCCACCCGGTGAACGCCATGGTGCATTGTCTCTGACGCCCCAATTCCTGACGGAGCGATGACGGCTATGGCACTCCCGCGCAAGATCGGGGCAGCAGTATGTTGGATAACAGCAGAGCGACGATTGGAGGCGCGGGTGGGGGCGGAACAGCTGAGGTGCCTGGTGACCGGTGCCACCGGGTACATCGGGGGACGCTTGGTGCCACGCCTGTTGGAAAGCGGTTTCGCGGTGCGGGCGCTGGCCCGAACACCCGACAAGCTCAGCAGTGTCCCGTGGCGCGATCGCATTGAGGTCGCTCGTGGCGACCTCAATGACCCGGTCTCGCTCGAGAAGGCTTTCGACGACGTCGACGTCGTGTACTACCTCGTTCATTCGATGGGATTCTCCAAGGACTTCGCTACCGAGGAGCGTCGCGCGGCCGAGAATGTCGTCAACGCCGCCCGCAAGGCTGGGGTGCGCCGAATCATCTATCTCAGCGGCCTGCACCCCGCGG
Organism: Mycobacterium sp.; assembly: GCA_026393245.1. Lineage (GTDB taxonomy): Bacteria > Actinomycetota > Actinomycetes > Mycobacteriales > Mycobacteriaceae > Mycobacterium. Next base: position 808 of record JAPLAO010000190.1, on the reverse strand, counting down.
GCATGGAGCTGTCCAAGCATCTGCGCTCGCGGACCACCGTCGGCGAAATCTTGATCGCCTCGGGCATCGAGACCATCGTGCTGCAGGCCGGTGTTGTCGTCGGCTCAGGCTCGGCGTCCTTCGAGATGGTTCGCCATCTCACCGACCGGCTGCCGGTGATGACCACACCCAAGTGGGTGCACAACAAGATCCAGCCGATCGCGATCCGCGATGTGCTCTACTACCTGGTCGCCGCGGCCGACTGCTCGGTTCCGAAGTCCCGGGAATGGGACATCGGCGGACCCGACGTACTCGAGTACGGCGACATGATGCAGATCTACGCCGAGGTCGCCGGGTTACGGCCGCGTCGCATCCTGGTGCTTCCGGTGCTCACCCCGCGCATCGCCTCGCTGTGGGTCGGGCTGGTGACCCCGATTCCCACCGGGCTGGCCCGACCGCTGGTGGAGTCACTGCACTGCGACGCGGTGATGGACAACCACGACATCGACAGCATCATCCCGGCGCCCGAAGCAGGTCTCACGTCCTACAAGCGCTCGGTATCACTGGCCCTGGCACGGATCGCCCGCGGCGAGGTTGAGACCACCTGGGACACCGGTACCGCCGCGCACCTGCCGACCGACCCGGAGTGGGCCGGGGAGGTGGTCTTCACCGACACTCGTGCTCGGCACACCTCGGCAAGCCCCGAACAGCTCTGGAGGGCCGTCGAGCGCAGCGTGCCCCGACAGTGGCGGATCGAGGAACGGGAACCGGGACGGGTTCTCAAGTTGTGCGCCCAACGACGCGGGCCTGGTGACCGCTGGCTCGAGAT
>JAPLAO010000281.1 GCA_026393245.1 Mycobacterium sp. | reverse complement strand
GGCCTCGGTGCCGGAGTGTGGAGCCGCAATGGAAACGTCGCCTACCGCGCCGGCCGCGACATTAAAGCCGGCCGGGTGTGGACCAACTGCTATCACATGTATCCCGCGCACGCGGCCTTCGGCGGCTACAAGCAATCCGGGATCGGCCGGGAGAATCACAAAATGATGCTGGACCACTACCAGCAGACCAAGAACCTCCTGGTCTCCTATAGCAACAAAGCCCAGGGATTCTTCTAAGGCATAGCATCGGAACATGGCTGATCGGCGGCAGTTGGGCGGCTTGACGTCGAACCACCTGGACGGGATCACACCGTTGCTTATTGTTCCCGTTGGTTCGACCGAGCAGCACGGGCCGCATTTACCACTGGACACCGATACCCGGATCGCTGCCGCCGTCGCTGGCGCCCTCGCCCGGCAACTGCCCGGCAAAAGCCTTGTGGCACCTGCTATTGCCTACGGCGCTTCCGGTGAACACCAGGGATTTCCCGGAACGATCTCCATCGGCACCGAGGCACTGACGACGGTACTTATCGAGTACGGCCGATCAGCGAGTGACTGGGCAGGCCGATTGGTGTTCGTCCACGGACATGGCGGTAATCTGGACGCACTGCGGGCAGCGGTGCGACTGCTGCGCGCCGAGGGCCGCGATGCGGGATGGTGCAGCTGCTCGGTTGCGGGTGCGGATGCCCATGCGGGTCATATGGAAACCTCGGTGCTGCTGCATCTTTCACCCGAGCTGGTCCGCACCAAGGACGCGGCGCCCGGGAATGCCGAGCCGTTGGCCGATCTCCTGCCCCGAATGCGCGACGGCGGTGTCGCCGCGGTGAGTGCCTCCGGTGTGCTGGGTGATCCGACCACGGCCACCGCGACCGCGGGGGAGAGCATCCTTGGAGACATGGTCACCGACTGCGTCGCACGAGTGCAGCGGTGGACGCCCGGGCCGGACGGAATGCTGATGTGACCGACGTGCTGATTATCGGCGCCGGCAGCGCTGGATCGGTTCTGGCCGAACGGCTCTCAGCCGATCCGAACTGTCATGTCACGGTGCTCGAAGCCGGTCCCGGATTCGACGATCCGGTGGTGCGGGACCGCACCGCCGACGGAACTGTCCTGCCGATCGGGCCGGGCAGTCCGGTGGCGCGCAGCTACCGCACCACCCTGACCGATGACCCGACACGCGTCGCCGACATCGTCCGCGGTGCGTGCGTCGGCGGATCGGGGGCGATCAACGGCGGCTACTTCTGCCGGGCACTGCCCCGCGACTTCGACTCGCTGCCCGGCTGGCCCTGGGCCGAGGCCGCCGAGCACTATGACGCCATTGAGCAGCGAATCGGCATTACCGTGACAGCCGAATTCAGCACCGGCACGCAGCATTTCCTGGCGTGCGCCCACGACGCGGGCTACCGGTGGCTGCCCGGACTCGCCACTGACGGCACCGGACTGGCCGCGGTTCCGCTGAACATCACCGCACGCGTCCGCAACGGTCCAGGTACGGCATTCCTGGCACCCGCACTGTCTCGACCCAACCTCACCCTGCTGACGGGCGTCACGGTCACCCGCATCCGGATGGATGCGGGCCGGGTGACGGGAGTCGACGCCGTCGGGCCGCAGGGACCGGTGGTACTTGATGCCGACCGGGTGGTGCTCTGCGCCGGGGCGATCGCCTCCGCGCACCTGCTCATGCTGTCTGGGTTGGGGCCGGCCGCGCAGTTGCGCGCAGCGGGCATCGAAGTCGTCGCGGATCTTCCTGTAGGCGTTCGCTGCTGGGATCATCCGGAATGGATCATGTCGACCGGCCGCGTGGGTGCCGTCGGCCGTCCAGTGCTCGAGGCAGTACTCGTCACCGACGACCTCGAGATCCGTCCCTACACGACCGGGTTCGGCGGGAGTCCGGGGATCGGGGTGGCATTGATGCGGCCGACGGCGCACGGCCGCATCTCGCCTATGTCATCCGATCCGACGGTGTCGCCGCGCATCTCCCACCGCTACGACAGCGAACCCGCCGACCTCGCGGCCCTCCAGCGCGGTTGCGACCTCGTTAGCGAAATTGTAGGAGGGACAACCGAACTGGGTGCGCCCACCTGGTCCACCAGCCAACACCTCTGCGGTACGGCGCCGATGGGCGCCGATAGTGACGAACACGCCGTCGTCGACCCGCACTGCCGGGTGCGCGGCGTGGACGGCCTATGGGTTATCGACGGCTCGGTGCTGCCGCGCATCCCCAGCCGCGGCCCGCACGAGACCATTGCGATGATCGCCCACCGCGCGAAGGAGTTCGTGCGCTAGTACTTCAGCGCGAAGGAGTTCTTCTAGCGGCCTGCGAACCTCGCGCGAGGGTGCGCAAACTGCGCGCTCCCAACGGCGTGTCTGCGTACCGACACGCGCGCTCGCGGCTAGTCCTTCAGAGTGACCCGGATCGGCAGGTGCTTGAGGCCGCCGACGAACGTGGTGGCCATCCATTCCGGATCACCGGCCAGTTCGATGGTCTTGATCCGCGGCACCAGTTCGGTGAAGAAGCTGTTGATCTCCATCCGGGCCAGTGCGGCGCCGAGGCAGAAGTGCACGCCGTAGCCGAAGGACAGGTGTTTGTTGGGATCGCGGCCGACGTCGAAGCGCATCGGATCTGTGAAGACGTCCTCGTCGCGGTTGGCCGAGACATAGCTCAGCAGCACCGACTCGCCCTTGGCGATCTTCACGCCGCGCACCTCAGTGTCCGCCTGTGCGGTGCGCATGAACTCCTTGACCGGCACGATGCAGCGGATCATCTCCTCGACCGCCGTGCCCATCAGGCTCGGATCCTTCTGCAGCCTGGCCAGCTCACCGGGATTGCGCACCAGTTCCAGCAACCCG
>JAPLAO010000339.1 GCA_026393245.1 Mycobacterium sp. | reverse complement strand
TGACCGACACCGAGCAGAACGCTCCAGACGGTTAGCAAACGCAGGATCGGTGTTGCTCGGTGCGGATGCGCCATCAGATGTGGGAATCTCAGTTCGTGAATATCGTGGCCGCGGGCGGGTTGAGCAAGCGCCGCAAGGCCGCCGTCCTGGCGACCTGTTGCCTGTGTTCGCTGATCACCGGGATGGATCTCACCATCGCTAACCTCGCGATCCCCTCGATTCGAACCGACCTTGCGGCCACCGCCGCGCATACGCAATGGGTCATCGCTATCTACGCACTGGTCATCGCGTCGCTGCAGCTGCTGGGCGGCGCGGCCGGCGACAGGTTCGGTCGCCGCCGGGTCCTTCAGACCGGTTTGGCAATCTTCATGATCGGTTCGATGCTGTGCAGCCTGGCACCGATCATCGACGCGCTGATCGCTGCACGGGCGTTACAGGCGGTCGGCGCCTCGATGATGAATCCGGTGGCGCTGGCGATCATCGCCCAGGTCTTCATCGGACCCGCCGAACGAGCCCGCGCGATCGGCATCTGGGGTTCGGTATTCGGAGCCTCTGTGGCGCTCGGGCCCGTAGTCGGCGGAGTGCTCATCCACCTATTCGGCTGGCGTTCGGTGTTCTGGATCAACCTCCCGGTCGCTGCGGTGGCCATCGCTGCATGCGCGCTGTTTGTACCGGAGAGCAGATCGGCGACGATCCGCGGCTTTGATCCGGTCGGGCAGGCACTGGCTGCGGGAAGCCTCTTCGGCTTGGTCTTCGTCCTGATCGAGAGCCCGGGCCGGGGCTGGACGCATCCGTGGGTCATGGCGATTGCAGCCGCTGCGGCGTGCGCGTTCGCTGGCTTTCTGGTCCACGAGTCGAAGCACCCTGACCCCTTCATCGACCTCAGATTTTTCCGGTCCATTCCATTCGCTGCGGCGGCAGCGACCGCACTGTGTGTCTTCATCGTCTGGGGGGCGTTCCTGTTCATGATGACGATCTACCTGCAGGGGTGGCGAGGCTATGCCCCCGCGCACGCCGGTTTGCTGCTGCTGCCGGTTGGCCTCGCCGTGCTGGTGTTCTCGCCGGTGTCGGGCCGGCTGGTCGGCTGGGTCGGTAGCCGACCCTCGCTGCTGATCGCCGGGCTGATGATTGCTGTGATGTCGACGATGCTGGCCTTCCTGACCCCGATGGCACCGCCGTGGTTGCTGCTGACGATCTTTGTGGCGTTCGGCATCACCTTCGGCATGGTCACTGTGCCAATCAACTACGCGGCGGTGACCGGTATGCCGCAGGACCGGGCCGGCGCAGCCGCGGGAATCACCAGCACCAGCAAGCAGATCGGGATCAGTGTGGGTGTCGCGCTCAGCGGGTTGCTGGCCGCCGGTGCGCTGTCGCCACCGATGGGCGACTTCACCGATTCGGCCGATCCGCTGTGGTTGTTCACCTTCGTGCTCGGACTGGCAATCGCAGTGTTGGGGATCGTCTCGACCTCGCCGCGCGCACAACGGTCCGCAGAACGGTTGGCACCGTTGATCACCGGCGATACGGGGCGTTAGCTCAACCGCGCCGGGTCGTGATCCAGGAACCGAAACCCAACCGCGGATACAGCACACCCAGCAATTCCGTCGGGGAAGAAGGCGGCCACGGGCGTGATCTATTTATTGACAGATTGTCAGTTATTCGCGCAGACTGTGCTGCGTGACGACGGCCGCACCCACGAAGAGGGCTCGTACGCGGTCCGGTCTGCTGGTGGCACTGCAGGAACTGCTGCTCGATCCCGATGTCTCGACCGTCTCC
>JAPLAO010000297.1 GCA_026393245.1 Mycobacterium sp. | reverse complement strand
TAGCGCCACACTACGCGCAGATCGACGGCGCGTCCGGTGCCGATCAGCCGACCGCCGAACCACTACACTCACGACCATCATGTGGTGTCCCAGTGTTTCGCTTTCGGTGTGGGCTAACGCCTGGCTGGCCGGCCAGGCCGCACCCGACGATGTCTTGGATGCGTTAAGTGCTTGGGCGCCAATACATTCGGTCACCGCCTACGATGCCGTAGCGGCCGGACGAACCGGATTGCCATGGCCGGATGTCGATCGGGCCGGTGCGATGTCCCTACTGCAGACGGTGCGCACCGCCGCGGGTCGCCGACGCGATGGGACCTGGCCCGCTGCCCCGGCTATCGGCCTCGCGCTACCCGTGCCGGGCGACGTGCGTGGCCTGCCGGCCGGTACCCAATTCCAGCGTGACGCGTTGGACGCCGGGGAGGCGATCGTGGTTCGGGCGCTCGAGGGCGAATCCATCGGCCTGGTGCCGGCGTTCGAATGCGATGAGGACGACGAGTCTGCGGTGCCGGAGATCTCCGTGCTGTCCTGGTCGGTGTACTCGCTGCCCACCGGCCCCGCGCCCGAACACATCGACCTCGGAGATGCCGAGTACTCGTTACGGTCTGCTGTCCGGTCCGCAGCCGAAGCACTGGGCAGCCTGCAGCAGGTACCCGGGTGTTCGGACCCGCGTGCCCTGGTCGAAGAGGTCCTGCAGGCCGGTAGCTACCATCGGATCCCCGACCACGCCCCGGACCGGGCCCTGCGGGTACTAGCCACCGCAGCCCATGTCGACGCGATCATCGCCGTCAGCACCGGGCCGGCACCACCGGCCATGCCGAGCGCAGCCGACGAGCGGATCGCCGATACCGCCATGCGTCCACTTGCCGCAGTCGTCCGCGCCGCGCGGACGGCAGCGGTCAGCGAGATCCTGCAGTCGGCCTGGTGCTAGCGGCGGCGGCTTTCGCGCTCGCCTCGCAGTCAGCGGTGCAGAATCGGCCATTGACACTCGACCCGTAACCCGGAACCGGTTCGGGCCCAACGACTCTCGAAGGCTCCCGATCTCCGCGTTTCTCATCGAGCAGATCCAGGGCGAGTTGGGCGAAACGAGGTTGGGCATTGGGCGTCGTTGCTCGGGCGAGGGCGATACCGAGCGCGGCGGCCTGCTCGGCGAGTTCGCTGTCCAGATCCCAGATCACCTCGATATGGTCGGCGACGAAACCGATCGGGCAGACGATCACAGCTTTGGTACCGCGTTCGGCCAGAGCCGAAAGGTGTTCGGCCACATCGGGTTCCATCCAAGGGACCTGCGGCGGGCCTGATCGGGACTGCCACACCTGGTCGTATTCGCGGTACCCCGCCGCTGCCGCGACCAGGCTTGATGAGTAGCCGACCTGGCGCGGATACAGATCCGGTCCGCAACGATCGGCCGCCCGCAATGGGATCGAGTGCGCGGTGAGGACCAGTCGCGCCTGCTCGCGCAGATCCGCAGGCAGGGTCGCCGCAGCCTCGGCGACCGCGTCGGCGAACATGGCGATCAACAGGGGATGGTCGAAATACTGCCGGAGTTTGGTCAATTCCGGCGCGCCGGTACCGACGACATCGCGAGCACGGGCGATATCCTCCTGGTACTGGGTGCATCCGGAGTAGCCGCCCCATGCCGAGGTGCTGAACACCGCTGCGCGGGTGATTCCGTCGGCCGCCATCGACGCGACCGTCTCCTCGATGAACGGGTGCCAGTTCCGATTGCCGAAGTACACCGGCAGTGTTTCGCCGCGATCGACGAGTTCGGTTTGGATCTGTGCGATCAACGCACGGTTGATTCCGTTGATCGGCGACACCCCACCGAAGTGCAGGTAGTGTTCGGCGACCGACACCAGTCGCTCCGGTGGTATTCCTCGGCCACGGGTGACGTTCTCGAGAAACGGCATGACCTGTTCGGGGCCTTCGGGTCCGCCGAAGGACAACAGAAGCAGCGCGTCGAATGTCACAGCAGTTGGGTGCTGGCGCCGCCGTCAGCGTAGATGATCGTGCCGGTGGTCGCGGGCAGCCAATCGGAGAGCAACGCGCACACGGTCTTCGCGACGGGTGTGGCATCTTTCATATTCCAGCCCAGAGGAGAGCGCTGATCCCAGCCCTCCTCAAGCAGCTTGATCTGATCCCCGGCTTCGTCACCCAGCGCGCCGCCGACGATCGCGCTCATAGCCAACGTCCGAATGGGCCCTGCCGCAACCAGATTGGACCGCACGCCGTATGCGCCGGCCTCGCGGGCAACGAAGCGGTTGACCGATTCCAGAGCGCTCTTGGCCACCGTCATCCAGTTATATGCCGGCATGGCGCGAGCGGGATCGAAGTCCATACCGACGATGCCACCACCGACGTTCATGATCGGCAGGGTGGCTTTGGCAAGCGAGGCGTACGAGTACGCCGAGATGTGAATACCCTTGGCAACGTCGTCAAATGGGGCGTCGAAGAACGGGTTGATACCCATCCCCGTCTGCGGCATGAAGCCGATGGAGTGCACCACCCCGTCAAGTTTGTTGCCGGCTCCGATCACCTCCGTGACCCGGTCGGCGAGGCTGGCGAGGTGCCCCTCGTTCTGGACGTCGAGTTCCAGCAGGGGCGCCGGAGTCGGCAAACGGTCGATGATCCGCTTGATCAGATTCATCCGGGCGTACCCGGTGCAGACGATCTCCGCGCCCGCCTCCTGCGCCACCCGGGCGATGTGGAAGG
>JAPLAO010000227.1 GCA_026393245.1 Mycobacterium sp. | reverse complement strand
GAGTTCTTCAGCACTCCGCCGTCGCCGCGCACACCCTCGGTGACGAGGATGCCCTTGACCGACAGCGGCCACACCATGCCGGTGGGGTGGAACTGGATGAACTCCATGTTGATCAGTGACGAACCTGCGCGCAACGCCAGGGCGTGGCCGTCTCCGCTGTACTCCCAGGAGTTCGACGACACTTTGAACGACTTGCCGATGCCGCCGGTGGCGAGCACCACCGCAGGCGCTTCGAAGAGCACGAACTTGCCGGTCTCCCGCCAGTAGCCGAAGGCACCGGCGATCGCGTCGCCATCCTTGATCAACTCGGTGATCGAGCACTCGGCGAACACCTTGATGCGCGCCTCGTAGTCGCCAAGTTCGGCCTTGTCCTCCTGCTGCAGCGAGACGATCTTCTGCTGCAGTGTCCGAATGATCTCCAGGCCGGTGCGGTCGCCCACGTGGGCCAGTCGGGGGTAGGTGTGTCCACCGAAGTTGCGCTGGCTGATCCGGCCGTCTTTGGTCCGGTCGAACAGGGCGCCGTAGGTCTCGAGTTCCCAGACCCGCTCCGCGGATTCCTGCGCGTGCAACTCGGCCATCCGCCAGTTGTTGAGGAACTTGCCGCCACGCATGGTGTCGGCGAAGTGAATCTGCCAGCTGTCCTTGGAGTTAGCATTGCCCATCGCTGCGGCGCAGCCGCCCTCGGCCATCACCGTGTGCGCCTTGCCGAACAACGACTTGCTCACCACGGCGACCTTCAAGCCCCGCTGCCGCGCCTCGATGACCGCACGTAGTCCCGAGCCACCGGCGCCGATCACTATGACGTCGTAGGAGTGCCGTTCTACTTCAACCATTTGCCCTCGCTTTAGAAGTGGGGAATTTCCTCGTCAGCCAATCAATCTCAGGTCGGAGATGGCACCGCTTGCCACCATCATGATGTAGAAGTCGGTGAACATCAGCATGCCAAGGGTGATCCAGGCGAACTTCTTGTGATGCACGTTCAGCTTGCTGACTTCGGTCCACAACTTGTAGCGCACCGGGTGCTTGGAGAAGTGCTTGAGGCGCCCGCCCACGACGTGCCGGCAGGAGTGGCACGACACCGTGTAGACCCACAGCAGGATGACGTTGACCCACAGGATGACGTTGCCCAGGCCGAACCCGAAACCGGTCGGCGAGTGCATGGCTTTGACGGCGTCGATGGTGTTGATCACTGAGAGGAGGGCGGCCGCATAAAAGAAGTAGCGGTGCAGGTTTTGCATGATCAGCGGGAATCGCGTTTCCCCGGTGTAGGTCGCGTGCGGCTCGGCCACCCCGCAAGCCGTCGGGGACTGCCAGACCGAACGGTAGTAAGCGCCGCGATAGTAATAGCAGGTCAACCGGAACAGCAGCAGGAACGGCAGCGAGAACAAGGCGTAGGGCAGGTATGACAGCAGGCCGGTGCCGGGAAGAATCTGCGGCCAGAAATCGCTGGCCTCACCGCACTTGACGCTCATGCACGGCGAGTAGAACGGGGTCAGGTAGTGGTATTTCTCGACGAAGAAGTTATCCCGTTGGAAGGCCCGCACGGTCGCGTAAATGACGAAAGCGGCGAAGCCCAGGTCGGTGAGGATCGGTGATTTCCACCAGTTGTCGGTCCGCAGTGTCTTCTGCGGGATCTCGGCCCGGCCGGGTGAGAAGACACCGGTGCCTCGCCGGTTCGCGGTGGGTGCGCTCATCTGCAGTGATCCCCTTCAGGTCAACTTGGCACACGGTACCGAAGTCGGCGGCACCCGTTTTCATACGGGTTCAGCGCCGATTGAGCCCGCCGACACCTTCGTCATCGATGCCGCGCCAGAACTCCCTGTCATACGGCGTGTCGGGGACCTGAATCTTCTCGCCCGAGAACACCACGGTATGCGCCGCCGACTCGAGTTCGGCGGCGTCCATCTCGAGAAGTTCCAGGTCATTGAGGATTCGCTCGGTGTCGATGACCACCCGCCTCATCTCGGGGGCGGCGCCGTAGCGGTCCTGCAGCGAGTTCACGCAGCGGCGCAGATTTCCAATGACGTGGTGTAGTTCGGCGAGTTCAGCGGCCTTGGACATCGGGACCTCCTCGGGAGTGGCAGGAATCACATTAAGTCTATCGATACTAGTCAGCCTGAAATCGTGACGTGATACGCGTCACGTCGTCGGCCGATCGGCGGGGTTTAATGAGGGCTCCAGCGCAGCCGGACCGGCTGGCCGGGTCGAAGTTGCGCCAGCACGTCGGTGTCGGCGTCGAGGACCACCCCGATGACGGGGTAGCCGCCGGTGACCGGGTGATCGGCGCCGAGGATCACCGGCTGGCCGTTGGGTGGCGCCTGAATCGCGCCTCGTACCGCTCCTTCGCTGGGTAGTTGACGCCCCGGCCACCGGGATTGCAGAGCCGGGCCGATAAGTCGGACACCCACCCGGTCGCTGCGATCGGACGTTACCCACTCGGTGCGCACCACCGCATCGGGGTCGACGAACCAGTCGTGGCGCGGGCCCGGAAGCATCCGCAGTTCCACCGGTCCGGCGATCATCGCGGCGACGGGTGCCTGGTCGAGTTCGGGGCGGTGGCCGACCGGCTCACCAACCGGGAGCACGTCACCCGGACGCAACGGCGCGGGCCCGATTCCCGACAGCATGTCGTAGCTGCGCGAGCCCAGCGTTCCTGCCACGGCGATACCGCCGCGGACGCCGAGGTAGCTGCGCAGTCCGGTACCTGGAACGCCCAGTGCGATCACCTGGCCGTCGCGGATATGCGCAATGCTGTTGATTCCGAACGGGATTCCGTCGACGGTCGGGTTGGCGTCGGCCCCGGTGACCGCGATGTCCAGGCCGCCGCCACGGACTCGGACGTGCAACCCACCGAGGGTGACTTCGATGGTCGCCCGGTCGTCGGGGTTGGCGAGCAACCGGTTAGCCAATCGGTGTGAGCGCCGATCGGCCGCGCCGGACCGGGTGACGCCGATGTGGGCGAGTCCGGGCCGGCCGAGGTCCTCGACGAGCGCGAGCGGTCCGGTGTG
>JAPLAO010000357.1 GCA_026393245.1 Mycobacterium sp. | reverse complement strand
GTTCGTGAAAATGATGGTGGCCGCCCAATCGCTGGCGATCGCCGACGGCCCCACCGAGGTGCACAAGCTCACTGTCGCCCGGCGCACGCTCAAGGAGTACGAACCGGTGGACACCCTGTTTCCGTCGCAACATCTGCCGACTCGCAAAGCTGCCGCGCAGGCCCGACTGGCCGAAATCCTCGAGCGTGAGGTGGCGGAACTCTAGCTGCGCCGCGCGATTACTGCGGCACCCGGATGCTCTTGGGCACCATGCACGCGACGGTCTTATCGCCACCGGCCCACCGGTCGATGCGGCAATCGAGCACCATGGTGGCCAGGTGGTAGGCATCGTTGCGGGTGATGCCGAGATTGCTCGCCATCGTGTCCAGTGCCGCCGACGCGGCGATCTTCATGGCGTCCAACGCTTTCGGCGCGGTGGCGGTCGAGACCCATGCGGTGGCGTTGTCCTGGGTGGGGAGGTTGCGCGCGCGCGGTGCGTCGAGGCTCTTCGGGATGACGCAGTAGGTGCCGAGAACCTCGTCGACCACCTCCGAGATGCGGCAGTCCCAGGTGGTGTCCATGACGGCGGTCGCGTCGGCCTCGGAGAGTTGCCGCTTGGCCATGATCAACTTGACCGTCTCGGACCTGTTGATATCGAGCGCCCTATCGAGATCTAAGTCGTAACCCACCGCGACCCACCCCGTCGGCGTCTCGACGGTCGGCCAGTCCTGCGGTTGCTGCTTGATCAGGTCCACAGTGATGTTGAGCTCCGGGAACCAGGTCTCGAGTGCGTCCAGGTCGATCTCGCCGTTGCCCTGCTTGGCGTGTGAGTCGCCGGTCCAGATCAATCCGCCGTTGACCTGAACGGGGAAGTAGGTGGTGCTGCCGGTCTGCATTTCGGGCAGGTCCATATTGCCGCCGTAGGGACCGGGCTGTTCGGTGCTGCACTTGCCGTCGGTGCACCAGGGACCGGTGGTGTCGGAGCGCCCGACGGCTAGGACGCCCGGGAATGGCTCCAGTGGCACAAGGACATTGGGCGAGAAGCGCATCTGCATCTTCTCGGTATCCAGGTAGTAGCTGGTGACCTGCTCGGGGAACTCGTCGGGGAACAGTCCCTTGCCCTTGGCGGTGTTGTTCGTGGCGTACATCGGCAGTTGGATCCGGTTGATGTGGATCGCCAGCAGGTCGCCGGGCTCGGCTTTATTGACGTAGATCGGTCCGGTGACCGTGTGCGGCCCGCGGTTGTGCACCGCGCCGTTGATCTTCTCGATCTGACCCTCGTTGATGCCGGGAGCGACCTGCCCGCCGCCGGCGGGAACTGTCTGGATGGCGACGGTGTCACCGGAGTCGATGCGCAGCACGGGTGCGATGGCGTTGTCGTAGACGCCCCACTGTGTCGTCTGCGGGGTTGCCGGCAACATCCAGAACCGGTGCCCGTCGCGTGATAGCGGCTTGGCCTCCATGTAGTCCTGGTTCGGCGGCCCCTGTAGGAAGGTGGCGGTGTAGTCGGGGTACGGGCTGTCCGGATTCTTCGCGCCACCGGTGGTGCTCGTGCCGCATGCGACAAGCAACGCGGAGATCGTCACCCCGGTCATGGCGATCATCGCGATGTTTCTCGTCATCGTTGCTTCCCCTCACTGCACACGGGTGGCGGCCTGTCCCTCGTGAACAAGCGTCGCCACCCTCCTACCGTCGGCGCCGAACAGTCCCGCAATCATCACGCCGCGTCCGCGACCGGCGGCCGGGGACCGTGACTCGAGCAGGTTCCACCGGTCGGCTCTGATGGTGTCGTGGAACCAGATCGACGAGTCGGTGGTGCCGGCGTGGTGGCTGCGGTCGGTCATCGAGTGACCGTGCACGGCCAGTACCGGGTCGACGCCGTAGATATCGGTGACGAACACCGCCGCGCAGGCATGCAGCAACGGATCCTGCGGCAGCGACGAGGTGACCCGCCACCAGAGCCGGCGGACGAAGTCCACGCCGCTGCCCTCATCGACGATGCGGATGTCGATCTCGCCGGGTGGCAGTGCCGGAGCGGGCCCGATCGGGCCGGTGCGCTCCAGTGTCTCGGGGTCGGTGGCGGCAGCGGTCTGGTCGCTGTGCTGCAATCCGGCTGACGGGGTGGAGAAGGACGCGGTCACAGTGATGAGCAGCCTGCCCTCCTGGCTGCCGAGCACCCGGCGTGATGCCGAGGTGCGCCCGTCGTAGACGCGGTCAACCTCAAAGCGGGTCGGCGCTCCGGCGTCGCCACCGCGCAGGTACTGCACATGCAGGCTGGTCGGGATCAGGTCGGGCCGAAGGGTGCAGCAGGCCGCGGCCATCGCCTGGCCGGCCAGCAGTCCGCCATACGCCCGTTTACCGGACGGCCCATTGTGCGCTCCGGTGAACACATCCGGCGTGCCCTCGGGCTGCACGTCGAGCAGCCGCTGCAGAACGTCACTCACGTTGCCACCGTTCCTGATTCGACCAGTGCGCGGATGCCACGAGCACTCATGCCGAGGCGCTCGGCCAGTACCGCGGCGGTGTGCTCGCCAAGCACCGGAGCCGCGTGCGCCGGCGTATGCGCCCCGTCGACCGACATCGGCAGACCTGGAGCCAGATGCGGTCCGATTCGCGGCTGATCCAGCGGCGCGAACAGTGGGTTGGCCGTCACCCGCGGACTCCCAGCGACCTCGGCGAAACTGCGGTAGCGCTCCCAGAGCACCGAACTGGCCGCCAGTGCCGCGTCGGCCTCATCCGCGGTGTGTCTGGCGAACCAGGCCGCGAACAGGCCGTCGAGGATGTCCCGATGCAGATATCGCTGACCCTCGTCGTCGAAGTCGGCGCCGAGTGTTTGCGCCACGGCGGCAACGGCTTCGGTGGTGGCGGTCAGGTCGGTCAGGTCTCGGAAATGACGTGCCGTGAGCGCCACGACCATGAAGCTCACGCCATCGCTGGTGCGAAAGTCCCGGCCGTACTGCCCGTAGATCGCGTTGCCGAGCCGCGGCCGCGACGTGCCGTTGACCATGGCCTCGGTGAGGAACCCG
>JAPLAO010000247.1:1849-4497 GCA_026393245.1 Mycobacterium sp. | reverse complement strand
CCGACAAAGGGATCGAGGGCCAAGCGCAATGACTTCATGACGGCCGAGGAAGCCGCCGAGGTGGTGGTCTGGCTTGCCGGGGACAACTCTTCGGTGTTGTCGGGCTCGCAGATCTCCGTGGATCGCGGGGTGATGAAGTACTGAGCGTGATGACCTTCTGGGCGTGATGAACTTCTGGGCGGGATGAGGTACTAGCCGGGCAGTACGAGAACCGGAACCGGGCTGTGCCGCATGATCTTTGCGCCCCGCGATCCCAGGAACACCCGTGCTATGTCACCGCGCGGAGAGGTTCCCAACGCCAGCACCTCGCCGTCGTGCCACTCGGCGTCGTCGAGGGCCTGATCCCAGCCGTTGCCGCTCACCACGGCCAATTCGACGTCCTCTCCCACGACGCCGCCGGTGCGCAGCGCAGTCAGCAACGCGTCGGCCTGCTGCTCCCAGACCGCCAGGATCGAATCCTCGGCGTGCAGGCCGACTTCGGGCGGATACATGGTGCGGCCGCGAACCGCGAAGGAGATGACCCGCAACGGCACGTGCAGCTGTTGCGACAATGCGTACGTCCGCCGCACCACGTCCACCGACTCCGGCGTCCCGGGATAGCCGCAGGTGATCCGTGTCAGCACGCCGTCGCGCGGTTCCCGATAGCCGCGCGGGGCGATCGCCACCGCAACCGGTGATGAGTGCAGTAACCGGTCGGCCGTGGATCCGACCACGACCTGCCCGAGTTGCCCGTTGGCGGAGGACCCCAGAACCAGCACCTCGGCGTTGAGTTCGGTGACCACCTCGACGAGGCCGCCGGACACCGATCGGTGGGAGTGGCTGTGATAACCCACATCGAGTCGGTGTGGCAGCGCGTCCAGGTAGCGACCCGCCTCCCTCGCCGAGTCCGCCGCCAGTTGATCCGCCCACACGGCGTACTCCGCGTCGACCCGTGCTGGCGATGGCGTGGTCCACGGTTTGGGCACGATGGTCGTCACGGTCAGCGAGGTGCCCAACGTTCGCGCCGCACCCACCGCCAGGTTCAGTGATGCGGCGCCACTCTTGCCGGCCAGATAACCGACGACCACCGTCACGGCGCATCCCGCACTGGTTCGGTCATGACCGGCGTGTGGCCGTTGAGGGCACTGTGGTGACGTCCCCAGAGGAAGTAGAACGCCAGCACCACCGCGACCCAGGCCGCGAAGGCCAGCCAGGTGCACCAGTGCAGGCTGGCCAGGATGTACAGGCAGGCCAGGACCGACAACACCGGCGTGACCGGATAGCCGGGAACCTTGAATCCGCGTGGCAGGTCAGGTTCGCGGCGCCGCAGGATGATGACCGCCACCGAGACGGTGATGAACGCCACCAGGGTGCCGATCGACACCATGTCGGCCAGCTTGTCCAGGGGGACCAGGCCCGCCAGCAGGCCGACCGCGGTAGCGACGACGACGGTGTTGTTGACCGGAGTCATAGTGCGCGGGTTGACCCTGGCGAACATCGATGGCAGCAGGCCGTCGCGGCCGATCGCGAACAGGATCCGGGTCGAGCCGTACAGCGTCACCAGGGTCACCGAGAAGATCGAGATGACCGCGCCCACGGCCAGGACCGTGCCCCAGTAGTTGGTTCCGGTGACATGGTCGAGAATAGTTGCCAGACCAGCTTTTTGGCCTTCGAACTCGTTCCAGTTCTGGGCGCCGAGTGCGGCGAAAGTGACCAGGATGTACACCGCTGTGACGGTGAGCAATGCGGCGATGAGTGCCCGCGGCATGGTCCGCTGTGGATCTTTGACCTCCTCGCCGGCCGTCGACACCGCATCAAGGCCGATGTAGGAGAAGAAGATGGTGCCCGCGGCCGATCCGATTCCGGCCACGCCGAAGGGCGCGAAGTTCGCGAACCGGTCGGCATTGAATGCCGAGAACGCGATCACGGCGAACATCACCAGAACGCCGAGTTTGATGATCACCATGACGGTGTTGACCGCGGCCGACTCGCTGGCCCCGCGGACCAGCAGGAGCGCGCACAGGGCTACAAGAATAGCTGCGGGAACGTTGAAAACACCGGGCGTGGAATCCCAGGGTGCCGCCGAAAGAGCCTGCGGCAGAGAGTATCCCAGGAAATTATCCAGAAGCTTGTTCACATATTGGCTCCAGCCGACGGAGACCGCCGCGGTGGAGACCACGTACTCCAGAAGTAGGCAGGCCGCCACGCCCATCGCCACCATCTCGCCGAGCGTGGTGTAGGCGTAGGAGTACGTCGACCCCGACACTGGCACCGCCGAGGCCAGTTCGGCGTAACAGATCGCTGCCAATCCGGCCGCGATGCCGGCGATGATGAACGAGACGATCACGCCCGGCCCGGCCTGTGGCACCGCTTCGGACAGTACGAAGAAAATACCCGTGCCCACCGTGGAGCCGATGCCGAACATCGCCAGCTGGAATGTGCCTATTGAGCGTTTGAGGTTCTGCGAGGCGCCGTGTGCGGCGGGAGCGTTGATCAGCGGTCGGCGCCGCAGCATCTGTTCCAGCATGGTGATCGGCGGGGCCGTCATAGGAGCCTCCTGGATGGGCGAATCCGCCGATTATGCCTGCCCTGGTCGCTTTGCGCTGGCTACTCGTCGTGTACAAACACGCTGTGGGCAACAACGGCATCGTGATCATCGGAGGCGGCCT
>JAPLAO010000247.1:0-1795 GCA_026393245.1 Mycobacterium sp. | reverse complement strand
CTGTCCAAGGACGTACTGCAGGACCACCTCAAAGGCTACGACGATGTGGCGCTCAAACCGCCGGAGTTCTACACCGACAACGACATCACCCTGCGACTGGGCAGCGCGGCGCAATCGGTGGACACCGCTGCCAAGACAGTCACCCTGGCGGACGGGTGCGCGCTGGGCTACGACGAACTCGTCATCGCCACCGGACTGGTACCCAAGCGCATTCCCTCCATCCCTGACCTGGCCGGCATCTGGGTGCTGCGGTCGCTCGACGATGCCCTGGCCTTGCGCGCACACGCCACCACCGCGCGGCGGGCGGTCATCATCGGTGCCGGGTTCATCGGTTGTGAGACCGCCGCGAGCCTGCGCAAACTCGGTGTCGACGTCGTCCTCGTCGAGCCGCAACCGGCGCCCCTGGCGTCGGTGCTCGGCGAGCAGGTGGGTCAGTTGGTCGCCCGGTTGCACCGCTCGCAAGGAGTCGACGTGCGCACCGGCACGGGTGTGGCCGGCGTCCGCGGGGACGACAACGGGCATGTGAGCGCCGTTGAATTGAGTGACGGCACCGTGCTGGACGCCGACCTGGTGGTCATCGGCATCGGGAGCCGACCGGCCACCGACTGGCTGGCGGGCAGCGGAGTCGACCTCGCCGACACCGATAGGGGTGTGCTCTGTGACGAGGTGGGTCGAACCAGTGCCCCGCACGTGTGGGCACTGGGCGATATCGCCTCATGGCGCGACGCCACCGGGCACCAGGTGCGAGTAGAACATTGGAGCAATGTCGCCGAGCAGGCCCGTGTCCTGGTGCCATCACTGCTCGGCTTGGAAGCTCCGGAAGTCGTTGTGGTGCCGTACTTCTGGAGCGATCAGTACGACGTGAAGATCCAGTGCCTCGGTGAACCGGAGGCAGACGACATCGTGCATCTCGTCTCCGACGACGGCCGAAAGTTCCTGGCGTACTACGAACGTGACGGCGTGCTGGCCGGGGTGGTGGGCGGCGGTATGCCGGGCAAGGTGATGAAGGCGCGGTCCAAGATCGTTGCCGGCGCGCCGATCGGCGACGTGCTGGGCTGAGTTCCGATCTAGGGCAGTCCGGCGGCGACGGCATCGAAGGACTGGCCCAGGGCGTCATGCAGTGCGACGTCCTCGTGGGACAGCCAGTACTCGTATGCCGATAACGCCACTCCGAGCAAGAGCCAGGCAATGGTTTGGGGTACCAGGTCCTGCGGTCGGGCCCCGGTGCGCCGCGCCACGAAGTCGGCAACCACTGCGCGCCAGCCGGCATACATCGTCATCGAATAGGCCTGAAGTTCAGCGGTCTGCAGAATCACCTGCATTCGTAGGCGGTGCCGGGCGGCGGTGGCGTCGTCGACGGTGTTGAAATCCAGCAGTGCCGTGCGCAGTGCCGTCCCGATCGGCGCGGTCGGGTCGGCATCGTCGAGCACCGCGGCGAACTCCCGCAGATGCGAGTCGAAGTCGCCCCAGGGAATCGCGTTCTTGGTGGAGTAGTACCGGAACAGCGTGCGCCGGGCGATTCCCGATGCCAGTGCGACCTCGTCCACGCTGACCTGGCTAAATCCGTAGGTACTAAACAGGTCCAGGGCGATGTCGGCGATGTGGTCCGGTGTGGTGGACCGGCGACGGCCGACCGGGCGTCCTGACATTGCCCAAACCCTTTCCCATTCGGCACCTGATGCCATATTCTGTGGCCTAACGATCGTCAATGTCGAGAAACGCGCGAAAGGGATAGCGGTATGGAGCCGACTCAGAGCAACACCCAGGGTGACGCGGGTGCCGAACTGGTGACCGA
>JAPLAO010000335.1 GCA_026393245.1 Mycobacterium sp. | reverse complement strand
TTGAGCCCGGCGAGCCCAGCCAGGCGCCGGGGTAGCCGAAATCAGGTCGGGACATTGAAACCAGCCCGATCACCTTGGTGTAGAAGGCGAGCGTCGCGGTCAGGTCATTGGTCTTGATCGACACATGGGACAGTCCGTCGACGGCGGGCGCATCCGGGGATGGGGCGACAGAACTCGCGGACGACGATGTCTGGGTCGTGGAGGACGACGTGGCGGATTGATTGCTCGAACAACCGGTCAGGCCGGCCAAAACGATAGCGCCGCCAACGGCTGCTACCACCACGATTCGAGGATGCTGCTTTCCACGAGATACGTGAGGGGCGCGATGGGTGATCAGACGGGAATTCAATTCAGCTTCTCCTTCGATGGTGTGCTGGCACGATCCACGGCTGCTCGACTGCCGCGTCATTCGTCGGGTGGGTCGATGTACACGGCCTGGATGACTTCCTTGGCGTCCTGGGTGACCAGGAACGCCTGCCCGGGTGGCCGCTTTTTGACGATGATCTCCCTCGACGGGAAGTCCTGTTTCTCGCCGGACAGGAACAGGGTGGGCGAGCCTGACCCGAATGCGGTGCCCACGAACTTGTCCATGGTGGCTTTGTAGGCCTGACTCATCTGGCAGGTCACGATGATGTGCAGTCCGATGTCACTGGCCGCCGGCAGCAACGGGGCCAGTGGCGCCATCGGCGGCAGACCACCGGAGGCGGCCACGATCATGTGCCAGTCGTCGACCAGCAGCACCACATCGGGTCCGGTCCACCAGGACCGCCCCCGCAGTTGCGCCGAGGTGAGGTCGGCCGGCGGCAGGCGTTTCTTGAGGTTGGCGGCCAGGGCTTTGATGGCTTCCTCGAGTGTCGTGCTGTTGCGGTTGATCGCACCCGCGTCGAGCAGGTGACTGTCCGGTACCGCACCCAGTAGTCCGGAGCGGTAGTCGGCGAGCATGAAGCGCACCTGCGCCGGACTGTTGCGGGCGCAGATCGCCCGGGCGACGGCGTGGGCGATGCGGGTCTTGCCGGATTTGGCCGCACCGAAGATCAGCAAATGCGGATTCTCCGCCATGGGCGCATAAGCCACCGTGAGGTCGGTTTCGCGCAACCCGATCGGGATGGTCCACCGGGTCGCGTAGTCGGAATCCGGGCCGGGTGGGTTCGGGTCCAACTCGGCGAGGTCGATGCGTTCGGGCAGCACCCGGACTTCGGGTGCGAACTCAGTGTTGTCTCCGGCGATCTGCCCCGTGGCGGCGGTGATGGCCGCCACCAGGTTCTCGGCGCTGTGCACACCGTCGAGTCGGGGCACCCCGATCATCAGGTGGTTCTTCTCCATCGAGATCGCCCGGCCGGGCCGACCCGCGGGTATGTCGCGGGTGATCCGGTCGATCTGGGTGTCGTTGACGTCGCCGAGGCGAAACTCGATCTTGGTGCCGAGGTAGTCCCGCACCCGCGACTTCAGTTCCGTCCAGCGCGGCGTGGTGATGATGACGTGCACACCGAATGACAGCCCCTGGCCCGCCAGGTCCTGCACCAGCGATTCGATATCGGGGAATTCACTGACCACGGCCGGCCAGCCGTCGATGACCAGGAAGACGTCACCGAACGGATCGGCCGCGGCGGGATTGTTCGGATCAGCGCGCATCTGCCGATACTCCGCAATCGAGCCCACCCGATACTGTTTGAAGTCGTTTTCACGTTGCCGCAGAACGGATCTCACCTCGGCGAGCACCCGCATCACCCGGTCGGGTTCGGAGCGGGTCACCACCGCACCGACATGCGGCAGATCCTCCAGATAGATCAGGCCGCCGCCGCCGAGGTCGATGCAGTAGAACGCGACGTCGCGCGGGGAGTGCGTGGCGGCCGCCGACAGGATCATGGTCTGCAGCAGGGTCGACTTGCCGGTTTGCGGCGAACCG
>JAPLAO010000122.1 GCA_026393245.1 Mycobacterium sp. | reverse complement strand
CGGGACGGTGCCGCCTCGCGGATCAGACCTTGGGTCGCGGGCACTCACCGTTGACGACCAACGGCAGGTTGATCGTCTGAGCCTGCAGGACACCGCCGGTGTCGTTGGTCCCGCCGGCGATGACGCACTTGCCCTCGACGATGGCGTCGGTCTTCACCCGGTGGCGATCGGCGAACAAGGTCAAGTCGCTCGTTTCGATGGTGGAATTCGTC
Organism: Mycobacterium sp.; assembly: GCA_026393245.1. Taxonomy (GTDB): domain Bacteria; phylum Actinomycetota; class Actinomycetes; order Mycobacteriales; family Mycobacteriaceae; genus Mycobacterium. The sequence goes on along the minus strand of JAPLAO010000122.1, from coordinate 3,713 downwards.
TTACTTCCGTCGGTTCCGAACGTGGTGAGCGCGATCGTGGTCCCGGTGACGGAATCGACGGTGCCGCGGAAACCTCCCAGTGGAGTCCGCGGAAGCCCGGCGTTGTCCGCGCCGCCGGTCTTCTTGCACTCGCCGCCACTGGACGCACCCACCACCACGGCGTCGGCGACGACGGTGCCGCCCTCGGCACCACTGGCGGGCCGGATGGTGACGCACAGACCGGCGGTGATGTCGGCCAGCGTCGCCGGCGTCAACTCCATGATCTTCGTCGAGTCGGTGAAAGATACCGATGCCGAACCCTCCGGTGAACTCACCTCGATCTTCATACCCGACACCGAGGCGATCGAACCGCTCACCTCGTCCTCGCCGTTGATCTTCTCCGGCGCCTGGGAGGCCGCCGCCGCGGACGTCGTGGTCGAAGCGGCCGACGACGCAGCTGTCGATGCGCTTGGCTCGGTCTTGGTGGCTGAACTGCATGCGACGGCCGACAGGGCGGTGATCCCGACAATGGCCAGCATCGGGTAGTGGGTGATCGGTGTCTTGGGCACGAAAACTCCTGCTCGATGGTGGTGAGACGGCCTCATGGTGAGCCTATCCGCCGCCGGGCCCTCGCGGGTGGGTGATACTGGCGCTGTGCTGAGGAACCCTCGGGTCTGGATCTACCCGGTGGTCGGGGTGGTGGCTGCTGGCCTTATCGCGTACTCGCAGTGGTACGACTCCGATGCGAAGCGTCTCGAGCGTTGCGTCGAGGCCTCGGTCAGCGAAATGCTGCAGAACAATCCGGAACTGGCCAGGTTCGACAACGCGGGGCCGATATTCGCCGACTCCTCCCGAGCGGCCTGCAAACGGCACTTGGGGATCACCTGAATCGGGTTGTAGCGTCAGGCAAATGGAATACGGAATCTTCAGCACCGCTGTGAACGACGGAACCCTGGATGACATCGTCGCTGAGGCCGCCGCGGTCGAGCGCGACGGCTTTGCCGCCTACTGGATGCCCAATATTTTCGGCCACGATGCGTTGACCGCTCTGGCGATCGTGGGCACGCAGGTGCCGCGCGTCGAACTGGGCACGGCGGTGGTGCCGACGTTCCCGCGCCACCCGCACGCGATCGCTCAGCAGGCCCATACCGTGGCGGCTGCGTCAGGAAACCGGTTCACCCTCGGGATCGGCCTGAGTCACAAGATCGTCATCGAGAACATGCTCGGAATGAGTTACGACAAGCCGATTCGCCACCTGCGCGAGTACCTCAGTGTGCTGATGCCGTTGTCGCGCAACGAGTTCGCCAACTTCGAGGGCGAGATGTACAAGGTGCACGCCGGTCTCAGCGCCAAGGGCTCAGATGGTTTCAGTGTGGTGGTGGCCGCACTGGGCGAGCAGATGCTGCGCGTCACCGCGGCGATGACCGACGGCACACTGACCTGGTGCACCGGTCCGGTGACGCTGGCGAATCACATCGTCCCGACCATCACCAAGGCGGCTGACGAATTCGGCCGGCCTGCGCCGCGCGTCATTGCGGCGCTACCGGTCTGCGTCACCGAGGATCTGGCGGGCGCATCGGCTCGTGCCGCGGAGTCATTCGCGGCCTACGGTGGCCTGCCCAGCTACCGGGCGATGCTCGACCGCGAGGGGGTGGCAGGCCCGGCCGATATCGCCATCATCGGCTCGGCGACTGAGGTGCAGGACCGCGTCGGCGCTCTCGCCGGGATTGGCGTCACCGACTTCGCCGCGGTGGAATTCGGTGCGACGCCCGATGAGATCGCTGATACCCGCGCGGCGCTGAAGGGCCTCCTTCGCAGTAAGTAACTAGTCCCTCTTGCGCCCGGGCCGCGGTGGTGGCGGTGGTGTGGCCTTGGTGGCCGGCTCGAACTTGCCACCCTTTTTCGGGTCATACCCGCCCGCTTTGCCTGGATTCTGCTCAGTCATCACAGTTCCTCCCACTAGTCCTACTTCCAACGTACGCCCTCCACACCCGCACCGTCATTCGTTGAATCTGTTGATATGCGCGACGATCCGATCCGTCAGGCCGTCGGGCAGAGTCATGGCCAGGTGCACGTCGTCGAGGCCGATGACGTCACCGCCGCTGGTATAGGGCAGCAGGTCCTGAGCTTCGCCGATCCGGGCGCACATCGTTGTGATGAATTGCTGATAGCCCACCAACGGGCACAGCGTGAAGGCACCCATGTCCTGGACGAACACGAAGGCCTCGGATCCGACCGGGGTCTGGAGGCATGTCTCGGCTTGCACAAGCAGTGCGTCGTGATAATCCATCAGGCGTGTGGCGACGCTGACGATCGCGTCGGAGTCAGCGCCGCCGTCGCCGGTGCCCTCGCCGAAGGCTCCCTTGAACGCGGGGCTGAGCATGAATTGCTCCATTTGTTGGACGATCTCGCTGATTTTGTTCATCGCCTGATATGTGGTCGCGGAGTAGGCCTTACCGCTGACCGGGAGCGACCCGGCCCGGGGTTGATAACCCGACACCACTGCGCGAAGCCGGTTCTTGACGGCATTTCGGCGCTGTACGACGACCGAGGTGAACACGGCCCACGGCCACGCGGGGGGTTTGTCGGCGATCAGGCGCGACAACCCCTCCTTGGTGGTCGCGACCGCGGCGATCATCGACGTCTTCTCATCCGGGGGTAGCAGGCGTTTGGGTGTCGGGTCGATGGGGCGAGCCATTGCCTCGGCCTGGGCGCGCAGGTCGGCCGGCCACGGCCACGGTTGGAGTTCAGCTTTGGTCTTCGTGTGTGCCGCGTACAACGTCGCGCCGATGGCCGCCAGCACGCTGATTCCCGCGAGACCCACCACCCAGGAACCGCTGGACATCGCCGAGAACAGCATCACTACTCCGGCGGCCAGCCCCCACTTAGTGCCCCGGGACAGCCCGTGAAGCGTCGTACTCACCGACATCGGAAACCCCCTGTCAACTATCCGATCACTGCGAGGCTATCGGTGTAGTCCGACAGGCATGGAGCGTCGACATTCAGTCGAACAGGTCGTTGAATCCGAAAGCGACCGGACGGTCGGTGAGCTTGCCGACCACCCACTGGTTGAACGGCACGCCCTGTTCTGCGGCTTCGACCATGAGTCTGGCGTGCAACATCCGCGACGTGCGAACCAGAAATCGCCCGCTGTAGCGGTGATCGGTGAGCGAGTCCGGGGGAGTCTGGCCGAATTCCGCCATCTCGGCTAGGGCTTCGGTGACGACGGTCTCCAGTGCGGCGATGGCCTCATGGGCCGTGAACGCCTCCGCATAGCGTCCCGGAAACTCCAAGCACCGCGCGAAGTATTCGCGTCGCTCCGGATCCCACTCGGCCCGGTAGGTGTAGTTCTGCTGCATGACGGCCATCATGCGCGGACTCGCCGCACGGGGGATTCAGGCAGGGATGATGCTGTGCAGAACGTGATATCACCGGCGATATCACGTTGTGAAAGGACACAGTGCTTGAAAAGACACAGTGGTCCAGAGCGGGCGGCGGCCTGTGCGGAACTGCGGCAACCTAGTCCGACGGCTGTTGCGTGACGACGTCCGCCCCGTGCGGGAAGTAATGCGACAGCTCGATCGTCTGCTCCCCGCTCCAGCGATAGGCGACCAGGGTGCCGCCGCGGACCGCACTGAAATCGACGCACGCGGTGTGGGAGGTCCAATCCAGCAGGTGCTCCGGCGGATCCTGACGCCAGTAGTGGCCGTAGAAGACCGGGATGCCCGCGTTAT
>JAPLAO010000293.1 GCA_026393245.1 Mycobacterium sp. | reverse complement strand
GATTATGTGCGTCGGCCAGCGGACCGACTAGCGCGACCCGCGATAGCGACGCCTCCGCCAACGGCAGCGCCGGCGTCGCGTCCATCATCTGGTTGCGCAACAGCACCGCACCCCGGCAGGCCACTTCCCGCGCCAAGCGCCGGTGCGCGGCCGAGGTGACCACGTCGATCGGTGGCGTCGGGCGGGCGCGCAGTACGAGCCGAATCTGGGCCGCCAGTTGCCGGTGCGCAGCGCGCTCGACGTCGGCGCGCTTCAGGCTGCCGTCCCTGAGGGCCCCCGGGAGGGTGGCCGCGCGTTGTTGGCGGAACGGCATCTCCAGGTCCTGGCCGGCGGCTACCGACCCGATGGGGTCGCGAAGTCCCCAGATGAAGTCGGTCATCACGAATCCGTCGAAACCCCACTCGTCGCGCAGGATCTCGGTGAGCAGGTGCCGGTTCTGGCCTGCCCAGGTCCCGTTCACCGAGTTATAGGCGCTCATCACGCAATCCGCACCGGCTTCGACGGCAGTGCGGAAATGCGGCAGGTACACCTCACGCAGCACGTCTTCGGCGACCCGGACGTCCACCCGAAACCTGGCCTCCTCCATGGAGTTCAGCGCGAAATGCTTCACGCAGGAGAGCACCCACGGATTGGCGCCCTCGATCGCCGCCGCCCCCATGACGCCCAGCAGCACCGGATCCTCCCCGTAGGACTCCTGTGCTCGCCCCCAGCCCGGCGAGTAGGCAAGGTTGATACAGATGCCGGCCCAGATGTTGGCGCCCTGCGCACGTGCCTCGGCGCCGATGGCATCGGCGACGGTGCGCTCGAGGTCGGGGTCCCAGGTCGCGGCGCGGGCGATGGCGACCGGAAATGCAGTCGATGCGCCCAGTGCCACTCCACGAGGGCCGTCGGTGAAACGGATGCCGGGAATGCCGAGCCGGTCGATGCGGCCGCCCTCGAACGGCACCCTGTTGTACCGATCGGCCATTTCGGCCATGCCGCGCCGAATCGTGAGGTCGCCGTCGAGAAGCCAGAGCAACTCATGCTCGGTCAACTGGCCGATCAAGTCCGTGACGGCGGCATCGAGGCTTTGTGCGCCGCTGCCAAGGCCGCCCACCGCGGCGGCGAAGGCCGTATCCGGTGGGCAGATCGGGTCGGTGGCGGACATCAGTGGAGCGCGCCCCCGCTGACTACGCCGGGGGCAAGGCGGAGCGGGCGCGGCGGGCGGCGATGAAGGACCGCACACCCACGCTGAGATAGACCACCGACAGGATCGCGGTGGCGGCCTGGGCGAAGACGGCTCCCGGGCGCGCCGCGGTGCCGTCGAACGCCGCGGGCAGTTTCAGTAGCGAGCGCGCAGTGCCCAGCAGGGCCAGCAAGCCGATCAGCAGGGCCGCGTGCATGACGTGCATGCGCAGATTCTCCTTGCTGCCGAGCAGGCCGAGCACCAGCAGGATCGCGCCGATGGCGACCGGTATCAGGGCTGTTTTGTGCACGGCACCGGTCAAGAAGAAACCCCCCAGGCCGAGCGCGATGTAGAGGAGCGAGAAGATGACAGTGATTCTTGGCATGGCTGCAGCTTAGATATCCCGCTTCGGTTGCGGGCAATGTGGTCGCCGCATGGGTGATGGCCATTCGGGCGCGTACAGCTTCGAAGATGACGCGCTGGCCGCGGACCGGCCGATAATGGCCGGATGGAACTGGAAGTCATCGGCTTCGACCTGGCGTCATGTCTGATAGCGCAGGCTTACGGCGCCAACAGGATTGAACTGTGTGCCAACCCAGAAGAAGGGGGTACCACCCCGTCCTACGGGATGATCGCGGTCGCCAGAGGGAACACCGCCATTGAACTGTGCCCGATCATTCGGCCGCGTGGCGGCGACTTCCACTACACCGACCTGGAGTTTCAGGTAATGCTCGCCGATGTGGAGCAGTGCGGACTCCTGGGCTGCGACGGTGTGGTGATCGGAATGCTCTCGAAAGACGGCTATGTCGATGTCGAGCGATGCGCGGAGTTGATCCGGCGGGCAGGTCCGATGAAGGTGACGTTTCACCGGGCATTCGACCGGGTGAAGGATCCGATGCGATCGTTGGAAGAGATCATCGAGCTGGGTTGCGCCCGGATCCTCACCAGTGGTCTGCGACCGAATGTCGATCTGGGCAAGGACATGCTGCGAACACTGGTCGGCGCTGCAGGCGACAGAATCACGATCATGCCGGGCTCCGGCGTCAGGTCCACCAACGTCCTCGCGTTGGCAAAGTTCACTTGCGCCAAGGCTTTTCATTCCTCAGCCCGAGCCTCGCATCCGTCATCGATGGAATACATAAACCCGACCATGGCTGAAGACCTCAACTCCATCAGCATCGACCCCGATGAAGTTCGGGAGCTTCGACGAATTCTCAACGCCTATGACGAAGGTCAGTTGCCGTAGAGCCTGAGCGCCCGGGCTGTCTCGGTCGCCACGTCGCCGCTGAGAGTCACGATCGGTGGTCCGCCGCGCTGATGGATCACATTCGCCAGGACGATCACGTAGGTATTCGACGCCGGGTCGATCCACAGTGTCACGCCGGTGAACCCGCCCTGCCCGAAGCTGCTGACCGGAAAGATCACGCCGCGCGGCCGGGACAGCGCAGTGTCGATATCCCAGCCGAAGCCGCGCAGGTCCTGTCCGGGTATCGCCGGATAGTTCGGAGCCAGTAGGGGATCGGGCGGGTTGGGTGTGGTGGCGGTCGCTTCCCGCACCGCGCCATTCGCCGCGGCCAGTTGGCCGGCGTGATGCCCGGGTTGCTGCGGTGTGGTCATCAATTCCACGCTGGCCTGTGTCAGCGGGAAGGCACTCGGCCGGCCCGCAAGCCGGTCGAGTAGCGCTTGGGCGAATAGGCCGAGATCGCGGACCGTGGAGAACACCCCGGCGCTGCCGGCCACCCCGCCCATGCGGCGCGCGGTCGGGTCGTGCACGGTGCCGCGCAGTAGGTGGTCGATATTGGGATTGACACCCGGAGTGTCTTCGTCGCGTGCGGTCGGGGCGATCCGGGCCAAGAGGTCGGTGCTCCAGCTACCCGCCGGGCAGGTGTCAACTCGGGGTGCACTAGTATCGAAACTCATTGCGGTACCGATGATTTTGTGCGGACCGCACGCTTTGGCGGCGGGTAGGTAGCGGGTGTCTGTCATGCCCAGGGGTTCGAACACGGCGCGTTGAACAAAGACGTCCTCGGCCTCGCCGGTGATCTTCTCGATCATCGCGCCGAGCAGAATGAAACCGATGTCTGAATAGTGGAAGAGTTCACCGGGGCCGAAATCCATCCGCGCGTTCAGTGCACGGCGGATGCCTTCCGCTTTGTCCGCTTCGACCAGCCCCCACGGACCGTCCATACTCAGATCTCCCGCCAGACCTGAGGTGTGTGTGAGCAGCATGCGTAGCGTCACCTGAGCCCGACGCGGGTCGCCCCCCGGGTTGAATTCGGGAAGATAGGTCTGCAGGGGATCGTCGATTGCAACCTTGCCCTGCTCGGCGAGTTGCAGCACGGCAGTCGCCGTCGCGAGGCTCTTCGTGATCGATGCCAGATCGAAGATCGTGTCCTCGGTCATGGGCTCCGCGGGCGCCGGCGCGCCGTCGAGTCCCGGTTCGCCGACGAGCTTGCGGGAACCGAACGCCTGGCGGAAGACGATGTTGCCCGCGTGGCCGACCTGGACGACCGCGCCGGGCATCCGCGGTGCCGCAATCGCATCCTCGACGAGTTGGGCGACGGCAGTGAAATCACCGTCGGGCACCACGGGCAGCGCCGCCGCCGGTGCTGTCACTGTCGGTGCGGCGGAGACCGGCGGCGGCGGCGTCGCACGTCCGCAAGACGTGGTCGCAGCGAGACCGAGCACAATGACGCCGAACACAGCGACGCCGACGATGCAGCGCCGCGCGCGGGACGATCCGGACACCATCACCGAACGGTAGTCGGGCGCCGGTCAGCCATTGCTGTAGACGCGGGCCGCCGCAACCAGCACGACAGTGCGACGTTGCTCTGCCATGGTGCGGTCATACTCGGCCCAGTCGTCATGGGTGCCGCCACAGGCGGTGAACGCCGCCTGCAGCAGCAGGCGAAGGTCATCGGGGTCGCGCAGGAAGCTCTGCGGGTCATCGGGTCCGGCCAATTCGGCCCTGCCCTCCACGGTCGCCCATTGCCAGCCGCTGCGGAAGGTCAGCGCAATCTGCGGGCGTGCCCGCAGGTTGGTCAGCTTGACCGGACCGTAGGTGACGAACGCGAGAACCGGCTCTGCCGTCGCCGGGTGGTCGATGATGCCGGCATTGATCAGGGAAGCCTGGATGGTCTGGTCGGCGCGCAACGTCGACACCACCGCCAGGCCGCGGTCCGCCTGGGCGAGGGCAACGGCATCCTGCAGGGTGGTCACCCTCCAAGGATGTCACCGTCCGCGCACCCGCGAGGCACCCCCGCTCAGACCGTGCTGGCGGGCGGCTTCGCGGCCCCGCTCACGTCCAGGCGCGCTCTTGCCACCGCCAGGCGCTGTCACCCAGAAACTGGTCCAGGGTGCGCGGCGGACGGCCCAACAACTGCCGAACCTCGTCGGTGATCGCCTGGTTCTGTCCGAGCCGGGTCAGGGTGTAAACCGCCGACATGAATCCGATGACGTCCCAGCCCACTCCGCGCCGGTGCAGTCGGGCGGCGAAGCGCACGAGGCCGGGGTGGCTGTAGGTGATCGGTGTGCCCAACGCCGATTCCAATGCTGCGGCAACCTCGTCCATCGTCATCGCGGCCGGACCGGTGAGGTGGTAGGTCGCATTGCGATGCGCGGCGGGATCGCCCACCACCACCGCGGCCACCTCCGCGGCGTCGCGGGCGTCGATGAAGGTGGTGCGCCCGCGCCCGGCCGGGACGAACAACTCGCCGTGCTCGAGGATGTCGGTGCCGTGAGTGGAGATCGACCGGTGCAGGTTCTGCATGAAGAAACTGCACCGCAGCAGCGTCCAACTCATCGACGAGGCGCGCAGCGCAGATTCGACCCTGTAGTGCGGAATGAAGCGGGCGCGGTCGGCACCGAACACCGACACATACACCACGTGCCGGCAGCCGGCCTGCTCGGCAGCCTGAACAAAGGGAATCATCGCCTCGCGGGCCGCGCGGTTACCCGGCAGTGGGAACAACAGGAAGATGGTGTCCGCGCCGGCCAGGGTCGCGGGCCACGTGGTCCGGTCGAAGAAGTCGAAACCGCACACCTGGGCTCCGGCAGTCAGCCGCGCGCGCAGCTGATCCGGATGGCGGCTCGCAACGCGGAACCCGCCCGCCGGCGGGTTCGCACTCACGACATCCACTAATTGCTGACCCACATTGCCCGACGGCCCGGTGATCAACAACACTGATCGGATATACCACGGCCGCGGGATTCCCCGCGTGTCTGCTGCCTTAGGCTCGGCTCACGCATCAGGAGGCGCACGTGGAGCATTTCGACATCGCCATCATCGGAACCGGTTCGGGGAATTCGATTCTCGACGAGCGGTACGCCGATAAGCGCATCGCCATCTGCGAACAGGGCGTCTTCGGTGGCACCTGCCTGAACGTGGGGTGCATCCCCACGAAGATGTTCGTCTACGCCGCGGATGTGGCCCACACGGTGCGCGAGGCCGCTCGCTTCGGTGTCGACGCGCACATCGACGGGGTGCGCTGGCCCGACACCGTCTCGAGGGTCTTCGGACGCATTGATCCGATAGCCGAGGGTGGGGAGAAGTACCGGCGAAGTACTCCGAACGTGACGGTGTACGCCAGCCACACGCGGTTCGCCGGCCGGACGGCGGAGGGCTTTCGGCTGCGTACCGACGCCGGCGAGGAGTTCACCGCGGAGCGCGTCGTCATCGCCGCCGGATCACGAGCGATGGTGCCCGAGGTCATCGCCGACTCCGGGGTCGAGTTCCACACCAGTGACACGATCATGCGGATCCCCGAGCTACCCGAG
>JAPLAO010000308.1 GCA_026393245.1 Mycobacterium sp. | reverse complement strand
TCGCCGATCTGTTTCGAAACGCTGATCTGTCGACAACGGTGCCGACCTGTCCGGAATGGTCACTGGAGCAGTTGATGCGTCACGTCGGACGCGGCGACAGGTGGGCGGCACAGATTGTTGCCGATCAGGCAACCGATCCCGTCGACCCGCGCACTGTGGCCGGTGGCAAGCCCCCGGCCGGTCGGGACAACGAAATCGCCTGGCTGCAGGACGGGGTCCGAGCGCTTGTCGACGCCGTCGGAAAGTCCGGCGCGCAGACGCCGGTGTGGACCTTCCTGGGATCGCGCCCGGCCGCGTGGTGGATCCGCCGACGCCTGCACGAAACCGCCGTGCACCGGGCCGATGCCGCACTGGCCCTCGGCGCCGAATTCCGGATCGACGCCGCCGTTGCGGCCGACGGCATCACCGAGTATCTGGAACGCGTCATGGTCCGCTCAGCCGAGGACGATCTGTCCCGGGGCGGTCCACCTCTGGCTGACGGGCAGTCGTTGCACCTGCACGCCACTGACGACGGTCTTGACGCGGCCGGGGAATGGACCGTATTCGGACGTGCCGACGGCATCGAGTTCGAACACGGGCACGCCAAGGCCACCGTGGCACTTCGCGGGCCCGCCCGCGACCTGCTGCTGGCGATCGTGCGCCGCGGCAGTGTGACGGAACTCGGCGTGCAGATCTTCGGCGATCCGCCGATCTGGGACACCTGGTTGGCCCGCACACCGTTCTAGCCCGGTACTTTGACATTCCATGAGCACTTCGGAGATCGCCACCGTCCTTGCCTTCCACGATGCGCTGAGCGCCGCTGACCTCGACACGCTGGAGTCACTGGCGAGCGACGATATCGAGATCGGTGACGCCCGTGGTGCCGCGCAGGGCCATGGCGCGCTACGCGAGTGGGCGCAGCGTTCGGATGCCAGCGTCGAGGTCGGTGAGATCTACTACCGCGACGGTGTTGTCGTTGTCGAGGAACGCATCACGGCGAAGTCCGATCCCGGCGATGTACACACCGCAGCATCGGCATTCCGGGTGGTGCGCGATCACGTCACGTCGGCGTTCCGCCACGACGATCTCGCTGCCGCCCTGGCGGCCACCGAACTGACCGACGACGACTTCCAGGCCTGATTTCGATGCGTGGAATCATCCTGGCCGGCGGATCCGGCACTCGGCTCTACCCGATTACCCAGGGCGTCAGTAAGCAATTACTACCGGTCTACGACAAGCCGATGATTTACTACCCGTTGTCGACGCTCATCATGGCCGGCATCCGCGACATCCTGGTGATCGCAACACCGGAGGATCTTCCGGCCTTTGAACGCCTCCTCGGCGACGGGTCGCAGTTCGGGATCAGCATCACTCACGCCGTTCAGGAAAGCCCCGACGGACTGGCGCAGGCTTTCGTGATCGGCGCCGATCACATCGGCACCGGGCCGGTGGCGCTGGTCCTGGGTGACAACATCTTCTACGGCCCGGGTGTTGGAACCAGCCTCGACCGATTCGCGAACGTCGACGGTGGCGCTATCTTCGCGTATTGGGTGGCGAATCCCGCTGCGTACGGTGTCGTTGAATT
>JAPLAO010000014.1 GCA_026393245.1 Mycobacterium sp. | reverse complement strand
CGCCGACACCGAAATGATGCGGGCCCGAGGTATCAGTGACGCGAAGATCTCCCGTGCCAACGATCGCCGCCGGCTTGGCTTCCTCGAGGCCCAGGGCGGCGGAACCATCTTGCTGGCGCGCGGCGACCTGGCGCTGAAGATGGGTCTGCCGGTGCTGGCCGTGGTCGGCTACGCGCAGAGTTTCGCCGACGGTGTGCACACCTCCATCCCGGCGCCGGGACTCGGTGCCCTCGGTGCCGGCCGCGGCGGCCGTGACTCCGTGCTGGCGCGCTCGCTGAGCCGACTGGGAGTGGGCGCCGACGATATCGCGGTCATCTCCAAACACGACACGTCTACTCTGGCCAACGATCCCAACGAGACCGAACTTCACGAACGTCTCGCCGACGCACTCGGGCGCTCGGCGGGTGCACCGTTGTTCGTGGTGTCGCAGAAGACACTCACCGGCCACGCCAAGGGCGGTGCTGCGGCTGTGCCAGGTTTTGCGCGACGGCGTCATCCCGCCCAACCGCAGCCTGGACTGCCTCGACGACGAACTGGCCGTCTCCAGTCACTTCGTCTGGCCGCGGGAGACCCTGCGCCTGGGCGGCCGCTTCCCGTTGAAGGCCGGCCTCGTCACCAGTCTTGGCTTCGGTCACGTGTCCGGACTCGTCGCACTGGTGCATCCGCAGGCATTCCTGGCCACGCTGAGCGCCGACGAACGCCAGGACTACCAACGGCGGGCGAATGCGCGCGTGCTGGCCGGACAGCGCCGACTGGCCAGTGCCATCGCGGGTGGGCAGCCGATGTACGAACGGCCTGCCGATCGCCGGTTCGGCCACGATGCGCCGGAGAAGCCCCAGGAGGCGGCCATGCTGCTCGATCCGGCCTCGCGCCTGGGCGACGACGACACCTACGTCCGCTAGTTTCATCTCCTGTGGCGATAGTGGGTGTGGGGATCGACCTGGTATCGATCTCGGAATTCGCCGAGCAGGTCGACCAGCCCGGCACGGTATTCGCCGAGACGTTCACCCCGGGTGAGCGCCGCGACGCCGCCGATAAGAGTTCGGTGGCCGCTCGGCATCTGGCTGCCCGCTGGGCCGCCAAGGAAGCTGTCATCAAGGCGTGGTCGGGCTCCCGGTTCGCGCAGCGCCCGATGCTGACGGAGGGCATCCACCGCGATATCGAGGTGATCACCGATATGTGGGGCCGGCCCAAGGTTCGGCTGACCGGTGAGATCGCCGAACACCTCGCCGATGTGGTGATCCACGTGTCGCTGACCCACGAGGGTGACACCGCCGCCGCGGTCGCCATCCTCGAGACGCTCTAGCGGACGCCAGATCATGAGTGATCTGGTCGCACGCGTACGCGAAATCCTGCCCGATGTTCGGCGCGATCTCGAGGCACTGGTGCGCATCGAGTCGGTATGGTCCGACCCGGCCCGGCGCGACGAGGTGCACCGCAGCGCGCAGGCAGTCGCGGAACTCTTGCGCGACGCCGGTTTCGCGCACGTCGAGATTGTCAGCGAGGGTGGTGCGCCGGCGGTGATCGCCCGTCACCCCGCACCGCCTGGCGCGCCGACGGTGCTGCTCTATGCCCACCACGACGTGCAGCCGGAAGGCGATCCGGCGCAATGGGATACAGCGCCGTTTGAACCCACTGAGCGCGACGGCCGGTTGTACGGCCGCGGCACCGCTGACGACAAAGCCGGTATCGCAACGCATCTCGCGGCCTTTCGTGCGCATGACGGGAATCCGCCGGTCGGGGTGACGGTCTTCGTTGAGGGCGAGGAGGAGTGCGGTTCACCGTCACTGAGCCGACTGCTAGCCGCCCACCGACACAAGCTTTCAGCCGATGTCATCGTGATCGCCGACTCCGACAATTGGTCGGTCGACGTGCCCGCACTGACGGTATCACTGCGTGGACTCGTCGACTGCGTCGTTGAGGTCGCCACCCTTGAGCACGGACTGCACTCGGGAATCTGGGGCG
>JAPLAO010000193.1 GCA_026393245.1 Mycobacterium sp. | reverse complement strand
TGGCAGGCCGCGACCACCCATGGCGGCCCGGCGGCGATCGCCTCTGCTTTGCTGGCAGCCGCGGTGTTGCGCCGGGTTCTCACCGCGTCCGATCCGAAGGCGTTGGTGAGCGAAGGGCTGCTGGGCTATGCGATCGAACTCAGCCACGATGACGCCATGGTGAGCGCTGCCGCGCCGTGGCTGATCGACCATCCGCGTGCCGGAAACCTCGATGCCGCAACCGATCTCATCCGAACCGGGATGGTGACCGTGCGCGAGGCGGTGCAGCAGGCCCGGGATGTGACACCGAAGTTCCTCGATGATCCCTGGTTCGCGGACCCATCGCTTCCGCGATACGGCGGCGAGGGATGGCGCTCACCGCAGGCGCTGGCATGCGCACTGCTGTGTGTCGACATGCTTCCCGGTGAGCCGGTGGAGGCCCTGCGCAGAGCGGTGACCACCGGTGGAGACAGCGATACCCTCGGCGCCATTGCCGGGTTCTTCCTCGGCTGCGTGCACGGCGACGTGTGGCCGCAGCACTGGCTGACCAGACTGGAGCCCCGCTACGCCACCTGGATCGCATCCAGCGAGGCGTATGTCGTCACCTGAGCACTGGCCCGTCGACAAGATCGAGTGGAACCTGGCGCGGGCACCGCGGGGGAGACGGTGCGTGCTGCTGACCACCGGCGCGCTCAACCCGGTTCACCTCGGGCACGTCGCGATGTTCGACCGGGCTCGAGACTGCCTGGAGTCTGAGCATGGGTTCGATGTGGTCGGCGGATTCCTCTCGCCGTCGCACGACGCCTATCTGTCCGGCAAAAGCGGCGATTCGGCGTTCTTCCCCGCGAGCCAACGGCTGGCCATGTGCGTCGCCGCGACGAAGGACCACCCATGGCTGGCGGTGACGTCCTGGGAGAGTTCGGCCTCGGGTCGGTGGCCGGACTTCCCAGAGGTCACGGCCACGCTCGAAGATGTTCTTGCCGAGCGGTTTCCCAACGAGGACATCGGCGTCATCTATCTGTGCGGTCAGGACCATTTCGGCTACGCGGTAACGAGCCGACTTTCGGGCATCGCGGTGGTCTCCCGCGCCGGTAAGTCCGAGCAGACCGACGCGGCCCGCGATATCTACGCCGTGCGCGCCGACGGTTCGTTCAGTCAGTTGAGCGCGACGCGGGTTCGAGAAGCTCTGGCGAAGAAGGACATCCAGGCGTTGAAGGCCTGGGTGCATCCCGATGTTCTGGCACTGCTGCACTAATCGCTCGCACCCGGATCCGGGCCCCCCGGTGTGGCTCGAGGATGACGCCGCGTACGCGCTGATGTTCCCCGCGCGTCGTCGTGGTCTCCAGCTCCGTGCGGCGCAGCACCTCGCGCAGGATCACTCTCATCTCGGATAGTGCGAAGTTGGCGCCGAGGCACCGTCGGTTCCCGCCACCGAACGGCAGCCAGGTGGTCGGGCTCAAGGTGGCCGATCGTGGGTTGCCGGCCAGCATCCGGTCCGGGTCGAACCGGTCCGGGTTCTCGTACTGTGCGGCACTGGCATGGACCAGGCCGATCCCGGGTGCGACCATCACACCCGCGGGTAGCCGATAGCCGGCGAGTTCGACGGGGGCGGTGAGCTTTCGGCCGACATCGAACACGACGGGTCGGATGCGAAGGGTTTCCTTGCTGACCGCATCGAGGTAGTCGTCGCTAGCCGGGTCTCCGGACGCAGCGGCCTTGGCTGCCGCCACGGCCTTGGCCAGGATCGCAGGATGCCGACTCAGTCGCTCCAGGGCCCAGGACAGCGCGGTGGCGGTGGTGTCGTGTCCGGCGGCGAGCAGTGTCATCAGCTGATCGCGCAACTCGCGGTCGCTCATCTGCCGGCCCTCGTTGTCGGCGGCGCGAACCAGCATGGCCAGCGCGTCGGTCCGGTCGGCGAGGGCCGGGTCGGCGCGACGATCGGCGATCTCGGCATACAGCAGCCGGTCGGCCTCATCGAGGCGGCGGCGGACGTGCCGCCAGCCACGACGCTGCTGCAGTGCCGGGTTGTAGGTGGCCATCGTCGCCCACGGGCCAAGGTTCATCACCCGCGGCATGACGTCGCGCAGAGCGGCCAGTCGCGCGGGATCGGTGGCGCCGATGACGGTGCGCAGAATCACCTCAAGGGTGATCTCGGAGATCTTGGGCCCGACCGCGAACTCCACACCCACCGGCCAGTCGGCGATGTTGGTGGCAGCGATCTCGGCCATCACGTCGGTCTGGCGGGCCACGGCGTCGCGCGTGAACGGTGCCATCATCAGGCGGCGCCGGTCGCGGTGGACGTCGTCGTCGATGACGAGAACGGAGCTGCCGCCGAGGATTCCGGCCAGCATCGAGTTCGCTTCGCCGGCATGGAACACCGCCGGATCACCGGCGAACACCGTCTTGATGTCGGCGGGGTCGGCGAGGTAGACCACCGTTCCCATCGATGCGACGCGCAGCGTGAACACGTCGCCGTAGCGGCGCCGGCACGCGGCCACCATTCGTGGCCAGTAGCGCAGCATCAGCGCGGCCTGGATCGGACTGGGCAGCGGTGGTCCCGGCGGCAACTGACGCCTGGCTGATGTGTCCATTTCTCGACGATACGACTTCGAGATGTGGCGGATGGGGGTCAGAGCACGAAGTCAGCGTTCATCCGTTGTTAGCCTGCCGCTCAGTGTCGCGTCTCAGTTAGCTCATCGCCGCAGGTTACTGATGGTGGTATGCAATGCACCGTGTTCGGAACCGGGTACCTCGGAGCGACACACGCCGCCGGGATGGCCGAGCTGGGTCATGAGGTCGTCGGCGTCGATATCGACCCCGGCAAGGTCGCGAAGCTCTCCGGTGGCGACATCCCGTTCTACGAACCCGGGCTGGCGAAGGTGTTGCGCGACAACCTCGCTGCCGGACGCCTGCGATTCACCACCGACTACGACATGGCTGCGGATTTCGCCGACATCCACTTCCTGGGCGTCGGCACGCCGCAAAAGAAGGGCGAGTACGGCGCCGACCTCCGGCACGTGCACGCCGTCATCGACGAACTCGTACCGCGGCTGACCCGGCCGTCGGTGATCGTCGGCAAGTCGACCGTTCCGGTGGGCACCGCTGCCGGCCTGGCCACTCGCGCCCGCGAACTCGCCCGCGACGGAGTGCCGGTCGAGATCGCCTGGAACCCGGAGTTCCTGCGCGAGGGATTCGCCATCCACGACACCCTGCACCCCGATCGGATCGTGCTTGGGGTTCAGGAGGGTTCGGCACGCGCCGAACCCGCACTGCGCGAGATGTACTCGCGTCTGCTCGAGGGCGGCGCACCGTTCATCGTGACCGATCTGCAGACCGCCGAACTGGTGAAGGTATCGGCGAATGCCTTCCTGGCCACCAAGATCTCGTTCATCAACGCCATCTCCGAGGTGTGCGAGGCCGCCGATGCCGACGTCCGCGTCCTCGCCGACGCACTGGGCCATGATCCGCGGATCGGACGCCAATTCCTCAACGCCGGACTGGGTTTTGGTGGCGGCTGCCTGCCCAAGGATATCCGCGCCTTCATGGCCCGGGCCGGCGAACTTGGCGCCAACCATGCGCTGACGTTCCTGCGCGAGGTCGACAGCATCAACATGCGGCGCCGCACCCGGATGGTCGAGTTGGCCGCCACCGCCTGCGGGGGATCCCTGCTGGGCGCCAACGTTGCGGTACTCGGCGCGGCATTCAAACCGGAATCCGACGACGTGCGCGATTCACCGGCCCTCAACGTTGCCGGCATGTTGCAACTCAACGGTGCGACCGTCAACGTCTACGACCCCAAGGCGATGGAGAACTCGCAGCGACTCTTCCCCACCCTGAACTACTCGACGTCGGTGCTGGAGGCATGTGATCGGGCCGACGCGGTTCTGGTGCTCACCGAATGGCGCGAGTTCGTCGACCTCGACCCCGACACGCTGGCCGCCACGGTGCGCGCCAAGGTGATGGTCGACGGCCGCAATTGCCTGGACAGCGGGCGTTGGACGGGTGCCGGGTGGAAGTACCACGCACTGGGCCGGCGGGTGGGCTGAGCGTTCCGCGCCAGACCGACCGCGATACTGACACCGTGACTGAGCGCGATGTGACTGAACGCAATGTGGTGGGCGGACCACTGGAGCCGTGCGGAACCGACCCGATGACCGGCTTCTACCGGGACGGCTGCTGCTCGACCGGACTGGAGGACCGCGGACTGCACACCATCTGCGCGGTGGTGAGTGCTGAGTTCCTGGAACATCAGCGTTCGATCGGCAATGACCTGTCCACCCCGATGCCCGCCTATCGTTTTCCAGGGCTTCGGCCCGGTGACCGGTGGTGTGTGACCGCGGTCAACTGGCTGCGTGCCCACGACGACGGGTGTGCCGCACCGGTGGTGCTGGCCAGTACCCATGAGCGCACCCTGGACGTGGTGGATCTCGCCACTCTCGAAGAGCACGCCGTCGACATCCCCGACGACCTCAGCGGGTTGTAACGGGAATCTCTGCGACAACCACTCGACGTTCGACGTCTTCCCGCACGCAACCTTCACGAAACCCGCCGATGAGACCGTGAATGCGTGCGAGTTGCGATCGTCGCCGAATCATTCCTGCCCAATGTCAACGGTGTCTCCAACTCGGTGTTGCGGGTGCTCGAGCATCTCCGCCGCACCGGACACGAGGCTTTGGTCATCGCCCCCGACAACCCCCGCGGTGACGCGCCCGCCGCGCGCGTCCACGACGGCATCAGGATCCACCGGGTGCCTTCGCGGATGTATCCGATGGTGACATCGCTGCCGCTGAGCATGCCGCGGCCACGGATCCTGCGGGTGCTGCGCGGTTTCGACCCGCACGTCGTGCATCTCGCCTCGCCGTCGATGCTCGGCTACGGCGGACTCCTTGCTGCGCGCCGGCTCGGAGTGCCGACGGTGGCGGTCTACCAGACCGATGTCGCGGGATTCGCGACCAGTTACGGGGTGCCGATCGCCGCGCGGGCGGCCTGGGCGTGGAACCGCCACCTGCACGGCCTGGCTGACCGCACGCTGGCACCGTCGTCGTCGGCGATCGAAAGCCTTCGCGCCCATGGCATTCCGCGGGTCCACCACTGGGCGCGCGGGGTGGACATCACCGGCTTCGCGCCCTCGGCCCGCGATGAACGCCTTCGCCGTCAGTGGTCACCGCAGGGCAAGTCGGTCGTCGGATTCGTCGGCCGACTGGCGCCGGAGAAGCATGTGGAGCGACTGGCTGGACTGGCCCGACGCGAAGATCTGCAACTGGTGATCGTCGGCGACGGCGTCGACCGCGCCAAGCTCGAATCACTCATGCCCACAGCGGTTTTCACCGGTGCGCTCTACGGCCCGGAGCTGGCCGCCGCATACGCCAGCATGGATGTCTTCGTTCATCCTGGTGAGCATGAGACGTTCTGTCAGGCCGTTCAGGAGGCGCAGGCCTCTGGGCTTCCGGTGGTCGCACCTGATGCCGGCGGGCCGCGGGATCTCGTCGCGCCGTATCGCACCGGGCTCTTGCTTTCGGTGGCCGAGTTCGAGTCGCGACTGGGCGAATCGGTCGATCACCTACTGGCGGAAAGGCCGCGCTATTCGGTGGCCGCGCGTCGCAGCGTGCTCGGGCGCACCTGGCCGGCGAGCTGCGACGAACTGCTGGACCGCTACGAGGCGGTGCAGGCCGACGGTCTGCCCGGGCTCAGGATTGCCCGGAGCGCCTGAGCCGCAACATCAGTCCTCGATGCTGAGTGCCTGGGTCGGGCAGTTCTCGCACGCCTGCTCGAGGTCGGTCCGGCGGTCTTCGGGCACCTCGGACATGAGGATGTGCAGGGCACCATCGGCGCCGATTTCGAAGATGTCCGCGGCGGTCGCCTCGCACAATCCGATCGAAGAGCACCTGGACTTGTCGACGACGATCTTCATCGTGTCGCCCCGGTGAGTTTTTCAGGCGTGAACTCGGCGGTCATGGACACCAC
>JAPLAO010000273.1 GCA_026393245.1 Mycobacterium sp. | reverse complement strand
GGACGACGCGGTCCGCATCGCCAACGACTCGCGCTTCGGGCTCTCCGGCGCGGTGTGGTCCGGTGACGAGGACCGGGCGATGCGGGTGGCCCGCCGGATCTACACCGGCCAGATCGACGTCAACGGCGGCGCATTCAACCCATACGCGCCGTTCGGCGGGGTCGGCGCCTCCGGACTCGGCCGCGAGTTGGGCATGCATGGCCTGGAGGAGTTCTTCTACATCAAGTCGATTCAGCGCTGACCGGAAAAGTCAGCGTGGCTGGGTGGGCCCGGATCGCCACGCACATGCTCTCGAAGTTCGGTGATCGCGCAGAATCCTCGGTGTGAGTGCGGAGTTGCTGTCGGTCGATCCGGTGAC
This sequence comes from Mycobacterium sp., assembly GCA_026393245.1. GTDB lineage: Bacteria > Actinomycetota > Actinomycetes > Mycobacteriales > Mycobacteriaceae > Mycobacterium. Next base: position 2,308 of record JAPLAO010000273.1, on the reverse strand, counting down.
GGCCGCCCGGCATCTTCTCGGTGCGGTTCTCGGCTGCCGCGGCGTCAGCGCTCGAGTGGTCGAGGTTGAGGCCTACGGGGGACCGGCGCAGGGTCGCTGGCCGGATCCGGCATCGCACGCCTACCGGGGGCTGACCCCACGCAACGCGGTCATGTTCGGGCCTGCGGGCCGGCTCTACGTCTACCGCAGTTACGGGATCCACCTGTGCGCCAATGTCTCCTGCGGTCCCGACGGGACGCCGGCAGCGGTGCTTGTGCGGGCGGCGGTCATCGAGTCCGGCCTGCCGACAGCCCGTACCCGACGCGGGCCCGCGGTTGCCGATCGTTCGCTTGCCCGCGGGCCGGGAAACCTGTGTTCCGCGCTGGGAATCACGTTGCTGGACAACGGAATTGATCTCCTCGACCCTCGGTCGGCGGTCACCGTCGAGCTCGCCGAGCCGCTGCCGGCCACCGCAGGCCCGCGGGTCGGGGTCAGTGCGGCCGCCGATCTGCACTGGCGGTTCTGGGTATCCGGTCGGCCCGAGGTCTCGGCGTACCGGCGCAGTCCGCGCGCGCCATACGGGAAGATCAACCCATGAGCACGACGATTCTCGACGAACTCGGCTGGCGTGGACTCGTCGCGCAGTCCACCGATATCGACGCACTCGCTGCCGCGGCCGCAGCACCCCCGATGACGGTGTACGCCGGTTTCGACCCGACCGCGCCCAGCCTGCACGCCGGGAATCTGGTGCCACTGCTTACTCTGCAGCGGTTCCAGCGGGCCGGCCACCGGCCGATCGTGCTGGCCGGCGGGGCCACGGGTCTGATCGGCGACCCCCGCGACACCGGTGAGCGGACGATGAACACCGCCGACACCGTCGCCGCGTGGTCCGAGCGCATCCGCGGCCAACTCGAGCGGTTCGTCGACTTCGACACTTCTGCCACCCGGATGGCCACCGGCGCCATCATCGAGAACAACCTGTCCTGGACCGAACCCCTCGGGGCGATCGAGTTCCTGCGCGATGTCGGCAAGCACTTCTCGGTCAACGTCATGCTCGACCGCGACACCATCCGCCGGCGCCTCGACGGCGAGGGCATCTCCTACACCGAGTTCAGCTACATGCTGCTCCAAGCCAATGACTACGTCGAACTGCACCAGCGCCACGGCTGCTCGCTGCAGATCGGCGGCTCCGACCAGTGGGGCAACATCATCGCCGGGGTGCGCCTGGTGCGCCAAAAACTCGGCGCGAGCGTGCACGCGCTGACCGTGCCGCTGGTCACCGCCGCCGACGGCACCAAATTCGGCAAGTCCACCGGCGGCGGCAGCCTCTGGCTGGATCCGGAGATGACCAGTCCGTACGCCTGGTACCAATACTTCTTTAATACCGCCGACGCCGACGTCATCCGGTATCTGCGGTGGTTCACCTTCCTGGCGGCCGACGAACTCGCCGAATTAGAGCAGGCCACCGCGGAACGTCCGCATGAGCGGGCGGCGCAGCGCCGGCTTGCCCGCGCGCTGACCACACTGGTGCACGGCCAGGGGGCCACCGAGTCCGTCGAACACGCCTCGGGGGCGTTGTTCGGCCGCGGTGAGCTGGACCGATTGGATGAAGCAACGCTGGCGGCGGCGCTGCGGGAGACCTCAGTCGCCGAACTGGCGCCGGGCGGCCCGGACGGCATCGTCGACCTGCTGGTGGCGACCGGGCTGTCGGCCAGCAGGGGCGAGGCCCGGCGCACCATCGCCGAGGGCGGGGTGTCGGTCAACAACGTCCGGGTCGACAGCGAGGCCTGGGCGCCGAGTCCGTCTGATTACCTGCACGGACGCTGGCTGGTTGTGCGCCGCGGTAAGCGGAATATCGCCGGCGTGCTCCGCGTTGGGTAGCGAGGTCAGGCGCGAAAAGTGCCGGACAGCACTGGATTTGACTCTGTGTCCACCGTGACGTAACTTAAGCCAGTCGTTGTGACGCGGTTCGTCCGCAGAGCACGACGGCATCCCTAGGGAATGATTCCGGACTTCGGATCGTTCCACTGTCCGTACAACGAGCACGCGGTTATTGCCGCGGGTTGATTGCGCGGCCGGACACGGGATGTCGGGTGTTGTTGTTTGAGAACTCAATAGTGTGTTTGGTGGTTTTTGTTTGTTGTTTGTTTTTGTCGTGTTTTGGTACCCCCGTGTCGGGATGCGATGGTTGTAAATTTGCCAAGGTTTTTCTTGGTTGCTTGGTCAATCTCTGATTGTGAATTCTGCCTCGTTTGGTCGAGGGGTTTTTGTTTGGAGAGTTTGATTCTGGCTCAGGACGAACGCTGGCGGCGTGCTTAACACATGCAAG
>JAPLAO010000359.1 GCA_026393245.1 Mycobacterium sp. | reverse complement strand
GGGTGCTGACCACGCTGGGATCCATCTCCTCAGAGACGTGGCCAATGATGCTGGCGCCGTGGGTGCTGCTGCCGGTGATCCTGGCGTTGCGCGGCTCTGAAGTTGGAGACACCACTGCGCAGTCGCTGCGGATGTTGGCCGGCCGGGCCGGGGTCGCGCTGGCACTCATGGGTGCGGTCAACGCGGTGGCCAGCCTGGCCGCGTGTCTGCCGGCGATCATCTGGTGGGCCTGCCACCGACCGAACCGCCTCTGGTGGCGGTTCACCGCATGGTGGGCGCTGGCCTCGGCCCTGGCCGTGACGTGGTGGGTGATCGCCCTGGTCCTACTGGGCCGGATCAGCCCACCGTTCCTGGATTTCATCGAGTCCTCGGGTGTCACCACCCAGTGGACGTCACTGATCGAGGTGCTGCGCGGGACGTCGGCCTGGACACCGTTCGTGGCGCCCAACTCCACCGCCGCGTCATCGCTGGTCTCTCAACCGGTTGCGGTGTTGGCCACCATTCTGGTCGCCGCGGGCGGGTTGGCCGGACTGACATTGCCCACGATGCCGTTCCGCGGCCGGCTGGCGACCATGCTGATGATCGGACTGGTGCTGGTCACCGCCGGCTACTCGGGTGGGTTGGGTTCCCCACTGGCGCATGAGGTTCAGGTGTTCCTGGACGCGGCCGGGGCGCCGCTGCGCAATGTGCACAAGCTCGAGCCGGTAATCCGCATCCCGCTGGTGCTCGGCGTTGTCCACCTACTGGGCCGAATCCCATTGCCCGGCAGCGTCTCCCGGCCGGTATGGGTGCGTGCCTTCGCTCACCCCGAGAACGACAAGCGGCTCACGGTGGGAATCGTCGTGTTATCCGCACTGACGGTGGCGACGTCGTTGGCCTGGACCGGCCGTCTCACTCCGCCGGGGGCCTTCCGCGCCATCCCGGACTACTGGCATCAGACCGCCGACTGGCTCACCCAGAACGACACGCAGGGGCGGGTTCTGGTGGCGCCCGGCGCGCCGTTCGCCAATCAGGTCTGGGGTAACAGCCACGACGAGCCGCTGCAGGTCCTCGGTGACTTCCCCTGGGGGGTAAGGGATTCCATTCCGCTGACACCACCGCAGACGATCCGGGCACTGGACTCCGTGCAGCGACTCTTCGCCGCGGGCCGGCCATCGGCGGGTCTGGCCGACACCCTGGCCCGACAGGGCATCGCCTATGTGGTGGTGCGCAATGACCTCGACCCGGACACCTCGCGGTCGGCGCGGCCACTGCTGGTTCACCGCGCGGTCGACGGATCACCGGGACTGCAGAAGGTGGCCGAGTTCGGCGAGCCCGTCGGCCCGGGAATCGTGGACGGTTTCATCAGCGACAGCGGCCTGCGGCCACGTTTCCCGGCGGTCGAGGTTTACCGGGTCACCGGTGCCGGCGACCCTGGCTCGCCCTATCTCAGCGCGGTCAATGAGATGGTCCGCGTCGACGGCGGCCCGGAGTCGCTGCTGCGCATCGACGAACGCCGACGTCTGCTGGGTGAGTCCGCCCTGGGTCCGATGCTGCTGACCACCGACGCCCAACGCGCGGGGTTGACGACACCCCAGGGGCGCGGGGTGATCGTGACCGACACCCCGGTCGAACGGGAGACTGACTACGGCCGCGTCGACGACCATTCGTCGGCGATT
>JAPLAO010000141.1 GCA_026393245.1 Mycobacterium sp. | reverse complement strand
CGTCGGCCTGCTGTCGCTGAACCGGCCCGAGGTGCTGATGATCATCGGCGCCGGCCAGACCCAGGGCTACCGGCGCACCGCGCTGCACCCGCTGGGTTCCCTGGACGATCACGCCTACGTGCTCGCCGACGGCGGTGCCACCTCGTTGATCATCGACCCGGTCCCGATGTTCGTCGAACGCGCCGTGGGACTGCTGGCGAAGGTGCCGTCGCTACGCCAAGTCCTCACCCTGGGCCCGGTGCCGCCGGAGTTGGCTGACGTTGGTGTGGATCTGATCGCTAAAGCCGCCAGCTTCTCGCCGAAACCCCTTGTGGCAGCAAATCTTCCGGCTGACCACATCGGCGGCATGACGTACACCGGTGGCACGACGGGCAAGCCCAAGGGTGTGATGGGGACAGTCGGTTCAATCATGACGATGACGACGGCGCAACTGGCCGAGTGGGAGTGGCCGCAGCATCCGCGGTTCCTGATGTGCACGCCGCTGTCGCACGCCGGGGCGGCATTTTTTGTACCCGTGATCGTCAAGGGCGGCGAGTTGATCGTGCTCACCAAGTTCGATCCGGCCGAGGTGCTGCGGGTGATCGAGGAGCAGAAGATCACCGCGACCATGCTGGTGCCGTCGATGATCTATGCGCTGATGGACCATCCGGACTCCCACACCCGCGATCTGTCGTCGCTGGAGACGGTGTACTACGGCGCGTCGGCGATGAATCCGGTGCGCCTGGCCGAGGCGATCGAGCGGTTCGGTCCGATCTTCGCGCAGTACTACGGCCAGTCCGAGGCGCCGATGGTGATCACCTACCTTGCCAAGGGCGACCACGACTCGAAGCGACTGACGTCGTGCGGACGGCCGACGCTGTTCGCCCGCACCGCACTGCTGGATGCGGACGGAAAGCCGGTGCCGCAGGGGGAGATCGGCGAGATCTGCGTATCCGGTCCGCTGCTGAGCGGCGGGTACTGGAAGCTGCCGGAGGCCACCGCGGAAGCGTTCCGCGACGGCTGGCTGCACACCGGCGATATGGCGCGTGAGGACGACGAGGGCTTCTGGTACATCGTCGACCGGGTCAAGGACATGATCGTCACCGGTGGGTTCAATGTGTTCCCCCGCGAGGTGGAGGACGTCGTCGCCGAGCACCCGGCGGTGGCGCAGGTGTGCGTGATCGGCACGCCGGACGACAAGTGGGGTGAGGCGGTGACCGCGGTGATCGTGCTGCGGCCCGATCATCCGTCCGATGACGCGGCGGTGGCGACGTTGACCGCCGAGATCCAGGATGCGGTCAAGGAGCGTAAGGGATCTGTGCAGTCACCCAAGCAGGTGATCGTGGTGGACTCGGTTCCGGTGACGGCGCTGGGCAAGCCCGACAAGAAGACCGTGCGGGCGAAGTTCTGGGAGGGCGCAGGCCGTTCCGTTGGCTGATGTGCGCGCGGTCCTGTTCGATTTCTCCGGCACGCTGGCCAGTTGCGAGGCACGGGACGCCTGGTTCACCGGCATGGGATTGGACGGTGCGCAACGCGCCGAGGTGATGGACCGGTTGACACACCCCACCGCGAGTGTGGCGCACCACGCCTGGGCACACCGCGACCTGGACCCTGCTTTGCACCGCGAGGCCTATCTTCATGTGCTGCGGGCCTCGGGGTTGGCCGACGAGCACGCCGAGGAGCTTTACCGGCGCGTCACCGACCCGGCCGAATGGGCGGCGTATCCGGACACCGTGTTTGTGTTGAAATCCCTGCGGCAGAACGGGATCCGCACCGCTGTCGTCTCCAATATCGCCTGGGATATCCGTTCGGTGCTGGCGGCTGCCGAGGTCGACGAGTTCGTGCTGTCCTTCGAAGTCGGCGCCGCCAAACCGGATACCCGGATCTTCACCACGGCGCTCGACCGGCTCGGGGTGGCCGCCGATCAGACATTGATGATCGGCGACAGCGAGGAGAACGACGGCGCGGCCCGGGAGCTGGGGTGTTCGTTCGCACTGGTGGATCCGCTGCCGATCAGTCGGCGGCCCACCGGCCTGATCGACGCGCTGAGTGCGTCGGGGGTACCACTGTGATCTCGGGGGCACCACTGAGCGGAGGTACCACTGTGACGCCGGGGGCACCCCCCGAGCGGGGGTACCACTGTGACGCCGGGGGCACCCCCCGAGCGGGGGTACCACTGGCATTGTTTCCCACCTCTTAGCGACTACGGGTCTGACAGTCGACTCAGTGCCCGGCTTTGTCGCGAAGAGGCGGGCGCACACCCACTACTGACTGTCAGGCTCGGCCGCGGCCCAGTGCCGTACCTTCGTGGCTGTGAGCGACAACCCGTTCAACCCGGCCCTGTGGCAGCCCGTGAAGGGCTTCACCGACCTCACCGACATCACGTGTCACCGGCACGTGCTCGACGGCGTCGCACAGCCGACGGTGCGGGTCGCGTTCAACCGCCCCGAGGTGCGCAACGCGTTCCGGCCGCACAGCGTCGACGAGCTCTACCGGGCGCTGGACCACGCCCGGATGTCGCCCGACGTCGGCGTGGTGCTGCTCACCGGTAACGGACCGTCCGCCAAAGACGGTGGGTGGGCCTTCTGTTCCGGCGGCGATCAGCGCATCCGCGGTCGCAGCGGCTACCAGTACGCCGACGGTGAGACCGCCGAGACCGTGGACCCGGCCCGGGCCGGCCGGCTGCACATCCTCGAGGTGCAGCGCCTCATCCGGTTCATGCCGAAGGTGGTGATCTGTCTGGTCAACGGCTGGGCGGCCGGTGGTGGGCACAGCCTGCACGTCACCTGCGATCTGACCCTGGCCAGTCGCGAGCACGCCAGGTTCAAGCAAACCGATGCCGACGTCGGCAGTTTTGACGGCGGCTACGGCAGCGCGTACCTGGCCAAGCAGGTGGGCCAGAAGTTCGCCCGGGAGATCTTCTTCCTCGGCGAGGACTACACCGCCGAGCAGATGCACCAGATGGGCGCGGTCAACCGGGTGGTCGAGCACGCCGAGTTGGAGAATGTCGGGCTGGACTGGGCGGCAAAGATCAACGCGAAATCGCCGCAGGCACAACGGATGTTGAAGTTCGCCTTCAACCTGCTCGACGATGGCCTGGTGGGCCAGCAGATCTTCGCCGGCGAGGCCACCCGGCTGGCCTACATGACCGACGAGGCCGTCGAGGGCCGCGACGCGTTCCTGGAGAAGCGCGATCCGGACTACAGCCCGTTCCCGCGCTACTTCTAAGCATCCATAGACTCAGAGGCGTGACTCTGCGCCGGAAACTGACCGAGGCGATCGCGCTGACCGGCATGCGGCCACCGATGTCGGTATCCGGCCGCACCCGAATTCCGCTGCGCGGCAAGCGGGTACTGATCACCGGATCCTCCTCGGGCATCGGCGAGGCCGGCGCTGAACAGTTCGCCGCCAAGGGAGCCGAGGTGATTCTCGTGGCCCGACGGGCCGACCTGCTCGACGCGGTGGCGGCGCGGATCGCTGCCCGCGGCGGCACCGCGACCGCGATTGCCTGCGACCTGTCCGACCTCGACGCCGTCGACGCACTCTGCGACACCGTCGATCAACGGTTCGGTGGGGTGGACATTCTGGTGAACAACGCCGGGCGGTCCATCCGTCGTTCACTGGCCGAATCGCTGGATCGCTGGCATGACGTCGAGCGCACCATGACGCTGAACTACTACTCGCCACTGCGGCTCATCCGCGGCCTGGCGCCCGGCATGATCGAACGCGGCGACGGTCACATCATCAACGTCGCGACCTGGGGTGTGCTCACCGAGGCTCCGCCGCTGTTCGGCGTCTACAACGCCTCCAAGGCCGCACTGAGCGCGGTGAGCAGGATCATCGAAACCGAATGGGCCCGCAGGGGCGTGCATTCGACGACGCTGTACTACCCGCTGGTGGCCACCCCGATGATCGCCCCGACCAAGGCTTACGACGGTGTGCCCGCGCTGAGCCCGCAGGAGGCCGGGCGGTGGATGATCGACGCGGCCGTGCACCGTCCGGTGCGGATCGCACCGCGCTTCGGGATGGGAGCCCGGGCCCTCGACGTCGTCGCCCCCCGCACGCTCAATAAGCTGCTGAAGCAACAGCGGATGCAGCCCTGACTGCGACACCTAAGCTAGGGCAATGGAGATCCTCGCAAGCCGCGTACTGCTGCGCCCGGCCGACTACGCCCGCTCGTTGAGTTTCTACCGCGACGCCCTGGGCCTGGCGATCGCCCGCGAATACCCCGGTGGCACAGTGCTTTACGCCGGGCAATCGCTGATCGAGTTAGCCGGCCACGGCACCCCGGCAGAACCCGGTGGTCCGTTCCCCGGCGCGCTGTGGCTGCAGGTGCGCGACGTTTACGCCACGCAACAGGAACTCGAAGGCCGTGGTGTGGCGATCGCGCGCGAGGCACGCCAGGAGTTCTGGGGGCTGCATGAGATGCAGGTGACAGATCCCGACGGCGTCACGCTGATCTTCGTGCAGATTCCCGCCGAGCACCCGTTGCGCCGCGACGTTCGCAACTGACGGGTCCAGCGGTGACCGTTCTACCGGTGACCGTTTTCTAGAGGCCAGCCCACCGAGGCCAACCGGCCGGCAACCTGGTTAATCTCCTCGGGGTTGGGATCCTTGGAGATCACTTCGGCGACAGCCGCACGGATCTGTGCCTCGGTCACCGGGGTATCGCCATCGCTCTGCTTCAGGACCGTCGCGGCCGCCGCAACAACCTCGTCCTCGCTCAGCGACCGAAGCAGCAGAGCCAGCAGCGGGAAGTAATCCTTCGGCGGGACGCCGGCCGGGTAGCCCTCGTGCAGCCAGTCAAGAACGCTCGAGCTGAAACCGGGGGTGCCGGGGGTGCCGGGGGTGCCATCGACAGTTGTCATCGCAGTCTCACTTCTTGGGGAACATCGGGAAGAGGTCGATACCGAAGTGGTGAATGATCGTCGACCGGGTAACCCAGGCGACGCCCGCGAGGATGACGAAGCCGACGAGGGCGAACAGCAGAATGCCGAGGTACTTCAGCGCCGGGTTCGCCTTGTGGATCAGGTGGTCGGCTTCCTCGCCGCCGGCGCCGTGCGAGTAGGCCAGCATGCCCACCCCGAAGAGGGCCGGCAGACCTGCGCCGAGTGCAAGTCCCACAACGAGGACCTTGAGGATGCTTTCCATGTAGTTCATCAGCGTGTCCTTAAGCGTTCGGCGGTGAGGGTCAGGAAGAGGTGGAGGCGGGGATCTTGACGTTGGTCTTGGCAGCGTCGGCAGCCTCACGGACATCGGCGGGCACCACCGAATTGGTGGAGGAGTCCCAGTCGGCGTTGACGTTGCTGCTGTCGACCTTCTGCTTCGAGGCACGCCACCACATGTAGAACGAGAGCGCGATCAGGATGAGGAAGATCACCCCGTCGCCGGCCAATTGCGATCCGGAGATGCCCTTGACGGTGTGCGACAGCCAGTAGGACAGCGCGCCGACTGCGGCCGCGGCGGGCAGCGTGATCAGCCAGGCAATCGCCATCCGGCCGGCGACCGCCCAGCGCACCTCGGCGCCGGGCTTACCTACGCCGCTGCCGAGGATCGAGCCGGTGGCGACGTGGGTGGTGGATAGCGCCATACCGGCTGCGCTGGAGCTCAGGATGATCGCGGCAGAGGACGCCTCGGCGGCCAGGCCCTGCGGCGACTCGATCTCCACCAAACCCTTGCCCAGGGTGCGGATCACGCGCCAACCACCGAGGTAAGTGCCCAACCCGATCGCGATGGCGCAGCTGGCGATGACCCAAAACGGCAGGCCGTCGTTCTTGACGTCACCCGTGAGGTGCCCGGTGGTGATCAGGGCGAGGGCGATTACGCCCATCGTCTTCTGCGCGTCATTGGTGCCGTGCGCGAGCGCGACCAGCGATGCGGTGGCGATCTGGCCCCAGCGGAAGCCCGTCTCCCGGCGCTTGGCCAGCACGCTGCGAGTGGTCCGGTAGACCAACCAGGTGCCGCAGGCGGCGACGAGGCCGGCGATCAGGGGGGCGGCCACAGCGGGGATGAGCACCTTCTGAGTGACGCCAGCCCAGTTGATGCCCGCAGTGCCCAACGCGGCGAGTCCGGCGCCGATGAGCCCACCGAACAGTGCGTGCGAAGAACTCGAAGGAATGCCGAACAACCAGGTGAGTAGGTTCCACAGGATGCCGCCGATGAGTCCGGCGAAAATGATCGTCAATCCGGTCGAGGCATCGATGCCCGGCAGCAGTGCACCGGTCTTGGGGTTCTGCACCTTCAGCACCGAGGTGGTGACCGTGACTGCGACCTCGACCGAGAGGAAGGCGCCGACCAGGTTTAGAACTCCCGCCAGAACCACCGCCGTCTTGGGCTTGAGCGCCCCGGTGGCGATCGAGGTCGCCATGGCGTTACCGGTGTCGTGGAATCCGTTGGTGAAGTCGAAGGCCAAGGCAGTGGCGATCAACAGCACTAGGATGATTGTTTCTGTGCTCATACGGTTTCCTTGTCCTAGGACTGGGGACTCGACTGTATTCTGGCCCTCAGCGCGGCATTTAGTCCAATTTCTACCGACCCGGCTACAAGCCGATGATCAGCAGGTTTGCTGGAATCACTCAGATGTTCAGCCGCCGTTCACTTTTCGTATGCCACGGGTTACCGTCCGGGGCGGATTGCGTAAAAACCGCCAGATCCGCTCCCGCAACGCCCAACGCCCTAAGCTGACCGGAGACAATCCGGAGGCGCTGCTGTGAACCGATTCCTCAACACCGTCGTCTCCTGGCTGCGCGCCGGATACCCCACCGGGGTTCCGGCGAACGACTACCTGCCGATTCTCGCCCTGCTGTCGCGGCGGCTGACAAAAGACGAGGTGCTGCTCGTCGCGCGTCCTCTGATGGGAATATCAGAACCCGACTTCGCCGATATCGGGGCCGAGATCATGCTCATCACCGATGAGGTTCCCGCACCCGCCGACGTCGAACGGGTGCGCGAGAAGCTGGTGACCAACGGCTGGCCACTGGACGATCCGCGCGATAGCGAGGACGCCGAATAGCCACCCTGCGCGCGCTGGTCATCCCACCGGGTCCGTCAGCGCTGTCACTTCTGGCCGCACTCGAAGGTGTGCTGGACGGTCAAGACAGTCCGGTGGTCCCGGTTCCGGCTGGCAATCTGCGCGAAAGTGACTCGCTCACAAGGTCATTGCGGGTGGGTGAGGAGATCGACGACGAAATCGCGTTGGTGATTGCCACCTCCGGCACCACCGGTACACCCAAGGGCGCGATGCTGACTCCGGCCGCGCTGATCGCCAGCGCCTCGGCCACCCACGACCGCCTCGGCGGTGCGGGGAACTGGCTACTGGCACTGCCGGCCCACCACATCGCCGGAATGCAGGTGCTGGTGCGGTGTGTGCTGGCCGGCACGGTGCCGACCGAACTCGACCTCACCGACGGGTTCGATGTCACCCAACTGCCGCGCGCGGTGGCGCAATTGGGCTCAGGCCGGCGCTACACATCGCTGGTGGCCAATCAGTTGGCGAAAGCGTTGAGCGACCCGGCGGCCACCCGCGCCCTGGCCGAGTTGGATGCGGTGCTTCTCGGCGGCGGCCCGGCACCACACGCGGTGCTCGACGGCGCGGTAGCGGCCGGCATCGCGGTGGTGCGCACCTACGGTTCCAGCGAAACCTCAGGTGGTTGCGTGTACGACGGGATCGCACTGGACGGCGTCGAGGTCCGGATCGAGGGCCCAACCGACACCGGTCCGGGTCGCATCGTCATCGGCGGAGCCACCCTGGCCAAGGGGTATCGCAACCCGACGGTGCCCGAACATGCAGGGCCCGACCCGACCATGCCCGACCCGTTTGGCGAGCCCGGCTGGTTTCGGACCGATGACATTGGCACATTTGATGATTCGGGCCTACTGACGGTACTGGGCCGGGCGGATGAGGCGATCAGCACCGGCGGGCTGACCGTCATGCCGGGCGCGGTAGAAGCGGTGCTGTCCCGCCATCCCGCGGTGACGGAATGCGCCGTCTTCGGGGTTCCCGACGACCGGTTCGGTCAGCGGGTGGTGGCCGCGATCGTGGCCGACCGCAGCGCGCCGGTGCCCACGCTGGAAGAGTTGCGGGACTTCGTCGCACTGTCGTTGGATCCGAGCGCCGCGCCACGCGAACTGCACACCATCGCCGAACTGCCGCGCCGCGGGATAGGCAAGATCGACCGCCGGGCACTGCGGGACCGGTATTCCGGCGGCGGCGCCATGACGAATCAGTGACGTCGCAGCAGGTAGGGGCACATCACCACTAGGCTCGGGGTTATGCCGTCACGCGTTCTGATCGCCGACGACGATGCCGTCGTGCGCGATGTCGTGCGCCGTTACCTCGAACGCGACGGCCATGAGGTCCGGGTTGTCGGCGACGGCAACGAGGCGCTGCGGGTACTGGGATCCGAGCGGATCGACGTCGCGGTGCTCGATGTGATGATGCCCGGCCCCAACGGTTTGTCACTGTGCCGGACCCTGCGCCAGGGCGGCGACTTCACCGTGCCGGTGATCCTGCTGACCGCGCTCAACGAGGAGGACGACCGGATCGCCGGTCTGGAGGCCGGCGCCGACGACTACCTGACGAAGCCGTTCAGCCCGCGTGAGTTGGCGCTTCGGGTGCGCTCAGTGCTGCGTCGTGCCCCGGCTCCCACCTCGGCGGTGCCGTTGGAGATCGCAGTCGGGGAACTGGCCGTGTCCACGGCGGCGCGTGCGGTGACCGTGGGCGGGCAGCCGGTTGGCCTGACCAACCGGGAGTTCGACCTGCTGCTGTTCTTCATGACCCACACCGACACCGTCTTCTCCCGTGAGGAACTGCTCAAGAAGGTGTGGAACTGGGACTTCGGCGATCTGTCGACGGTGACCGTGCACGTCAAACGATTGCGGTCCAAACTCGGCGAACACCATCGCGTGCAGACGGTCTGGGGCCGCGGCTATCTGTGGCGGGGTGAATCCGGCGGCGGTGACCGTGCCACCGACTGATCTGACCCATATCGCCCTGCTGGCGCTTGCCTGTTCGTTGCCGGTGGTGATCCTCGGCGGGTTCATCATCCGGTTGGCGCGCTCATGGTCGATCACGGTCAGCATGGTGGCGCTGGTGCTGATCCCCACACTGGCCACCTTCGCCGGTGTGTTCGGCGCCAGCCGGTTCATGGCTGACAGCACATTCCAGACGATTGCGGTGGTGCTGATCATCGTTGCGGTGGTGACGCTGCCGGCCGCGGTGATGCTGGCCCGATACCAGGCTCGACGAACGGTGTGGGAGAAGGAGATTCAGGACGCCGAACGGGTGGCCGAACAGTCCCGGCGGCAACTCGTGGCGTTCGTCAGCCATGATCTGCGCACCCCACTGGCGGGGATCCGGGCACTGTCCGAGGCGATCGCTGACGGCGTGGTCAGCCCGGACGAGGTTCGGACCCAGGCGAAAAACATTGAGCAGGAATCGATTCGGCTCTCCGAGATGGTCGACGACCTGTTCGAGATGGCGAAGATCAATGCCGGTGCGATCAACGCGCCCTACGAGCGGGTGGCACTCGACGAAGTCGTCGACGATGTGCTGAGCACTCATCGCATCGCGGCAAGGCGCGCCGGAGTGGAACTGGAGATCGACCTGCCGGCCAAGCCGGTCCGGGTGATCGGCAGTGACCGTGCCCTGGTGCGGGTGCTGTCCAACCTGGTGGCCAACGCGATCGCGCACACCCCGGCCGGTGGATCGGTGACGTTGGCGGTGGGCACCGACGAGAACGGCGCCTGGGCCCGCGTCGACGACACTGGCGTCGGGATCAACGCCGCCGATCTGCCGCGGGTGTTCGACGTCGCCTACCGGGGCTCCAATGACCGAGTGCCACGGTCGGATTCGTCACTGCCCAGCGGTTCCGGTTTGGGTCTGGCGATCGCCGCCGGTCTGGTGCGCGCACACCGCGGGACACTGTCGGCGCACAACCTCGCCCACGGTGCCCGGTTCGAAGTTCGGCTACCGCTGGCGGCGGAATAGCGACTCAGTCCTCGATGGACCGGTGCAGACGGTCGGCGGCGTTCAGGTAGTCCTCGATGAACTCCAGCACCACCTCGCGGGCGGGCTTGATCTTGTTCATCAGGCCCACGCCCTGGCCGACGAAGTAGGTGGACAACGCCTGGGCGCCGGGGTGACCGTTCTGCGCGAGTTTGTCGATCCGGCGCAGCGCAGGTTCGGCGATCATTGCCTGCAGCGGCAACGGCAGCGGTACCCGGCCGCCCGTGTTCGGCGCCCAGGCATCGGTCCAGTCCGACACCAGTTGCCGGGAGGGCTTTCCGGTGCGACCTGCCGAGCGGATGGTGTCGCGAGATGAGGCGGCCACCATCTTGAGTTTGGTATGCGGGGCGGTCTCGGCCTCCTCGGTCGTCAGCCATACCGACCCGGTCCATGCACCGGCGGCGCCGAGGGCCACCGACGCGGCCATCTGCCGGCCCGTGACGATCCCGCCCGCGGCCAGCACCGGGGTCTGGCGCCCGCCGGGGATATCGGCGATGGCCTCGAGCACCTCGGGGATGAGCACCATCGTCGTCACCTCACCGCAGTGACCGCCGGCCTCGGTGCCCTGGGCGACGATCAGGTCGACTCCGGCATGCACCTGTTTTATCGCATGCTCTTTGGCGCCGACGAGGGCCGCCACCGGAATGCCGCGTTCCTTGCCGGCGGTGATCATGTAGTCCGGCGGCACCCCAAGTGCATTGGCCATCAGTTTGATCGGGTGGTTCAGCGAGACCTCGAGCAGGTTCTGGCCGGTATCGCCGGAGAGCGCCGACGAGGCGATGCGCACCTCTTCGATCGGGATGTCGTGCTCGGTCAGCAGCTCGGAAATGAACGACCGGTAATCCGCCGGAATCCGATCCGCGAGTTGGGCCCTGGTCAGATTCTCGCCCTTGCCCTCGAACTTGGCCGGCACGATGATGTCCACGCCATACGGCTTGCCGTTGACATGCTCGTCGATCCAGCACAGCTCCTGCTCAAGCTGCTCGGGTGTGAACGCCACACCGCCGAGCACGCCGAAACCGCCGGCATTGCTCACCGCGGCGACAACGTCGCGGCAGTGGCTGAAGGCGAACAGCGGGAAGTCGATGCCGTACTGGTCACAGATCTCTGATTTCACGCGACCTAGTATGCGCCCATGGCCCACTAGGCTCACGGCCATGGTCCGGATGGGTATCGCAACGGCGCTGGGGGTACTGGCCGCCGTCTTGACCGGCACGATGCGCCACGAGTGGCACTACTCGCCTGCGGTCGGCTGGATCGTCGCGGCAACGGTCTACCTGGGGGCGACGTGGTGGGTGGTGGCGGGGTTGGACGGTGCCCAGACCGAGGCGCACGTCAGGCAACGGCATCAGGATGGCACGCCGACGGTGTCACACCTCATCATTCTGATCTCCAGTGTCGCCAGCCTGGCCGGGGTGGGCTACCTGCTGGTGGGCGCGGGCCCGGAACGGCATCTGGGCGAGGCCGCCATCGGCATCCTCAGTGTGGTTGCAGCCTGGTTCGCGGTCCACACCACCTTCATGCTGCGCTACGCCCAGCTGTACTACCTGGGCGGTGAACCGGACGCCATCCAGTTCCATCAAACGGATTATCGGCCCCGCTTCCTTGATTTCGCCTATCTGGCCTTCACCGTGGGCATGACCTACCAGGTCTCGGACACCGACATCGCCAGTCGGTCCATGCGCGGATCGGTCCTGACCCAGGGACTGGTCTCGTTCATGCTGGGCGCGATCGTGCTGGCGAGCACCATCAATCTCGTCCTCCAACTGGCCGGTCACTGATGGCCAGCATCGCGCAGTGGATCGAGGGCGCCCGGCCGCGCACCCTGCCCAACGCCATCGCGCCGGTAATCGCCGGCTCCGGCGCGGCAGCCGGGCTGCACTCCGCCGTCTGGTGGAAAGCGCTTCTGGCACTCGTGGTTTCGCTGGCATTGATCGTCGGGGTGAATTACGCCAACGACTACTCCGACGGCATCCGCGGCACCGACGACGAGCGAGCCGGTCCGCTGCGGCTGGTCGGGTCGAAGGTGGCCGCCCCACGTGCGGTACTGACCGCGGCGGGGGTGAGCCTCGCGGTCGCCGCCGTCGCCGGTGTGGCGCTGGCGATGCTCAGCGCACCGTGGCTGATCGTCGTGGGCGCGCTGTGCATCCTCGGCGCGTGGTTCTACACCGGTGGCTCGCGGCCGTACGGGTATGCCGGTTTCGGCGAGGTCGCGGTATTCGTGTTCTTCGGTCTGGTCGCGGTGCTGGGCACGCAGTACACCCAGGCACTGCGGGTCGACTGGGTGGGTGTGACGCTCGCGGTGGCCACCGGCGCACTGTCGTCGGCGGTGTTGGTGGCCAACAATCTGCGCGATATCCCGACCGATGCCGTCGCCGGCAAGACGACGCTGGCGGTCCGCCTCGGCGACACCCGCACCCGCCTGTTGTATCAGTCACTACTGGCGCTGGCCGGGGTTCTCACCGTCGCGCTGATGCGGGCAACGCCGTGGTGCACGGTCGGACTGCTTGCCGCGCCGTTGGCGCTGCGGGCCGCCGGGCCGGTGCGCCGCGGGCAGGGCGGGCGCGATCTCATCCCGGTGTTACGTGATACCGGCCTGACGATGCTGGTGTGGTCGGTCGCGGTGGCGGCCGCACTGGCGTTGCACCGCTGAGCTATTCCGGCCCTGAACTAATCCGATGGGGTCTCGCCGCGCAACCGGGCCTGCAACTGCTCGCGGTCGGCCCGGCGGCGCTCGTCGACCTCCGCGATACCCGCAGTGGCGCGTCGGCGCAGCGGAGCCAACAGCCAGATGCCCAGCGGCAGCGAGATCACGATGGCGAACAGCATGGCGACGACGAGCGGAAACTCCGTGATGCCGATCAGGTGTGCCGCGTAGAAGATGACCGCGGTCAGCGCGGCCACCAGTGCCAGCCGCGCGAGGGTGTATAGCGCTACGTCTGCGGCCATGCGCCCACTTGCGCGGCCCGCGCCGCCTGCCTGGTTGTCCGTCACCGGACCGAGCCTACCGACGCGCGTATATTCAGAGAAAGGAGGTTTACCCGTGCTTTACCTGGTGCTCATCTTGGTCGTCGCAACCGCGGTTTATATCGGCGTGCGGATGAATCGCTCGCACGCCCACCGGCCCTCCACGCGCGTCATCGGTCCCGACGACGACCCGGAATTCCTCTGGAAACTCGGCGGGGACGACAAAAAGCCGCGTTAATTCACTCCTTCCTCAGGAGTGGCGTTAACTCACGCCCGCGTAGGAGTGCAGGCCGACGGTGACCAGGTTGATGAAGAACAGGTTGAACACCATGGCCACGAATCCGGCCACGTTGATCCACGCCGCTTTCCGGTCGCGCCACCCCGCCGTCGACCGCGCGTGCAGATAGGCCGCGTAGATCACCCAGGCGATGAACGACAACGTCTCCTTGGGATCCCAGCCCCAGTAGCGTCCCCACGCCTCCTCGGCCCAAATGGCGCCGAAGATAACGCCGAACCCGAACACCGGGAACGCGAAAATCGTTGTGCGGTAGGCGATCCGATCCAAGGCCTGGGCGTCCGGCAGCCGGGAGACGATCCGCGCCACGAATCCGTCGGCGTCGCCTGGTGCAGGCTCGCCCAAGCGCGACATCTTCAGCAGGAACAGAATGCTGGCCACGCCAGCCACCAGGAACACCCCTGATCCCAGACTGACCACCGAGACGTGGATGGGCAGCCAGTAGGACTGCAGTGCGGGCATCACCGGCGCAGCGTTGGTATAAAGCCACCTACCGGACACCGTCAGCAGGATCAGCACCGGAACCAGAACGAACACCCACAGCGCCCGGTACTGCGGTTTGCGCAGCACCACGGCGCCGGCAACCAGTCCGCAGAAACTAGTGAGGTTGATGAACTCGTACATGTTGCCCCACGGTGCCCGGGTGGTGGCCAGTCCGCGCAGCACGATGCAGCCGAACAACAGGGCGATGCCGAGGTAGACCAGAGCCAGACCCGCGCGGCCGAACCGGGCCGCCAGGGGCGGCGCAGCACTGTCGAGCACCACACCGGGACGGTCTGCGTCGGATGCGACGCGCCCGGTGGCTACTGCCCCGGCCGCGACCAGTTCACGTTCTTCGACCAGGCGGCCCCGACTGGACGCGAGTTCGACGGCCAGCAGTGTCATGGCCAGGACGAGGACGACGACCGACGCGGTGAACGCCCAATCCGAGAACCGGGCCAGGCCGATGTCGATGTGCTCGGTGTTCATCCGCGATCCGCCTCCGCCACTCGCCGGGTGAGCTTGTCGAACTCGCCGCCCCAACCGGAATTATCTGTGCGGGCGAGTCCACCTAACTCGAGTTCCACCGTACCTGCACCCGCGGCTGAGATCCGAGCCCATACCCGCCGACGACGGACGATCAGCGACACCAGTAGTCCGCCCATCATCGACATCGCCGAAACCAGGACCCACACCTGGCCGGGATCGTGTGAGACCTGCAGATTGACGAACGGGGTGGCGGCGTCGAAACGCACCACGGTGCCGTCATCAAGACGCACCTGTTGGCCGAGGCTCAGATTGGTTCGCTTGGCCTTGGTCAACCGCTTCTGCTCGATCAGTCGGGTATCGAGGGTGAACAACGATTGCGGCCGGCCACTGTCAAGTCCGGCGTCACCGCGGTAGATGTCGATGGCCACCGCGGGGTCGTTGAGGGCAGGGAAACTTGATGACAGCAATTTGTCGTCCATCTGCTGGGTCGGCGCCAACAGTCCGATGATCGCGATCTGTTGCTTGCGCCGCTGATCCGGCGGATACAGTCCGGCCGGCGGGTCGACACGGATTACACCCGAGGACAGCAGGGTGAGTGCGTCATTCGGCCGCCACTGAATGGTCTGGGTGCGCTTCACACCATTCGGGAATGTCACGGTGAAAGTCGGCGCGTAACCGTGGCCCTGCAGGTACACCCGGTCTCCGCCGATCCGAAGCGGGTGGTTGACCTCGAGCCGGTAGGGCTGCCAGGTGCCCGACGCCAGATCCGGTCCGGCCTGATAGTCGATATTCGACTCGAATGCGACCGCCTGCCCACTGGGCAGATAGCGAGCCTGAAAGTCATTGACCCGCAGGCACATCGGATAGAGAGAAGTTCCGTCGACGCTGTTGCCGGCGCGGAACGAGTCGAACGCCGCCGGGGATGCCGAGCAGAAACCGGGCCCGCCGTTGGCGATCACGATGACATTGCCCTCATAGCCGAGCAATTTGCCCACCGCGACGGCGACCAGCAGGCCCAGTAGCGAGAAGTGAAAGACGATATTGCCGAACTCGCGCAGATAGCCCTTCTCGGCGGAGATCTCGATAACACCGTCGGTCTGCCGGGTAACCTGCCGCCAGCCCCGCAGGTGTCCGGCGATCATCGCCGTGACCGATTCCGGTGTGCCGGCGACAGTGGCGTCGGCATGTTTGGGCAGCCGGCTCAGATTGCGCGGTGCCGGCACCGGCGTGGCGCGCAGGCTGCGGATGTGCTCGAGGGTCCGCGGCGTCAGGCAGCCCACCAGCGAGATGAACAGCAGCGCGTAGATGGCGGTGAACCAGAAACTGGCGAACACGTCGAACAGTTGTAACCGATCCAGCCACGGGCCGATGGTCGGGTGCTCGGTGAGGTACTGCTGCACCTTCGACTCATTGAGGCTGCGCTGCGGTAGCAGTGCGCCGGGCACCGCGCCGAGGGCGAGCAGGAACAGCAGCGCCAGGGCGGTGCCCATAGAGGTCAGTGCGCGCCAGGTGTTACGCGCATACGCGAGAAGGGTTTTCACGACACCGGTGGTCATATCGGCAGCCTGACGTCGCTGACGAACCCATCGCGAACCCACGAGGTGAAGTCGTTCCACGCCCCGCTCACCAAAGCGAGTCCGACGATGATGAGCAGCACACCGCCGAATATCTGAATGGCGCGGGTGTGGCGGCGCAGCCAGCCGAAGGCGCCGACCGCCCATCCAGAACCCAGCGCCAGCGCGATGAACGGTATGCCCAGGCCGAGGCAGTAGGCGATGACGAGTGCCACTCCGCGTGCGACGCTGGCGCCGTCGGTTGCCGAGGCGACGGCGATCACTCCGGTCAATGTCGGGCCCAGACATGGCGTCCAGCCGAGCGCGAACACCGCACCGAGCAGTGGTGCGCCCGCCAGACCCGCCAGGCGGCGCGGAGCGAACCGAGCCTGGCGCTGCAGAGTCGGAATGAAACCGACGAACACCAGACCCATGATGATGGTCACGACACCGCCGACCCGTTGCAGCAGAACCTGATTGGTGATCAGCGTGGTGGTCATACCGAGCACGGCGACGGTACCCAAAACGAAGACGGCGGTGAATCCGGCCACGAACAATGCCGCTGACCCCACCACCCGCCAGCGCCGGGTCGCATCACGGGTGTCATCGACGCCGACCACCGCCGCCAGATATGACAGGTACCCCGGAACCAGAGGAACCACGCACGGCGAGGCGAACGACACCAGACCGGCCAGCACGCACAGTCCCAGAGCCACCAGCAGAGGGCCCGCCGCAGCCGTCTCGGCCAACCCGGTCATGGTTCGGCTGCCAGACGTTGAACCACCGGCGTCAAATCCTCGGCCAGCAGTTCACGGAGGAACACAGCGGCCACCCGGTGCTCGCGGTCCAGCACCACCGTCGACGGGATCACGGTGGTCGGGTATTTACCGCCGAAGGCGATCATGGTGCGCATGGCCGGGTCGTAGATGGACGGGAAAGTGATCTTGCGGTCGGTGATGAAGTCCCGCGGCGCGTCGATGTCGTTGTCGCGCACATCGATTCCCAGAAACGCCACGCCCTCGTCCCGGGTGGCGTCATACACCTTCTGCAACTGGGTGATCTCGGCGCGGCACGGCCCGCACCACTGCCCCCAGATATTGATCACCACCACCTTGCCGGCGAAGTCGTCGAGGGAGAGGGTGCGCGCGGTGTCCATCAGGTCCGGTCCGGACACCCGGCCGGGTACTCCGCGGCTCTGCGGCGGATCGTAGGTGATATCGGTCTTGCCGCCGGGTGCGACGAATTCGAAGGTGCCGCCCTGGGCGACGGCGTCGTCACCGGTGGAACAGCCGGCAACCACTGTCGCCATAGCCGCCGCGACGAGCGCGTTCGCGAAGAGCCGCTTCACTCTCCCGCCGGCTCCCAGTACTTCCAGTCGATGAGTTCCTCGTCGTCGAAGACGAAGGTGTTCAGGGAGGCGAGGTCGCACATTCTCTTACGCGGGTCGTGCGGCAGGCGGCGGCCGAGCATCGAGCGGCGCAGAGTCTCCACCGGCAGTTGATGACTCACGCAGACCACCTCGTGTCCGATACCGAGCAGTCGGGCCTCGCCAACCGCTCGCCGCATCCGGGCGGCGACCTGTTTGTAGGGCTCACCCCACGACGGCCGCAACGGATTGGTCAGGTACTTCCAGTTTCGCAGGTCGCGCAGGGCACCGTCACCCGGTGAGACGCGTTGGCCTTCAAAGATGTTCTCGGACTCGATGAGATCGGCGTCTGTGCCGATCGTCAATGAGTGATGGGCAGCGATCGGTGCCGCGGTCTGCTGGGCACGTTCCAGTGGTGAGGCGACGACCGCGACGATGTCATGGCCGGCCAGTGCGTCAGCGACCGCCTGCGCCTGGGCCCTGCCACGCTCGGAGAGGGAGAAGCCGGGCTTTCGGCCGTAGAGGATTTTGTCCGGGTTATGCACTTCGCCATGGCGCATCACGTGCACCGTGGTCTTCACACCGGCCTCGCTTGGGCGGCCGCCCGTGCCGCGGCCGGTAGTGCGGCCGCGATCTTTTCGAAGGCGTCGTCATCAAGTACGGCTGAGACGAACCAGGCTTCGAATGCGCTCGGTGGTGCATAGACACCCGCGTCGAGCAGGGCGTGGAAGAACGCCGGGAAACGCCAGGTCTCGCTGGCCCGGGCGGCGGCGAAGTCTCGTACCGGTTCCTCGGCGAAAAATACCGAGAGGAAGTTGCCAGCCCGCGGAACCTGATGCGCCACACCGGCTTTGACCAATGCCGCCGAGAGCAGAGCCGCCAATCGGTCCGCATTGGCGTCCAACGCGGCGTACACCGCGTCGTCGGCGTTGCGCAGGGTGGCCAGGCCGGCGGCCACCGCGACCGGATTTCCGCTCAGCGTGCCGGCTTGATACACCGGCCCCAGCGGAGCGAGTCGTTCCATCACATCGGTGCGCCCGCCAAAGGCAGCCGCAGGTAGGCCGCCGCTCATCACCTTGCCGAAGGTGAACAGGTCGGCCTCGACCGGATCGATTCCGAACCAACCGGATCGGCTCATCCGGAATCCCGTCATCACCTCGTCGAAGATCAGCAACGCACCGTGTGCGGCGGTGATCCGGCGCAGGGCGGCGTTGTAGCCGGGCAGCGGTGCCACCGTGCCCATATTGCCGGGGCAGGCCTCGGTGATCACCGCGGCGATGGTGTCGCCGAAGGCGGCGAAGGTCTGCTCCACGGCGGCGACGTCGTTGTAAGGCAGCACGATGGTGTCGGCCGCCGTCGCCCCGGTGACCCCGGGCGAGGACGGCAGGCCGAGGGTGGCCACACCGGAGCCGGCATCGGCCAGCAGGGCGTCGACGTGGCCGTGATAGCAGCCGGAGAACTTGACGATCTTGGCCCGGCCGGTGAAGCCGCGGGCCAGACGCACCGCGCTCATGGTGGCCTCGGTTCCGGAGTTGACCAGCCGCACCCGCTGCACCGGGGCGACCCGGGTGATGATCTCGGCGGCCAATTCGGTCTCGCCTGCTGTCGGCGCGCCGAACGACAGCCCGTCGGCCGCGGTGCGCTGCACGGCTTCCACGACGGCCGGGTGGGCGTGGCCCAGGATCATCGGGCCCCAGGAGCAGATCAGGTCGACGTAGCGGTTGCCGTCGGCGTCGGTGAGCCAACAACCCCGCGCCGAGGTGATGTAGCGGGGTGTGCCGCCGACCGAGTTGAACGCCCGCACCGGGGAGTTCACCCCGCCCGGAATTACCGCGCAGGCCTCGGCGAACAGCTTCGCAGAGATGCTCGTGTTTCCCGCCTGCTCGGTCATGCAGATCAGTGTCTCAGCCAGGACCGGCAGGGCGCCTAGAGGGTCCCCGTCCACGGGGGCCGACTCGACACCTGATAGTTGGTTCGCCTACCCTAACTTCATGTCGTCAGTGTCGGAGCGGATGCGCCAGCGTCGGTTGGTGTCCGGCGCCCAGGGCGCGGCCGCGATGACGCTGGCTGATCTCGACCGGGGCGAGCGCGCCATCGTGCTCGGCTATAGCGACGTGGTGGAACCAAGTACGGCGCGGCGACTCTTCGATCTGGGACTGGCACCGGGTGTCGAGGTGACGATGATCCGCCGGGCCCCACTGGGCGATCCGGTGATATTCGGCGTCGGCGATTACGAGATTGCCCTGCGCGGGGTCCAGGCCCGCTGCATCACCGCGAAACCGGCCGGTTGATGGGCCACGCGCATCATGGTGGCGGCGGATCCACGACGGCCAACATCGGACTGAAGCGGTTCGCCGTCGTCGGCAGCCCCAACTCCGGCAAGACCACCCTATTCAATGCGCTGACCGGACTGCACGCCAAGACCGGCAACTACCCCGGCGTCACCGTCGCCCGCTTCGAGGGCCGCATGCGGGTCGACGGCCGGGAGGCCGTGGTGGTCGAGGATCTGCCCGGCACCTACAGCCTGGATCCGATCAGCCCCGACGAACAAATCGTCGTCGACGTCCTCGACACCGATCACCGCAGGGCCGACCAACACGGTGCCGACCTACACAGGGCCGACCACCGCAGGGCCGACCACCGCAGGGCCGACCAACACAGGGCCGACCACCACAGGGCCGACCACCGCAGTGTCGGCGTCGACGTTCCCGATGCCCTGCTGGTGTTGCTCAATGCGACGACGTTGCGTCGCTCGCTGGGTCTGATAGCCCAACTTCACCAGACCGGACTTCCGATCTGCGTGGTGCTCACCTTCACCGACGACCTGACCCGCCGCCAGGGCCGGTTGGACGTCTCCGCGCTCACCCGAGCGCTGGGCGTGCCGGTGGTGCCCGTGGTGGCCGGCCATCGCGACGGTGTGGCAGATCTGCGACAGGTGATGGCCGAATCCGATTCCTGGAGCACACCGGTGGTGGCGCCACCCACCGATCCGGCCGAGGTGACCGCGTGGATCGAGTCGGTGCTCGCCTCCTGCGACTATCAGGTACCCGAGGTCGACCAGCGCACCCGACGCATCGACGCCGTGATGTTGCACCCGGTGATCGGCACCGCCATCTTCGGTGTGACGATGTTCCTCTTCTTCCAGACCATCTTCACCGTCGCCGCGCCACTGCAGGGATACGTCGAAGCGGGCTTCGGATGGCTGGGCGATCTGGTCGCGGCGCACCTCCATATTCCGTGGCTGTCGGGGTTCCTGTCGCAGGCCGTCATCGGGGGCGTCGGCAGCGTGCTGGTGTTCCTGCCACAGATCGTGTTGCTGTTCGTGTTGATCGCGGTTCTCGAGGGCACCGGCTACCTGGCCCGCGCCGCATTCCTGATGGACCGGGTGATGGCCCGCGCCGGCCTCGAGGGACGCGCGTTCGTGGCACTGCTGTCCTCGGTGGCATGCGCCATACCCGGCATCATGGCGACCCGGTCGCTACCGTCGGCCAAGGATCGTCTCGCGACCATGATGGGTGCGCCGCTGATGACGTGCTCTGCACGACTGCCGGTGTACATCCTCCTGGTGAGCATCCTGTTGCCGGCCGGATCCCGGATCGGGCCGTTCAGTGGGCGCGGCGTGGTGATGTTCGCGCTCTATCTGATGGGCGCGATATCGGCAATGCTGGTGGCCGCGGTGTTCAAGAAGTTGACCTCGCGGGGCGGGCCGGTACTGCCGTTCTACATGGAGATGCCGCCGTATCAGGTGCCGCGGCTGAAAAACGTTGCCGCAGAGGTGTGGACGGCCGTATCGGCATTCCTGCGCAAAGTCACCTCGATCATCATGACCGCCACGGTGGTGCTGTGGGTGCTGCTGAACCTGCCGCTGCGCGGCGAAGCCGAGATGATGGCGGCCGGGGTGGACACCGGCTCCGAGACGGCGGTGGCGGCGTATGTGATCGACCACTCCTACGCCGCGTCGGTCGGCAAGGCGGTCGAGCCGGTCTTCGCGCCGCTGGGCTTTGACTGGCGGATCAACATCGGCATCCTGTCCTCGTTGGCCGCCCGCGAGGTTTTCGTCGCCACCCTCGGTCAGGTGGCGGCCGCGGAGAACCCCGAGGAACCGGCCGCGGCCCTCACTGAGATGCGAGTACAGGACGGACCGCAGGCCGGTCGGCTGTTGTTCGATGCACCCACCATCGCCGCTCTACTGGTGTTCTTCATGTACGCGCTGCAGTGCATGTCGACGGTGGGCGTGATGCGCCGGGAGAGCGGATCGTGGAAATGGCCCGCGATCGCGTTCGGCTACATGTTCGTCCTGGCGTGGGTGCTGGCACTGGCTGCGCGGACCGTCGTGGCTGCGCTGTGGTGAGCGCCGCATGATCGCCCTGCACGCCGAACGAGTGGCGGCTGATCCGCAGGCGGTGCGGTGGGTGGTACCGGCGGGTGCCCTGCCCGCCGGACGCATCCACTCGGCACCGGGGCGTCTCGGTGAGTTGCTTGCCGACGGATCCTTGTCGGCAGGTCTGGTCGAGTCGACGGCGGTGTGGTTGTGGCTGCGCGAGGACCTGTCCTGGGCGGCGCACGGAACGGGGGTACAGGCGGCGCTGCGCGAGGCGCTGGATGTGCCGCACAGCTGGATCATCGAACCCGCACCGGGCGAGGTGCTCACGCGGGTCACCACGGATCTGCTCGACGGTTCGGTGGGCGACTTCATCCGCTCGCACGGCGGGTCGGTTTCCGTCCAGCAGGTGGGCCCCGATCTGGTGAGCGTGCAACTCGGCGGTGCGTGTGAGCACTGCCCGGCCGCCGGGCAAACCCTGCGTTCGAAGCTGATGGACGAGCTACGCCGACGCTGCCCGGACCTGGCCGAGGTGGATCGGGACGGCACCGCGCTGACCCTGGCGCTGGGGCCTGCGCGGGCGTGAAAGGTTACATAGGTATGTTTCCCGCGTCTTAGCGACTCAGGTCAGGCTTAGGAGTCGCGACCCGAGTCGCTAAGAGGTGAGTCGCTAAGAGGTGGGAAAAGATAGTGGTAGTCGTCGGCTGGTGCCACTGTGGCGGATGATGTGGTCAGCGAAACCTCCTGAGCCGCAGGCTATTAGCCACCACCAGAACCGACGACACCGCCATCGCCGCACCGGCGATCATCGGGTTCAGCAATCCCAGCGCGGCCAGCGGAATCGCCGCGGCGTTATAGCCGAACGCCCAGAACAAATTCTGCTTGATGATCCGCAACGTCTTCGATGACAACCGCAGTGCGGTCGGAACCGTCCGCAAGTCACCGCGCACCAGCGTGATGTCACCGGCTTCGATGGCCGCGTCGGTACCGGTGCCCATCGCCATACCGATATCGGCGGTCGCCAGCGCCACCGAGTCGTTGACGCCGTCGCCGACCATGGCCACCCGGCGACCGCGGGCCTGCAGTGCGCTGATGGCGTCGGCCTTCTGCGACGGCGATACCCCGGAAATCACGTCAGTGGCGGCGATGCCGACCTCAGCGGCCACCCGGGCGGCCACCGCCTGGTTGTCTCCGGTCAGCAGCATCGGGGTGATACCGAGTGCCTTCAGTTCGGCGATCGCCTCGGCACTAGTCGGCTTGACCGTGTCGGCGAGCCGGATGACGCCGCGCCGGGCGCCGTCCCAGCTGACCTCCACACTGGTGCGGCCATCGGAGTCGGCGGCGCGCGTCACCCGGACAACGGTGCCGTCCACCACGCCGCTGACCCCGGTTCCCGGATCGTTGGCGAACTCGGTCACCGGTGCGGGCGTCAGGCCACGCGCACGCGCCTCGTGCACGATCGCCGCCGCGATCGGGTGCTCGGAAGCCGCTTCGATCGCCGCCGCGCGGGCCAGCACCACATCGGCGTCCTCGCCCGGTTGGGCCTCGAGGCTTGAGACGCTCATCCGGCCGGTCGTCACCGTGCCGGTCTTGTCCAGGACGACCGTGTCGATACCGCGAACGGTCTCGAGCACCTGTGGCTTCTTGATCAACACCCCGAGTTGGGCGCCACGGCCGGTGCCGACCAGGATCGCCGTCGGCGTGGCAAGACCCAACGCGCACGGGCAGGCGATGATCAGCACTGCGACCGCCGCGGTGAACGCGGCCGTGGCCGGGTGTCCGGTGACCAGCCAGCCGGCCAGCGTGAGAGCGGCAATGACCAGGACGACGGGAACGAACACCGCCGAGACCCGATCGGCCAGCCGTTGGATCGACGCCTTACCGCTTTGGGCATCGGCGACCATCCGGGCCATCCGGGCCAGCTGGGTATCGGCACCAACCTGATTGGCGCGCAGCAGGATTCGGCCGTAGGTATTGACCGCACCGCCGAGCACCGCGTCACCGACGGACACATCGGCCGGTACCGACTCACCGGTCATCGCCGAGGTGTCCAGTGCCGAGGAGCCCTCGATCACGGTGCCGTCGGTGGCGACCCGCTCGCCGGGGCGCACCACGATCACGTCGCCGACGACCAGTTCGGCTGCGGAAATCCGAACCTCGTCCCCACCGCGCAGCACGGTGGCCTCCTTGGCGCCCAGCGACATCAGGGCGCGCAGGGCCGAACCTGCCGACCGCTTGGCCTTGGCTTCGGAGTAACGGCCGGCCAACAGGAACACCGTGACCGCCGCCGCGACTTCGAAGTACACGTGCCCGTGCCCATGCGTGGCGGCGCCGGTGATCACGACGAATGCCGACCAGAAGTAGGCGGCCAGGGTGCCGATCGACACCAGGGTGTCCATCGTGGACGTGCCGTGGCGGGCACTGTTCAGGGCTGCGGAGTGAAACGGGTAGCCACCCCAGAACACGATCGGTGTGGCCAGTGCGAGTACCCACCACTGCCAGCCCGAAAACTGCCACGCCATCACCATCGACAGCGCCACCACTGGGACGGCCAGGATCGCCGATCCGATCAACCGGGGCCGCAGCTGCTCCTCGGGCAGGTCGTGGTTCATATGGTCGCCGGAGTTCGTATGGTCACCGTGGTTCATCGCGTCACCGTGGTTCATCTGGGCGTGGTCGATCACCGAGGCGTGATACCCGGTGGACTCAACCGCTCTCATCAGTTGGTCGGTGCTCACCTGCGGGTCGTGCTCGACATGGGCCTGCTCGATCGCGAAGTTCACCGTGGCCGCCACACCGTCGAGACGGTTGAGGCTGCCTTCGATCTTCGACGCGCAGGAAGCGCAACTCATCCCGTGAAGGCGCATATCTGTGGTCGTCATGTCCGTCACCATACCCCTAGGGGGTATAGGTATCAAGGGTGGATATCCGGGTGCCCCGACGCAACCCGGCGATGCCCAGCACGGCCAGAACGCCGGCCGCCGTCGCCAACACCAGGGTCAACACCATCATCGGGGGGTCGTAGACCGCTGAGACCGTGGCCGGCTGACCCTCGGTGACCGGTGCCACGTCGACCAGGCTTCGCACCTGTACCCAACTCAGCGCCGCACCCACCGTCGCCGCGACGGCCAGGACCGCCTGCACGACGTGCCGTACCGGGGTTGTCATCGGTCCGCCACGAGCTTGGTCAGAGCCGCGCGCAGCGCCTCATCGTTGCGCGCCCAGGCCTGAGCGGTGCGATCGTTGGCCAGCTTCAGCCCGATCCCGGTGCGTCCCTTCGGCACGCCGTTGACTTCACCGAGCGAACGTGACTCCTGCCACTTCTCCAGTGCCTCATCGGATTTCACCGGCGCGCGCATACCCTGAAACAACGGCTTCCGCGGCGTGTACTCGGCTTCGGGGTAGACCTCAAGGATCTCGCTGACCGGCAGGGTCTCAGTGCCCTGACGCAACGTGTCGGCGGTCAGTTCGACGCTGGTGTGGATCCGCGCCGCTCTCACCTGCACAGTGAGGAAACCGCACATCATCACCAGAAAAAACAGCGGCACGACCGGCTTGAATCCCAGCCCGGCACTTGACTGGACGAACGTCATCACCAGCCCACCCACCACACCGAGCCACAACCAGTGCCAGCTCGCACCGTTCTCGAAGAACAAACGTTCGGCGGCATCCGGCGGGGTTTCAGGCCCGGGGTTTTCAGGCCCGGGGTTTTCAGACCCGGGGTTTTCAGACCCAAGCTGATCAGACACTGGGCTGCACCCGCCGGTTCAACATCAGCGTGCCGGCAATGATGGGCAACAGGCTCAGCAGAGCCGGGGTGGTCACTGTGCCGAGGAATACCGCGGCCACTGCGACCAACACCACGATTGCCATTCCCAGACCCGTGGCGGCCCGCCGGAACCGCGGGTCACCGTCGCGGGCGCGCATGGCCAGCCGTGCCAACACCGCCGCCGCCAGCCCGAACAGCACGCCGGAACCGCGGTAGAGCCGCAGATAGTTGCGGACGGATTCATCCGACACCGTCGGTGGTGCGCCGCGGCGCAAGGTATCGAACCCCACAATCACCGCCATCAGTCCACCGGCCAGCAACAGCGCCGCGCCGATGACCAGCAGCCAGAACGCAGCGCCCCCAGGTCCGGGCCGGTGCCGGTCCGTCGGCGGCGGCTGGGCAATCACGACAGCCATCCCGCCGCATCGACGGCCCAGTAGGTCAGCACGATATCGGCACCCGCGCGACGAATTCCGGTCAGCGACTCCAAGACCGTCGCGCGGCCGTCCACCCAGCCGTTCGCCGCCGCGGCGGCGATCATGGCGTACTCACCCGACACCTGATAGGCCGCCACCGGCACAGGCGAGATCTCCGCGGCCGCGCGCACGATGTCGAGGTAGGCCATCGCGGGCTTGACCATCACGATGTCGGCACCCTCTTCGACGTCAAGGGCGATCTCGCGTAGCGCCTCCCGAGAATTGCCGGGTTCCTGCTGGTAGGTGCGCCGGTCACCGGTGAGCCCGGAGGCCACCGCTTCCCGGAACGGTCCATAGAAGGCCGAGGCGAACTTGGCGGCATAGGCGAGGATCGCCACGCCGGTATGCCCGGCAGCGTCGAGTCCGTCCCGGATGGCAGCCACCTGACCGTCCATCATGCCACTGGTTCCGACGACGTGCGCACCTGAATTCGCTTGGGCGACAGCGAGTTTAATGTACTGGGTGTTGGTAGCGTCATTATCGATGCGGCCCGCGTCATCAACAATGCCGCAGTGGCCGTGGTCGGTGAACTCGTCGAGACAGGTGTCAGCCATCAGCACCGTGGCATCGCCGAGGTCGCCGGCCAAGTCGCGCAGTGCACCATTGAGGATTCCATCGGGGCGCAGGCCGACCGAACCGGTGGAGTCTTTATCCTCGGTGCGCGGCACACCGAATATCATCAATCCACCCACCCCGGCCGCGACGGCGTCGGCGGCGGCGCGACGCAGCGAATCCCGAGTGTGTTGGACGACGCCGGGCATCGCGGAAATCGGCCGGGGCTCGTCAATACCGTCAGCGACGAACATCGGCAGCACCAGATGCCTTGGCTCCAGGGAGGTTTGGGCCACCAGACGGCGCATGGCCGCACTGGACCGCAGTCGACGCGGGCGTTGCCTGGGAAACGACATGGCGGGAGCCGCTCGTCCTACCGGCGGCGGCTCTTCTTGCGCGGCGGCGGCAGTGCGCCCTCGGCGCGCAACCGCGCCGCATGCTCCGCGAGCGCATCGACAAGGGGTCCGACGGCGGCGGTCTCCGGCTGGACGTCGACGCGCAGGCCGAATTCAGCTGCGGTCTCGGCCGTCTTCGGACCGATGCACGCGACGATGGTTCGGGAGTGCGGCTTGCCGGCGATGCCGACGAGGTTGCGCACCGTGGAGGATGAGGTGAAACAGACCGCGTCGAAGCCGCCGGTCTTGATCATCTCCCGAGTGTCGGCCGGCGGCGGTGCCGCACGCACCGTGCGGTAGGCGGTGACGTCCTCGATCTCCCAACCGCGTTCCCGCAGGCCCTCGGACAGTGTCTCGGTGGCGATATCGGCACGCGGCAACAGCACCCGGTTGACCGGGTCGAAAATGCTGTCATAGTCCGGGAATTCGTCGAGTAGGCCCAGTGAGGACTGCTCGCCGGAGGGCACCAGTTCGGGACTGATACCGAATGCGCGGACGCGATCGGCGGTGGCCTCACCGACACAGGCGATCTTCACACCGGAGAACGCCCGGGCGTCCAAGCCGAACTCGGCGAACTTGTCCCAGACCGCCCGGACTGCGTTCGTTGAGGTGAATACCACCCACTGGAACCGGCCGTCGACCAGACCCTTGACGGCCCGCTCCATCTGGGCCGGGCTGCGCGGCGGCTCGACGGCGATGGTCGGCACCTCGATCGGCAGCGCACCGTGAGCGCTCAGGCGCTCACTCATCTCCCCGGCCTGATCCTTGGTGCGCGGAACGAGCACCGTCCAGCCGTACAGGGCGCGGCTCTCCCACCAGTTGAGTTTGGTGCGGTGGGTCACCGTGCGACCGACGGTGACCACCAGTGGACCGGACAGTGGGCCGCCCGGGTCGTCGGCGCCGGGCGCGGTGCGATCGGTCAGACCGCGCAGGGTCGACTCCACCGAACGCTGCGAACAACTGGTGCCGTCGGCGGTCACCACGCACGGCGTGGCATCCGAAAGTCCGAACTCGATCAGGGTGCGGGCCGCCTCGGCCAGATGCGAGACCGTCGCGGTGAGGATCAACGGGCCGGGTGCTGCGGCCAGCGCGGCCCAGTCCACCTCGCCGCGCACATCGGCGACCGTGTGGGTGGACCCCAGTGGCAACCCGGCGTAGGTCGGCACGGCGACGGTGGCTGGCAGTCCCGGCACGATGTCGAACACCAACTGGGTCTTGGAAATAGCGTTCACCTCGGTGATGACCGAATCCACCGAGAGCGGGTCACCGGCGACCAGCCGGACCACGTCGACGCCGGCCTTGGCCTCAGCCACCAGGATCTTGGCCACTTCGGCCGGCTCACCGAGTGCGGGCCGGATGTCCGGGCCGACCGAGACCACCGGCGGGACGGTCTGATCGGCACCTTCGATCACCGCACTCGGAGCAGGCACCGGACCCACCGCGGGCGGAAGTGCGGTTCCGACAACGTTCAGCACTGCCTGGGGCACATCGGGATCGGTGAACACACACGTGGCATTGCTCAACACGGTGCGCGCACGCGTCGTCAGCAGACCGGGGTCGCCCGGTCCCGAACCGACGAACGTAAACCCGTCATCTCAACTCCCGCTCCACGCTCATCACGCCAGTCCGATCGACATGACCCCGCGCGCACCGAGTTCGATCAACTCCGCGGCGACCGAGAGCCCGAGCTCTGCGGGCCGGCCGGGGTTACCGATACCGGACGCACGGATCACGTCGGATCCGTCCACCGCCGCCACGCAGGCGCGTAGCGACAGCTCCTCGAAGACGTGGCCGTCCTCATCGATGGACTCGACCACCTCCGCGATCGCTCCCACCGGTGCGGAGCAACCCGCCTCCAGTTCGGCCAACAGGGTCCGCTCCGCGGTGACCGCGGTGCGGCTGTCGGGATCCTCGAATCCCGCCAGCAGCGTCGCGAGCCCGATGTCGCCCGCGCGACATTCCAGCGCGAGCGCACCTTGAGCCGGTGCCGGCAACATCTGCACCGGCTCCAGCGTCTCGGTGACGTCACCGAGCCGTCCCAGGCGAGCCAACCCCGCCCGGGCGACCACGATGGCGTCGAGATCACCGTTGCCTACCCTGTTCAACCTGGTGTCCAGATTGCCTCGTAGGGGGCGGATTTCCAAACCCAGACCCAGTGCTCTAAGCTGCGCGGCCCGGCGAACCGATGAGGTGCCGATGACCGAACCGACCGGCAACTCCCCGAGCACCAGACCGTCGCGGGCAACCAGAGCGTCCCGCGGGTCGCCGCGGCGCGGCACCGCAGCGATGACGAAGCGGGCGTCGGCAGCCGTGGGCAGATCCTTGTAGGAATGCACGGCCATATCGACCAGACCGGCGGCTATCGCCTCGCGCAGGGCCGCGGTGAACACACCCACCCCGATCTCGGCAACCGGTTGCGCCGAGCGGTCCCCGTCGGTGGTGATGATGACAAGCTCGGCTCGGTGACCGAGTTCAATGAGTTGATCGCGGATCGTGCCGGCCTGCGTGGTGGCCAGCAGACTGCCGCGGGTACCGATCCGGATCACCGAACCGTCGTTGCTTGCCAAACGCCCTACTCGGCGCCGTCAGGTCGGGGAATATCGGATTCCGTTGCGGGCACACTGATTTCACCCGCGGCAACAGCGTCGACGGCCTGCGGATCGAGTTCGAACAATTCTCTGAGGGCCTGCGCATAGGTGTCGCCGCCCGGCGCCGCGGCGAGTTGCTTGATCCGGACGGTGGGGGCGTGCAACAACTTGTCGACGACTCTGCGCACGGCGCGCCCCACCTCGTCGCGCTGTGCCTCATCCAAACCGGGCAACCGATGATCCAGCCGCAACAACTCGGTCTCCACGACGTCGGCAGCCCGGCGGCGCAGTGCTGTGACCGTGGGCGTGACCTCCGCCATCCGCTGGCTGGCCAGGTACGTAGCAACCTCAGCCGCGACGATCTGGCGAGCGGCCTCGGCATCGGCCGCGGCGGCCCGAGCCGCCGGCTCACGCTGGACGCGGTCCATGTCGATCACCGAAACACCCGGCAATCCGGACACGGCCGGGTCGATATCGCGCGGCATACCGAGGTCGCAGATCACCAGTGGTGCGGCGGCCTCATCGCGACCGCCGGCGGCCAGCGCGTGGTGCACATCGGCTAGCGACACCACCGGCCGGACCGCGCCGGTGCAGCTGACCGCAAGATCGGCGGTGGCCAGCGCGGCCGGCAGCTGATCGAGGGTCATGGCCGCAGTGATGACGCCTTGGGCGGCGATGACCTCCGCCAACCGTTGCGCCCGGGGCAACGACCGGTTGACGATGGTGATCTGGGTGACCCCCAGCCGGACCAGGTGCGCGGCCGTCAGGGCGCCCATCGACCCGGCCCCGATCACGGTTGCGGTTCGACCGGCAAGAGCGGTGTAGGACGGGCCGAACTCGGGCCGGTACAACCGCTCGGCGGCGACGTGCAGGGCAACAGACACCACGCTGGCACCGGCGGCGTCGATCGAAGTCTCGGCGTGCACGCGCTTGCCGACTGCCAGGGCACGCTGGGCCAGATCGTGCAGAATCCGACCGACGGTCTGGTTGGCCTCCGCGTTGGCATAGGCACGCCGGACCTGCCCGAGCACCTGCTGTTCGCCGATCACCGCGCTGTCCAGGCCGCTGGTCACGGCGAACAGATGCTCGACGGCGGCCTCGCTGTAGCGCACGTAGGCGTGCTGTGTCAGTTCACCCATCGACAGCCCGGAGTGCTCGGCCAGCACCTGACCAATCGCCGAGAGACCGCCGTGGAATGCATCGACGACGGCGTAGACCTCGACCCGATTACAGGTCGACAAGATCATCGCCTCGGTAACCAATGGCGACTGCAACACCCGTTCGACGAGCTTGACCTGATCTGCCTCGTCGGCGGCGAGTTGCTCGAGGACGGCGACCGGAGCGCTGCGGTGAGACACCCCGAATAACAGGACGCTCACTGCGCGATCACCCGGCCTGCTCCCTCGCTGCTGACGATGCCGCTCCGGACCGACAACCTCGGCCTGGGAGAGAAATTACCTGCAACGTTAACGGCTGCGCAGCGGCGTCACCAAATTGTGTTCGGCCCGCAAGCAGAACTCAGCGATCCAACAGGTCGGCCCGCAAGCGGGCCGCTAGGACTTCAACAGGTCGGCCCGCAAGCGGGCCCGCTAGGACTTCAACAGGTCGGCCCGCAAGCGGGCCGCTAGGACTTCAACAGGTCGGCCCGCAAGCGGGCCTCGTCGACATCCCAGTAGCTGTGCTCGCGGCCGTCGAGCAGCACCACCGGCAGCCGGTCACCGAACTCGGCCCGCAGGCCGGGGTTGCCGGCGGCGGCCGCGGCGTCGACGTCCGTGCTGGACAACTCGAAGTCCAGTTCGGCGGCCAATTCGGCCAACCGGTCATGCACCCGGCGGCAGATACCGCAGCCGTCGCGGGTAAGCAATTCAACCTGTGCCCGAGTCATCGGGGCCAGTGTCCCATCACCTGGATAGGCTGAGCGATATGGGTGACTCTGAGGACGAGCAGACGCCCCCCGGCGTGCCCACCCCGCCGCCCGCCGACCTGACGGCGGCCGCCTTTTTCGACGTCGACAACACCCTGGTGCAGGGATCGTCGCTGGTGCACTTCGGTCGCGGCCTGGCCGCGCGTAAGTACTTCCGGTATGGCGAAGTGTGGAAGTTCATCTACGCGCAGGCCAAGTTCCAGCTGACCGGCAAGGAGAACAGCGACGACGTCGCCGAGGGCCGCCGCAAGGCACTGGCGTTCATCGAAGGCCGATCGACCACCGAGTTGGCCACACTCGGCTCGGAGATCTACGACGAGATCCTCGCCGACAAGATCTGGCCCGGTACCCGTGCCCTGGTGCAGATGCATCTCGATGCCGGGCAACAGGTCTGGCTGGTCACCGCAACGCCGTATGAGTTGGCGGCGACCATCGCCGAGCGGCTGGGCCTGACCGGGGCACTGGGCACCGTCGCCGAATCGGTCGATGGAGTGTTCACCGGCCGCCTGGTCGGGGACATCCTGCACGGCCTCGGCAAAGCGCACGCGGTTCGGGCACTGGCGATCCGCGAGGGCCTCAATTTGAAACGGTGTACCGCCTACTCCGACAGCATCAACGACGTGCCGATGCTGTCGCTGGTGGGGACCGCCGTCGCGATCAACCCGGACGCCGATCTTCGAGAGGTGGCCCGCGAACGGGGTTGGGAAATCCGCGATTTCCGCACCGCACGCAAAGCCGCCCGGATCGGCGTCCCGTCGGCGATCGCGTTGGGGGCGGTCGGCGGTGCCGTCGCCGCGGCCGTGTCGCGCCGGCACGAGCACGATTAGTGCGAGAGCCGGGCCGACCGCATCGGATCCCGTGTCGCGCCGGCACGAGCACGATTAGTGCGAGAGCTACACCCCCGCACGCGATAAGCTCCCGCAATGTCATTCGCCAGCGACATCATCGGGACCCACTACCGGTACCACGACTACTTCCTGGTCGGCCGGGAGAAAATCCGCGAGTACGCCGCGGCTGTTCAATCCGATGACCCACTGCACTCCAGCGAGGAGGCGGCCAGGGCCGCCGGTTATCCCAATGTCGTCGCGCCGCTGACCTTCATCGCCGTCGCCGGCCGTCAGGTGCAGTTGGAGATCTTCAAACAATTCGACGTCGGCATCAACCTGTCCCGGGTCATCCATCGCGACCAGAAGATCCTCTTCCACCGCCCGATATTCGCCGGCGACAAACTGTATTTCGACTCCTGGCTCGATTCGGTGCTGGAATCGCACGGCACCGTGATCAGTGAGGTGCGCAGTGAGGTCACCGACGCCGATGGCAAGCCGGTGATGACGACGATCGTGACCATGATCGGTGAGGCGGCCGGGGCCGAGGACGATGCCCTTGTTGCCGCGATCGCCTCGCGTGCGCAGGCGCGCAAGGCCGCCGGCTGATCAGCCGAGAAACGTGTTGCGGCGCTTTCCCAGCAGGGTGAACAGCGTCTGCTGAATGGTTTCGCGAACCTGATCGGTGATTTCGAAGGTGACCATCGGGTCGTCGGCCGCAGTCTCGTCGTACTCGCCAGTGTCGATGGGTGGGCCGAAGGCGATATGCCATTTCGACGGCAGCGGCACCAGACCAATCGGACCCGCCAGCGGGAACAGCGGCGTGATCGGGAAGTACGGTACGCCGAGCACCCGGGCCAGCAGCTTGACGTCGGCCAGCATGGGGTAGATCTCCTCGGAGCCGACGATCGAGCACGGAACTATCGGCGCCCTGGCGCGCAGTGCCGCCGAGACGAATCCGCCACGGCCGAAGCGCTGCAGCTTGTAGCGATCGCGGAAGGGCTTACCCAGACCCTTGTACCCCTCGGGGAAAACCGCGGCCAGCTCGCCTCCGGCCAGAAGCCGGTTGGCGTCGGCGGTGCAGGCCATGGTGTGGCCGGCTTTACGGGCGACCGGGCCGACGACCGGCATATCGAACACCATGTCGGCGGCCAGCAGGCGAAGATCGCGATGCGCCGGGTGGTGATCGCGCACCGCAACCGACAGCATGGGCCCGTCGAACGGAAGCGTTCCCGCGTGGTTGGCCACCACCAGGCCCGCACCGGTGTCCGGAAGGTTTTCCAGACCGCTGACCTCGACGCGGAACCACCTGTCATAGAAGAACCGCAGTACGGGCAACACGACCGCATCGTTGTACTGGGGATCGAAACCGAATTCGTCGACGCTGTAGTCCCCGGTCAACCTTTTCCGGATGAAGTCGGCGAACGCCGCAATCCGCTCGGAGAGATCACCCGTCGCCGATTCGGACGCGCCGGCGCGCCGCTGTTCGAACTCACGGATGACGGCTTCTATTTCCTCGGGGGTGCCGGTCGGCGGTTTCGGCAATGCCGAGGGGTGCCTTTTGGACGCAGTGCCGCGCTGCGATCCGCGCGCACCGGTGCGGCTCGGATTTCCATGCAGCGGAATGACTTTGGCCTTCGAGTCTCCGGCCACGTCAGTCACCTCCCCCACCTCTGGGCCGCCGCAAGCATGCGACCCTCCGCTGAGCTTACCCACTGCGGGGAGATGATCGGGGTAAGTCCGCGGCCGCGAACGAAGTCGTCGAACGCCTCCAGGGTCGTCCACCTCGGCTCGAAGCCCAATTCGGAACGCATACGGGTGGTGTCCATCGCGCGGCCGAAGCTGAAATAGGCCAGCTGATCGCGATTGACCTCGCTGTTCATCGTCGCCCTGCGCACCGAGTCCACCACCCCGACCCCGAAGGTCGGCAGCGGCAACGCCAACCGGCCGGCTCGACGAATCGCCTGGGACATCATGATGATGCCGTTGGCGCCAATGTTGAAGGTGCCCGCCACACCGGCCATCGTGGCCCGTTCCAATGCGCCCAGGGCGTCCTGCTCATGCAGCAATTGCAACCGAGCGTCATGGCCGAACACCGTGGGAACCACCGGACCCGCCAGGTAACGGGCCAGGGTGGTGTCCATCGCCGGGCCGATCATGTTGGCCAGCCGCAGAATGGTGACCGCGATATCGGGTCGGCGGCGGCCCAGCCCCCGCGCATAGCCCTCGATGTCGACGCTGTCGCGGGCGAAGCCTTCCCGGGGCGGACGCTTGCTGCTGCCATCCTCGGTGTGAACCACCGGGTCGTGCGGATTCGAGCCGTAAACCTCCGAGGTGGACTTCAGGACGACCCGCCGCACCGACGGCGCCTTCTGACATGCCGCGAACAACTGCATGGCGCCCATGACGTTCAGTTCCTTGAGGGTGGCGCGTCCACCCGATCGCGGCACGTACGAGGCGGCCGCCGCGTGCACCACGGTGTCGACATCACTATTGCGGATCACCTTGGCGATGAACGGATTTCGGATGTCGGCGCGGACGAACTCGGCCCGGCCCATCCGCCGCTTCAGATCCTTGCTCGGTGCGATCGCGTCAACGGCGATGACGTGCTCGATCGACGGGTTCTGTACCAGCCGTGCGGTGAGATAGCCGCCGAGGAATCTGCAGGCGCCGGTGACCAGAACCACCCTGGGGTAATCCATGGCAACAGCCTATCGGCCGATACTGCCGATAGCGCGGTGAGAGGACGGACATAGCCGCCCTAGCGGCTACTTGCCGAGTTTTCTGCGCTGGACCCGGGTTCGACGCAGCAACTTGCGATGCTTCTTCTTGGACATGCGCTTGCGCCGCTTCTTGATGACTGAACCCATGAACTCCGCTACCTCAAGTACCCATCGCCCGCTTCACACCGGGCCTGTCTGTGTCTCCGCCACCTTACCCAAGCGGCTGTGGGAACGAAAACCGGCTATGGGCGGGGCGGCAAACCGCCGATGGGCGGGGCGGTGTTAGCCGGCGTCGAAGTACGACGTCTCCAACAGGTCGTGGACGGCCTTGGCGTGAACCCGGAACGAGCGTCCGACCCGCACAGCGGGCAGTTCGCCGTTGTGCACCAGGCGGTACACCGTCATCTTGCTGACCCGCATCAGCGCGGCCACCTCGGCGACGGTGAGGAATTGCGTTCTGGTGACCGCTTGGCCGTCAGCCGCACCGGCATCACGCGCCGGCTTACCGTTCATAGACGTCATCGCTACCCATTCCGTCAGGCACGGGCGTTCCAGCGGCTTCCCCACCGCTGGCTCCACGCGCGCATACAGGAGGACAATAGCGTGGCCAATGGGGTTCCTGCGACGGGTGTTGGCTAATTAGTTGAAAAAGACGTGAACTACTCTGATGTAATTCCGAGCTGCTCAGAGCGGGTTTTTGCGGCTTCGACGGCGGCGGCGACGGCCGCGCGTACCCCACCGCGCTCCAGTTCCCGCAGCCCAGCAGCAGTTGTACCGCCGGGCGACGTGACCATCGCGCGCAACTCGGCGGCAGTGGTGTCGGGCCGGCCCGGCGCACCGGCGCCGCCGCCCTCGGAGCGCTCCACCAGCATCGCCACCGAGCCCGCCATGGTCTGCACCGCCAATTCGGTGGCCACGGCGCGGCTCAGGCCGCTGGCGACGGCGGCATCGATCAGCGCCTCGAGGAACAGGAAGAAGTAGGCCGGCCCCGAACCCGACACCGCCGTCACCGCATCGATTTGGGCCTCCGAGACCGTCAGCACACCACCGACACCGGAAAACAACTGCGCCGCCTCCGACAGCTGCGCGGAGGTGGCGAACCGGCCCCGGGCCAACGCCGTGATACCGGCGCCGACCAGAGCCGGCGCGTTGGGCATGACCCGGATCACCGGGTATCCGGCAGGCAGATGTGCCTCGTAGAACGCAGTCGTGACACCCGCGACGACACTGACCAACACCTGCTCGACGGCATCACTCTCGGCTCCGCCCGCGGCGGTTGCGATCTCGACGACCACCGATTCGGCGTCGGCGGGCTTGACCGCAACAATCACGAACGCGGCGTTCTCCACCGCTTCCGCCATCGGTGCGACCCGTACCGAATATGTCTGTGCCAGATGTTCGGCCCGCTCGGGCACCTTCTCGGACAGCACCAGTTCGCGGACCGGACACCCGGCCCGAATCAACCCGGCGAGCAGCGCCTCGCCCATGTTGCCACCACCGATAATCGCGATTCTGGCCATGGTGGAAAACCCTACCGACCCGGTACCAGCGCCAGCTGCCGGGATTGCACGATGATCCGCCCAGCGCTATCGACGACCGTGTGATCCTCGTCGAACCAGTCCTGTCCGATCTGAGTGGCGGTGCACACCACCCGCAGCCAGCCGTCAGCCGGCAGCCCGCGCAGGTAGGCGGTCAGTTGCACGGTGGGCGCCCAGCCTCGGCGGCCGACGGCATAGGACACCGGTAGTGAAATGTCACTGCACATGAGCGCGAACAATTCGTCGACCCGCTCCTGTCTGGGCCGAACCCAGGTCATGAAAACCGGGGCCTGGTCCGATGCGACGGACTCCACCACATAGGGGTGGATCACAGCGCCCCGGGCAATGTTATTGATCTCCGCGCCGGGATGGCCGGGTCCGATCGGCCCGACGTCGGCTGGCGGTTCCGGACCCATCAGCGCCGTCACCGGGTTATCCGACATGAGCGGCGCCGCGTCGTGTTCGGGATCGCCGAGCGTTACCACCGCGTGCACGCAGGCGCGGTCGGAGGAAACCAGTTCGACATCCATCAGCCCGATCCGGCGGCCCCGCTTGCGCGTGGTCGTGACTACGCGCACCGGGCCGGGATCGGGTGCGGACAGAAAGTTGACCGACACCGCGACCGGCGCAGCGGCCTGCGATCCCCCGTCGGCCGCCGACGCGCGGTAGGCCTCCCGAGCGGCCTTGGCGCACAGGGCGACCATCACCCCACCGTGAACCTTCGGCCCGATTGTCCAGTGCTCGTTGAGATTTCCGTCAAACTCACCGGGCCGGTGATCGACCGGACGCAGGATCATCGCATCGGAAAACAGCGGGACCGTCATCGAACTCATGAGAGCCTTTCAGCGCAGCAGGTGCGTGCGGGCGAACTGTAGCGACTCGGTCAGCATGGCATCACGTTCGGCTTTGTTGCGCGCCGCGGACGTGGTCACCTCGAGGATCACATGACCGGTGAAATCACTGCCGGCCAGCATCTGACACACCTCGGCGGTCGGTTGGGTGCCACG
Source organism: Mycobacterium sp. (assembly GCA_026393245.1). Taxonomy (GTDB): domain Bacteria; phylum Actinomycetota; class Actinomycetes; order Mycobacteriales; family Mycobacteriaceae; genus Mycobacterium. The sequence continues at coordinate 59,327 of JAPLAO010000141.1, read as the reverse complement.
GCCGGGCACCAGATGCTCATCGGTGGCCGCACCGTTGCCGTCGCACAGGTGCAGATGAACCAGGCCCGACCCCATCCGGCGGGCCAAATCCAGCGCATCGGTACCCGCCGTCGCGGTGTGGGACAGGTCCAGGGTGTAGTGCGCGTGGTTTCCGTCCAGTGGGTCATAGGACGGTGCGAACGCCGAAACGCCCGCGCCCGGGCTCCCGCCGCGGCGGCGCATGCGCTCGATCGAGGGCAGGCCCGATCCGAAGAACCGGTCGGCCCGAAACGGGAACATGTTCTCCACCGCGACGTGTACATCGCTGCGTTCCTCAAGCCAGGCCACCTGCTCGCTGAAGCCCTCGGCGTAACGCCGCTGCCACCGAAACGGCGGGTGCACGACGACGGTCTGCGCACCGAGTCGCTCGGCGGCTTGAACGCTTCGGTTGAGTTTCGGGATCGGGTCGGCTCCCCACACCCGTTGCGAGATCAACAGGCACGGTGCATGGATCGAGAGCACCGGAATGTTGTACCGGCGGGACAACTGCGAGATGGCGCCCATATCCTGGCTGACCGTTTCTGCCCAGACCATCAACTCAACACCGTCGTAGCCCAACTCGGCGGCGGCTTCAAACGCGGCTTCGGTCCGCAGGGGATAGACCGAAGCCGTCGAGAGACCGACCTTGATAGCGGGGCGCACTGCCGAGTCAGGTCGACTGAAGGAGGGCCAACGGACCGAGCGTGACCAACGCGCCCACCGCAACCGCGATCAAGGTGCTGGCAATGTCCTCAGTCTTTCGGACCGCTCGGACCGCTACCACCAAACCAAGGATTACCAGAACCGAAAGCACCAGCGCCGCAATGTTATTCCACCGCCAAAGCTGATCGAAGCCGAGGAACAATCCCGCGCCGAAAACCACTGCCAGAACCGACTGCGCAACCGCCACCAGGCCGTGCCGCAGGGCGGTCAGGGGGGCCTCGCGGAGCCGGGCCGGGGTGGCCGTGACCCGACCGGCACCGGGGAGATCATCGTCGACCTCGATGACGCCACGGCGAGCAAGGTCGTCGGCGACGGTCTCACCGCTGAACAGGGTGCCGCCCGATGACTGCAGATACGAGCGCAGTTCCTCGGCGACCTCGGCCTGATCGTCGACAAGGCCGACCAGATCCACCGACTGATCGACCGGGTCGTAGGTCATCTGCTCGGCGCCCGAGGAGCGGCGCTGTGGCCGCGGATCGTGACTGAGTTCAAGTCCACGCTCGCGGCTCGGCAGCGGCGCGCTGGACAGCGGCGGGGACCCCGCCACCGACGCCGGTTCGGTGTAGTCGGTGTAGTCGGTGTAGATGCTGTCGTCGGGGTAGACCACTACGGTCTCGGCCGATGCCGGTTCCTCGGCAACCGGTTCCGCATAGACCAGTTCCTCGGCCGATGCCGGTTCCTCGGCTACAGGTTCCTCGTAGACAGGTTCCTCGTAGACAGGTTCCTCGGTGGCCTCGGACGCAACCGGAACTTCGGTGGCACGGATGACCGGAATCTCCCCGGTCAGCTCGGCCACCGTTACGGACTGATCATTGCCGCGCCGCCGGTGCCGTCGTCCACTGACCGGTGGCGCGCCGATAGTTCCATTGCGCGCCAGCAGCTCCGCCACCGAGATCGGTCGGGTGCTGTCGCCTGACGGGCTCATCGCTTCTCGCCTCTCGATCGGGCATGCCGCACCGAGGTCTCCACCAATGCGGTTCCATCGGTCTGGCTGTCGAGCCGGCGCAGAATCACACCCTCGCGCAGCGCCCAGGGACAGATGTCCACCGATTCCAACGACATCGCTCGCATACTCGCCTCGGCCACTAGGGCGCCGGCCACAATTTGCGGCGCCCGCTCGGCACTCACTCCCTCCAGCTCGGCACGATCTGCCGTCGTCATCCTAGAGATAAAGGCTATGAGCTGACGCAGGCCATTGGCGGTCAGGGTCCGCTTGGCCCGGGGGCCTGCCGCCGAGGGCGCGGCACCGGTCAGCCGGGCCAGCGAGCGGAACGTCTTCGAGCTACCCACGGCGAGGTCAGGTGGGCCGGCCTCCAGCACGGACTTCCCGGCCTGGACTAGTTCGGTATCAAGCCACTCCCGCAGCATCGCCACCCGTCGGCGCCCCGGCGGGTCATCAGGTAGCCATTCCCTGGTGAGCCGGCCCGCGCCCAGCGGCAGGGACAACGCGATATCGGGCGCCTCGTCGACTCCGGTGGACAACTCAAGCGACCCGCCGCCGATGTCGAGGTTGATGATGCGCCCCGCACTCCAGCCGTACCACCGCCGCACCGCCAGGAACGTGAGCCGAGACTCGTCGACCCCGGTGAGCACCTGCAGATCCACCCCGGTCTGCGACCTAACCCGGGCCAGCACCTCATCGGAGTTCTTCGCGTCGCGCACCGCGGAGGTCGCAAACGCCATCAGGTCCGCACAGCCCGAACTGGTGGCGATCCGGGCGAACTCGTCGACGGTCTCGACGAGCTTGTCGGCACCGCGCCGGGTGAGCTTGCCGGATTCGTCGATCGACTCGGCCAGGCGAAGGGACGACTTGGTCGAACTCATCGGCGTCGGGTGCCCACCGCGGTGCGCATCAACCACCAGAAGATGGACCGTGTTGCTGCCGACATCAAGGACACCCAATCGCACCCCACCAACCTAGCGGGCGGGAGTACCAACCAGCGGGAGGCGTGAGCACCGATGATCGTCTAACCTTTGACGTCGTGACACGCAAGCACCCCGGCGAAGTTGACTTGGACTTCCCCCGCGAGTGGGTGGAGTTCTATGACCCCGCAAACGGCGAACATCTGATCGCCGCCGACCTGACCTGGCTGCTGTCGCATTGGACGTGCGTCTACGGCACCGCGGCCTGCCAGGGCACCGTGAAGGGGCGTCCCGACGACGGATGCTGTTCGCACGGAGCCTTTCTGTCCGATGACGACGACCGCGCCAACCTCGACGCCGCGGTGGAGAAGTTGACCGACGCTGACTGGCAGTTCCGGTCCAAGGGCATGGGCCGCAAGGGCTACCTGGAGATGGACACCTTCGAGGACGAACCCAACCTGCGGACCCGAAAGTACAAGGGCGCCTGCATCTTTCTAAACCGCCCGGGGTTCGATGGCGGTATCGGATGCGCATTACACAGCAAGGCACTCAAACTCGGCGTCGAGCCCCTGACGATGAAGCCGGAGGTGTGCTGGCAGCTGCCGATCCGGCGCAGCCAGGAGTGGGTCACCCGGCCCGACGGGACCGAGATCCTCAAGACCACGATCACCGAGTACGACCGGCGCGGCTGGGGCGAGGGCGGCGAGGACCTGCACTGGTACTGCACCGGCGACCCGGCCGCGCACGTCGGCTCAACACCGGTCTGGAAGTCAGGCGCCGCCGAACTCACCGAATTGCTGGGCGCCAAGGCCTACGCGGAACTGGCCGCGATGTGCAAACGGCGCAGCGGTTTTCCGCTGATCGCCGTGCACCCGGCGACCCGGGCCGCAGGCACCGGATAGACCTGACTGTCCGCAGCTAGCCCTCGAGCTTGTAGCCCAGGCCGCGCACGGTGATCAACCGAACCGGATTCGCCGGATCACCCTCGATCTTGGATCGCAGTCGCTTGACGTGCACGTCCAGGGTTTTAGTGTCGCCGACGTAGTCAGCGCCCCACACCCGGTCGATCAGCTGACCGCGGGTCAAAACCCGGCCCTTGTTCCGCAGCAGGTACTCCAGCAGATCGAACTCCTTGAGCGGCAGGGCAATATGATCACCGTGCACGCTGACAACATGGCGTTCGACGTCCATCCGGACCGGGCCGGACTCCAGCAGCGCCTCACCGAATCCGGCTTCGTCAGCGTCCATCCCGCGGCGCAACACGGCCCGGATCCGGGCGATCAACTCGCGCGCCGAATAAGGCTTGGTGACGTAGTCGTCGGCGCCGAGTTCAAGCCCGAGCACCTTGTCGATCTCACTGTCGCGGGCCGTCAGCATGATCACCGGAACGCTGGACCGCGACCGCAACTGCTTGCAGACGTCCGTGCCGCTCATCCCGGGCAGCATCAGGTCCAGCAGCACGATGTCAGCGCCGGACTGGTCGAACTCGGCAAGCGCCGAAGGCCCGTCAGTCGCCACGCTGGCATGGAAGCCCTCCTTGCGGAGCAGATAGGCGAGCGGGTCGGCAAGCGACTCCTCATCCTCGACGATCAACACTCGGATCATTGCGCCTCCTCTTCGCCGACCTTGTCGTCGGCGTCCTCAACGTCATCGGGATAAGCGGGAATGGAAAGGGTGAACGTCGAACCGGTACCGGGCCTGCTCCACAGCCGGATGTTGCCGTTGTGGTTGGCCGCAACATGTTTGACGATGGCCAGGCCCAGGCCGGTCCCGCCGGTGGAACGGGAGCGTGCCTTGTCGACCCGGAAGAACCGTTCGAATACCCGGCCCTGATCGGCCATCGCGATCCCGATACCGCGGTCGGTCACGGCGATCTCGATATGGTCCCGGCGTCGCCGGCGGCTGATCGACACCATCGATGCGTCCGGTGAGTACGCGATCGCATTCGAGATGAGGTTGGCCACCGCGGTCACCAGCAACTGCTGATCACCCAGCACCTGGAATCCGGTCGGGGCGTCGGTATTGACCTTGATATCAGCGCGGTCGGCGGCCACCTTGTGGCGCGAAATCGCTTCCTGAACAACAGTATCCACGTCCACCATCACCAGATCAGGAAGTCGTTCAGCGCCCTGTAGACGCGACAGTTCGATGAGCTCCCCGATCATGCTGGAGAGCCGTTGGGACTCGGTATACATCGTGCGTCCGAACCGTTGCGCGGACTCCGGATCGTCGGCGGACTCCAAAAGAGCCTCGGCGAGAACACCCAGCGCGGCCACCGGGGTCTTGAGTTCATGGCTGACGTTGGCCACGAAATCGCGGCGGCTGGCTTCCATCCGGGCCTGTTCGGACTGATCGTCGAGGTAGACCACGGCAAGCCGGGGATGCTCGGCGTTCAGCAGTCGCACGTGTCCGTGCACGGAGAGTCCGCGGCGACCGGCGGGGACACCGCCGGGGGTGAGCAGATCGATCTCGACATCCGCGTCGGTGACGAATGCGCGCTGCGCGGCGGCCCAGACCCGATCATCGAGGATCCGTTCGCGAACCAGACCCAGATCGGCGGCACGCTGGTTGCTGAGCACGACCTCACGTGAACGACCTACCACGACCACCCCGATCGGCGCGGCCGCCACCGCACGCGAAAGAACATCAGAGACGGTCATATCGGACCCGAACCCCGCAGTGGACCGGCCGTGCTTGCGGCCACGGGTGAGCGACGTGCCCACAGCAGCGCCCAGTGCAAGTCCCACCAGCACCGCGACGGTGACCCACGGTGCCGCCGCACCAACATTCACGCCCAAAGCGTACGCATCGGGCGAACGTCACGGAAACACCATGCGACCGAATCGAACAACGTCACAATTTTCAGGACAGGAGTTCGACGGATGTTAACCGGATGTTCTACTTAGCGCCCTGTTTGGCAACCGCGGCGGCACCGGCGGCAGCGGCCTCCGGGTCGAGGTAGGTGCCGCCGATGATAAGCGGCCTGCCCGCACCGTCGAGGTCGTAGCGCAGCGGAACCCCGGTCGGGATGTTCAATCCGACGACCTCCTCGTCCGACATGCCGTCGAGATATTTCACCAACGCCCGAAGCGAGTTGCCGTGCGCGACGATCAGGACCGTCCTACCGGCGTTGAGGTCGCGCGCGATGGTCTGTTCGTAGTACGGCGCGAACCGAGCCACCACGTCGGCCAGACACTCGGTGAGCGGGCCGCCACCGATATCGGCGTAGCGCGGGTCGGCGTCCTGGCTGTACCGGCTGCCCTTCTCGATCGATGGCGGCGGGGTGTCGTAGCTGCGGCGCCACATCATGAACTGCTCGTCGCCGTATTTTGCCTTGGTCTCGGCCTTGTTCAAGCCCTGCAGGGCGCCGTAGTGCCGTTCGTTGAGCCGCCAGTCGCGCTGAACTGGAATCCAAAGCCGGTCGGCGGCATCGAGTGCCAGATGCGCGGTGATGATCGCGCGGCGCAGTAGCGAGGTGTAAACCACGTCCGGCTGCCGGTCGCCGGCGGCGATCAACTCGCCGGCCCGCACCGCCTCGGCCCGGCCCTGATCGGTCAGGTCGACGTCGACCCATCCGGTGAACTGGTTGCTCGCATTCCACTGGCTCTGGCCGTGGCGAAGCAGAATAAGCGTGGACTCACCCATGCAGGTGAGTGTCTCACGACGTGGTCGGACCCGGGAAGCCGTTGGGATCGTTGTTCACGTCGTCGTCGATGAGGTGTTCGAAAGCCTTCAGGTTCTTCAGCGACTCGCCGCGGGCCAACCGCCAGGCCCACTCCTTGCGGATCGATGAGGCGAATCCGAGTGCCAACAGGGTGTTGAAATCGTTGTTGACCGCTTCGAGGACCTGACCGAGGACGCGATCGATTTCGTCGGGGTTGACCACATCGAGCGCGATGCGGCCGATGAGGTAGATATCGCCGATGTTGTCCAGGGTGTAGGCGACGCCGTAGAGGCGCCGGTTCCGCTTGAGCAGGAATCGGTAGACGCCCTCGAAGTTCTCGTCGGGTTTGCGGCAGACGAAGGCCTCCACCCGCACCGAATGCTCACCAATGCTCAGCAGCGTGTTGGTGCTCAGCTTGCGTTCGCCGGGCAGCTCGACGATCAGGCCGGGCAGCCCGCCGTGGGCACCATCGTGACGGGTGTAGACCAGCCCGTGTTCGACGAGGGCGTCCTCGATGATCTGTCGCACGCGCGCCTCGGCACGCCTGGCCGGGGCCTGACCGTCGGTGCTCATGCCTGAACTCCTCTTCGTCTATTCCAGCGCCGCGGGGTGCGCGGGGCCAACAGATCGCGCGCGTCGCTGCGCTGATGGGTGCGGCCGTAATCGGCGATAGCCCGTCCGTAACTGCCGAGGAGTTGATCGACGGTGTGATCCCAGGAGAACAGCGCGGCGTGGGCGATCGCCGCCCGTCGCAACGCACCCGAGTCGGCGTCGAGCACACCGGCGATCGCGGTGGCCCACTGTCGCGGATCGTGTCCGGGAACCAACGTCCCACTGCGGCCGTCCGCCACCGCCACCGGCAGGCCACCGACCGCCGCTGCCACCACCGGGGTGCCGCAGGCTTGGGCCTCCACGGCGACTAGGCCGAAGGACTCCGAATAGCTGGGCACCGCCAACAGATCGGCCGCCCGGTAGACGTTGGCGAGTTGTTCGCGCGACTGCGGGGGTAAAAAGGTCACCCGGTCGGCGATACCGAGTTCGGCCGCCAACCGCACCAGCGTGTCGGGGGCTGCCAGCCCGCTGCCGGACGGCCCGCCAACGACCAGCACCCGAACACCGGGCAGCAGCGCGGCGGCGCGCAGCAAAACATCCGGCGCTTTCAACGGCTGGATACGGCCGACAAACGCGACGATCCGCTCCGTGCCCGAGAGCCCCAGCGCGGCGCGCGCAGCACCCCGGTCACCCGGGCTGAACGTCTGCAGATCGACACCCGGATGCACGATATCGATGCGCCGCGGGTCGGCACGATGCAGTGAAACCAGTTGGCGCGCTTCATCTTCGGTGTTGACGATCAGACGATCCGCCTCGTCGACCACCTGCTGTTCACCCACCGCCCGCAGCGGCGGTTCCGGGGCGTCACCATCGGCCAGTGCGGCATTCTTCACCGCAGCGAGGGTATGTGCGGTGTGTACCAGAGGCACCGCCCAGCGATCGCGGGCCAGCCAGCCGACCTGACCGGAGAGCCAGTAGTGCGAGTGCACCACGTCGTAATACCCCGGTTCGTGATTGGCTTCGGCGCGTAATACACCCGCGGTAAACGCACACAGTTGCGTCGGCAGGTCGTACTTGTCGAGGCCTTCGAACGGACCCGCAGCGACGTTCCGAACCAACACGCCGGGCGCCACCGAAACCACGGACGGTTCAGCAGAGGACGTCGCCCTGGTGAAGATCTCGACCTCGACACCGCGGCGCGCCATATGCAGCGCGCTCTGCAGGACGTAGACATTCATCCCGCCGGCGTCGCCGGTACCGGGCTGGGCCAACGGTGAGGTGTGCACCGACAAAACCGCCACCCGCCGAGGCATGACGGCGACCGGCAGATCGGTCAGGTCCCGGGGTTGCCGCACCCCTCCATCTTTACACCCGTCAGAGCGTGCAGCCGACGAGTACTGGTTCGGGCACCAGGGTCACACCGAAGGCGGCGTGCACACCGTCGCGGATGACGCGCGCCAGTGCCAGGACGTCGGCGGTGGTCGCCTCGCCGCGGTTGGTCAGCGCCAGCGCGTGTCTGGTGGACAACCGGCACGGCCCTGCGCCGGGAAACCCCTTGCCGAATCCGGCCTGTTCCACCAGCCAGCCGGCCGCCAGTTTCACCCCGTCGAGCGCCGGGTAGTGCGGAACCGGGCCCTCAGCGGAGGCCTGCAGAGCCTCGAACCGCTCGGGGTCGACCACCGGATTGGTGAAGAACGATCCCACACTCCAGGTGTCGTGGTCGGCGGCGTCGAGCACCATGCCCTTGGCTGCGCGCAGTGCCAGGACGGTCTGACGGACCCTGCCCGGATCTGTCCGCTCCCCGACCGGCACACCGAGCGCGGCTGCGAGTTCGGGGTACCGCACCGGAGCCGAGCGGCCCGTTTCATCGAGGTCGAACTCGACCTCCAGCACGATCGCCTCCGCGGAGTTCTTCAGCACGCTGTGCCGGTAGCCGAATGCCAGTTCGGCTGCCGCGACCCAGCGCACGTCGCCGGTGGACCTATCCAGCAGCTTCACCCGCGTCAGACGGTCGGCAACCTCGACTCCGTAGGCGCCGACGTTCTGCACCGGCGTCGCACCCGTCGAGCCTGGAATGCCCGAAAGGCATTCCAGCCCACCGAGATTGGCCGTCACCGAGGTATGGACGACGTCGTCCCAATCGGCACCGGCCTCGGCGCGCAGCAGCCCGGCCGCCACGGTGACCTCGGAGCTTGCCAACCGCACCACGGTGAGGTCGGTCAGGGTGTCGGCGATTACCACGTTGGAGCCGCCGCCGAGCACCAGAACGGCACTGTCGCGGCGGTCGAGTGTGCGCAGTGTGGTGACGATCTGCTCGGTCGTAATGCAGGTGATGACGCGGCGCGCAACCGGGCCGACCCGCAGTGTGGTCAGCGGGGCCACCGGAACATCCGCCGCGACCTGCGCGCCGCCGAAATCCTCCACGCTCGCTAACGTAGCCTCATCAGCTATGCCGCGTTCACTCAACATGGCCACCGATTACGACTGCAACGTCGAGCAGGTGCACCGCGTCTTACGTGACAAGAAGTACTGGCTGGCCCGACTGGCCGCCTCCGGCACCGACGAGGCACGACTGGACTCGATCGACCTCCGGGCCGACGGCGGTGTCACCGTGGTGACCACCCAGGTGCTGCGGGCCGGCCAGCTACCCGCACTGGTCTCCCAGTTCCACCGCGGCGACCTCGTGATCCAGCGGGAGGAGAGGTGGGCTCCGGTGCTCGACGGCATCGCCAACGCCGTCATCATCGGCAGCATCACCGGTGCCCCCGTCTCGGTGACCGGTCGTGGCGAATTGACACCCTCGGGGACTGGCGCCCGCTTGGCTTTTCACGCCGACGTCGCGGTGCGGGTGCCACTGGTGGGCGGGAAGTTGGAGAGCGTCATCGGCAACCAGTTGATCGAACTTCTCCGAGCCGAACAACGCTTTACCACCGACTGGATCGACGGGGACCGCTGAACCCACCGGTACCGTGACACCATGCCCCGCAGCATGGTTTACGACGTCGACGTCGCCGTGTCGGCCGCGGTGATGTACCGGAACTTCACCGGTATCGACTACTGGCGCGACCTCGTCGACTTCTACCGGGAGAACGGGGCCCGCACCGAGATCGCGCACTTCAGCACCGATGCCAGCGGAACCGATGTCTCGTTCTCCCACATCATGAGCGCCCAGGACCTGCCGACGATCGCCCGAACCGTGGTCCCGGCGTCCTTCGCCATCATCCGGGTGCAGCATTTCGACCCATTCTGTGAAGCCACCAACCGAGCCGTCGGCCGCTATCGGGCCGAGGTACCCGTGGCACCGGTCGAGGTGACCGGCGACTACGTCCTGGCCGATACCGCCACCGGCAGCCAGATGCGGCTGGAGACCCGGTGCAAGGCGCGGGTGCCCATTATCGGCGGCCAGATCGAGCAACTGCTCGCCAACGGCCTGCGGATTCTGTTCGCCAACGAGGGCAAGTTCACCGCCGACTGGATCGACAGTCATCGGTAGCCCGGGGCACCCCGTTGGCGCAACGATTGGCGTGCCGACGCGTGGCACGACTCCACCGATTGGCGTGCCGACGCGTGGCACGACTCCACCGATTGGCGTGCCGACGCGTGGCACGACCGGCGCTAACCGGCTCCGTCGGGCCGATCGGTGGCTGACGCACTCGACTCGGGTGCGCGCAGCGTTGCACTCCACGGAGGCGCCGGTGGTCGTCGACCTCGGATACGGACGTGTCCCGGTGACCACACTCGAACTCGCCGCGCGGCTGCGCGGAGTGGTCCCGGCGGTGCGCGTCGTCGGACTCGAGATCGACCCCGAACGGGTGGCCGCGGCCCGCGACGCCGCCACCGATGGCGTGGAGTTCGCACTCGGCGGTTTCGAGTTGGCGGGCCTTCGACCGGTGCTGGTCCGCGCGTTCAATGTGCTGCGGCAGTATCCGCAGGAGTCCGTCGCCCAGGCCTGGCAGACCATGGCGGCACAACTCGCTCCGGGCGGACTGATCCTGGACGGCACCTGCGATGAGGTGGGCCGGCGCTGCTGCTGGGTATTACTCGACCGCGACGGACCGGTGAGTCTGACGCTGGCGTGTGATCCGCGTGCCATCGACGCACCGTCGGATCTCGCCGAGCGGTTACCGAAAGTGCTTATCCACCATAATGTTCCGGGCCAACCGATCCATACGTTGCTCACCGCTGCCGACCGCGCGTGGGCAGCAGCGGCAGGCCAATCGGTATTCGGTCCGCGCGCGCGGTGGCGGGCCATGCTGTCAGCGCTGATCGATGCCGGTGTGCCGGTCTGATCGATGCCGGTGTGCCGGTGGAAGCGCAGCGGCGCAGCCTGCGCGATGCGGTGCTGACGGTGCCGTGGACCACCGTGGCTCCGCCGCGCAACTGACCCGTGGCTCCGCCGCGCAACTGACCCGTGGCTCCGCCGCGCAACTGACCCGTGGATCCACTCCACATCTGAGGCGATGATCTGCAGTTAGGCTGACCGGCATGCGGATCGCGTGCGCGCAGATTCTGTCGGGCACCGATCCGGCCGCGAACCTGACACTGGTCGCCGACTACACCCGGCGGGCGGCTGACGCCGGAGCCCGATTGGTGATATTCCCGGAGGCAACGATGTGCCGGTTCGGGGTTCCGCTGGCACCGATCGCCGAACCGATCGACGGGCGGTGGGCCGACGCCGTACGCGGAATCGCCGGAGATGCCGGGATCACGGTGTTCGCCGGAATGTTCACACCGGCTGGCGACGGTCGGGTCACCAACACGCTGCTCGCCACCGGAGCGGGCGTCGAGGCCCGCTACGACAAGATCCACCTTTACGACGCCTTCGGATTCGCCGAGTCGGCGACTGTCGCGCCCGGCCGCACGCCCGTCGTCGTGACCGTCGACGGTGTCGGAGTCGGGGTGACGCTGTGCTACGACATTCGCTTCCCCGGCCTGTACACCGAACTGGCCGGCCGAGGTGCGAGCCTCATCACCGTCAGCGCGTCGTGGGGCGCCGGCCCGGGCAAGCTGGATCAGTGGACACTGCTCGCACGTGCCCGGGCACTGGACGCGACCTGTTTCATCGCCGCAGCCGGGCAGGCCTACCCTGGCCCGGCGTTGGCGAGGGCATCGAGTGCGCCGACCGGCGTCGGGGGCTCCCTGGTGGCATCGCCGCTGGGCGAGGTGGTCGAATCGGCCGGCCCCGACCCGCAACTCGTGGTCTGCGATATCGACGTCGACACCATCCCAGCGATCCGGGACACCCTGCCCGTCCTGCGTAACCGCTCAGAGTTCGCACAGCGGGATAGGGCAGAATCGCCCGGGTGACGTACCCGCCGCAGGGCCCACCCCCCGGCCCACCGCCGCAGGGCCCACCCCCCGAACCACCCACGCAGTGGATCCCGCAGGTTTTTCCCGAACCGCCCGTGCAGCCGTCGCGGCGCGACCCGGTCTCAACGATCCTGATCCTCGTCATCGTGGCGGCGGTGGCATTGGCCGGCCTGCTGGGTGCGGAGTTGTACGTCCGCCACACGGCGAACTCGATCGTCGCCAAGGCAGTCAGTTGTGTGGTGCAGGACAGCGCGAGCGCTTCGTTCGGACTGCGACCGTTTCTGATTCAGCATTTCACCCACTCCTATCGCGATATGACCGTGGAGACCGCCGGAAACCAGATCCGCGAGGCCAAGGGCATGAAGCTCAACCTGCGCCTCGACGATGTGCGGATCAACCCGACCGGCGATTCGGCGGGCACCTTGGGCGCACTCGACGCCGACGTGACATGGTCCGCCGAGGGCATCCAACAGACCGCGCAGGGAGTGATTCCACTGCTGGGCGGTCTGGTGAGCGGCGTGGGCACCGATCCGTCGGCCGGAACCCTCGAAATCCAGGCCGCGCTGGGCGCAGTAACGGTGAAACCTCAGGTCATCGACGGCGGCCTGGTTCTGGAGGTGGTGCAGGTGAGCGGACTTGGATTCACGCTACCGCGAGAGAGTGTGCAACCCGCACTGGACTTATTCACCACCGCGCTGACCAAGAACCTGCCGATGGGCATCCACGCCGACACCGTCGCCGTCACCGACACCGGCGTGACGGCGCGGTTCGTCACCCGCGACGCGACCATTCCCAACGGCCAGCAGGATCCCTGCTTCGCCGGGGTGGGCTAAAAAGCCTCTTCGACGCCGCCGGGATTGCAGCCGGACAACACCATCGTGTTGTCGTCGACGGCGGGCCGCCAGACTTCAAGGTTCCAGCTGGTCTTGCCCGGCTCGGCGAGTTCGGCGAAGTTCCAGTGGCAGACGAACTGGGAGCGCATTCCGGCCGTGTTCGCATCCGGAGCCACGGCCAGGACCTCGAGCCACGCCTGCTGGGCCTGCTCAGCCGTCTTGTCGAGTTGTCGAGCCACCTGCCGACCGACCCCGGTCGGGTAGATCCGCAGGCTGGACAGGCCGCCGAAGCTCACCCAGGTGGCATGGTCGATATAGGCCGGGACGCCGGCATCGGCACTCGCGACGGGTGCCAGCGCGACCGCCAGACACAGCGCGGTGACCGGGAAGACGCGCATGGTCAGCGCGACTTCCCCTGTACCTCAAGCAGTTTGGGCCGCACGTCGACCAGATAGACACCGGCGGCGACCGCCGCGATGACCATTCCGGTGACGCCGAGCACCCAGGACAGCAACCCCGCGATACCGAGGATCGCCAGCCAGGCCGGCTTGGTCAATTTATCCGCCGCGGGATAGGCATCCTGCCGTTGCGTCGCCGCGTTGACGAACGCGTAGATCGTCGAGGCGAGAACCGCCCAGAACACCACATCGAGAACGACACCCGCCACACCCTCAAGCCTCACGGCTACAAGGGTAGGCGGGTGCCGTCCCGATCGTCGAACCTGGTGGTTACTTTCGCGCTTACTTCTGGGTGACCCGCTTGGCCGGCGTGCGCCTGACGGCCTTCTTGACGGCCCGCTTGACGGCCTTCTTGGTCGGGGCCTTCTTGACGGCCTTCTTGACGACCCGCTTGGCGGGGGCCTTCTTGACGGCCCGCTTGGCGGGGGCCTTCTTGACGGCCTTCTTTGCGGGAGCCTTCTTGACGACCCGCTTGACGGGGGCCTTCTTGACGGCCTTCTTGACGGCGTTCTTAACGGCCTTGACGGGGGCCTTCTTGGCCGGCAGGTCAACGCCGACCAACTTCGCGGCACGCTCGCCGACGGCCCGGGTCTGCGCCGACACGCTGCCCAGCGCGTCCTGGGTCAACTCGACAGCCTGGTCGACATAACCCTCGACGCGGCCGGCGGCCTCTTTGAAGTCAGCCTGACCCATCAACCGCTCGATGGCGGCCTCGCCACGCTCGATCAGGGTGTTGTAGGTCTCGGTCGCATCACCGAGGAACTCCTCGGCGGCGCGACGCAGTTCGTCGGTGCTGAGCCGGTCGCGAAGATCATCGGCACTCCGGGGCAGCCGTTCCTGCAACCTGGACAGCGCGGCGCGACGGTCCTCGACACGGTCGCCGGCGAACTCGGCCCGCTCACGCAGGTTGAGCAGGATCTCGTTGACAGTCGCCAGGGCGAGGTCGGCGGCGCCGACCGCGGCCAGCAGCGGGGCCTTAAGATCCTCAATGTTGTTGTCAGCCATGGGAATTTCCTCTCGTGATGTGGTTGTGAATCTGATTGATGGTGAATCGATTTCAGAGATCGGTCTCGTTCTGCATTTGGAACGAGCTGTAGATATCCAGCAGCACCCGTTTCTGCCGCTCGGTGATGCTCACGTCGCCGACGATGGCGTCATTGACCTGGCTCACCACACCGGGCTCAAGAATCCCGGCTCGAACGTAGAGGACTTCCGCCGACAGCCTCAGTGCCTTCGCGATCTGGCTAAGCACCTCGGCGGACGGCTTTCGCAATCCGCGTTCGATCTGGCTGAGATACGGGTTGCTCACGCCGGCCCGCTCAGCCAACTGACGCACCGATACCTGGGCTGCTTCGCGTTGACTCTTGATGAAGCTGCCGAGATCCTGCGCGGACTTGCTCACCACGGCGGCAATATCTGAATCCTGTGCCATGACTCGCCTCCTCGCAGGTATGCCTTCGATGCGTACAGGCACCACGATACCGGCTAGTGCTAACTATTGCAAGCACTTGCTAGCGCAGTTCAGAATAGGAATTTGGCTATCACGTAGATAATCAGGCCGGCGAGTGCGCCCACCACGGTGCCGTTGATCCGAATGAACTGTAGGTCGCGGCCGACGTGCAGTTCGATGCGGCGGCTGGCCTCGTCGGCGTCCCAGCGTTCGATGGTGTCGGTGATGATCGCGGTCGCCTCACCGCCGTACTGCTCGACGATGTGGCGGGCTCCGCGCACGATCCAGTTGTCGACCTTGTCGCGCAACTCGGTGTCGTCGCGCAACGACTCACCGATACGCATCACGGAATCAGCGATCCGGCCACGCAGCGCACTGGACGGATCGTCGACGCCGTCCAGCACCAGTCGCTTGAGCGTCTTCCATGCGGTTTCGGCCGCACGGGTCACCTCGTCGCGGGCCATCAGTTGTTCCTTGATCGCGTCGGCGCGCGCGATTGTCGCCTCGTCGTTCTGCAGATCGTCGGCGAACTCGAACAAGAACTTCGTGGCCGAGCGACGCAACTCATGATCGGGGTCGCGACGTACCTTGTCGGTGAAGTCCATCAACTCGCGATGGATGCGATCGCCCACCATGTGATCGACAAACTTCGGCGACCAGGTGGGCGAGTCCCGGGTGACAACCCGCTCGATCGTGTCGCCGGCATTCAGCGACCATTCGAAAGCACGGTCGCACAGCAGCTGGATGAGCGCTTCCTGGCGGTTCTCGGCCAGCAGCTGTCCCAGCACCCGGCCCACCGGCGGACCCCACTGCGGCTCGGCAAGCCGTTTGACGATGGTCCGGTCGATTACCTGCTGGATGTCCTCGTCGTTGAGCAACTCCACACCGACCCGCAGCACCGTGGACGCCTCGCTGGCGACCCGGGCGGCATGCTCGGGCTCGGAAAGCCACTTACCGAGCCGGCTGGCCACTTCGGCGTCGCGCAGCTTGGTCTCGATCACGTCCGGTGACAGGAAGTTCTCCCGCACGAAGGAACCCAGGCCCTCGCCGAGTTGGTCTTTCTTGCGCTTGATGATCGCCGTATGCGGAATCTTCAGACCCAGCGGATGACGGAAGAGTGCGGTGACGGCAAACCAGTCGGCCAGCGCGCCGACCATGCCGGCCTCAGCCGCAGCACCCACGTAGCCGAGCCAGTCCGGGCCGCCCCGGGCCGCGCCCCACCGGCAGGCCAGAAAGATCACCGTGGCTCCGACCAGGAAGCCCAACGCCACCGCCTTCATCTGACGCAGGCTGCGCAGCCGTTCGGCGTCGGCCTCGGGATCCGCCCCGGCGAAGGATTCAGCAAAGGAGGTACCGGTCGGTGCGGGAACGTCCGCAAGGCGATGATTGGCGGCCACGCCACCATCATCCACGGCCGACGGTCACGCGTCAGGCGACCCTGGACCGTTTGCCCGTAGACTCCCCGTTGGAGATGGTATGGACCCGACGATCGTGATACCGGACAGCGGCCCCCGTGTCGTGAAGACAGACGGGCGCAAGCGCCGCTGGCACCGGCACAAGGTGGAGCGGCGTACCGAACTGGTCGACGGCGCCCTCGATGCCATCCGCCGTCGGGGCCGCGATATCAGCATGGACGAGGTGGCCGCCGATATCGGTGTGTCCAAGACTGTCCTCTACCGGTACTTCGTCGATAAGAACGACCTGACCACTGCCGTCATGATGCGGTTCGCACAGACCACGCTGATCCCCAACCTGGCAGCCGCGCTGTCCACCGACCTCGACGGCTACGACCTGACCCACGAAATCATCCGGGCCTACGTCGAGACCGTCGCAGCCGAGCCCGAGCCCTACCGATTCGTCATGGCGAACGGCTCAGCCAGCAAGAACAAGGTCATCGCTGATTCCGAGCAGATCATCGCCCGGATGCTGGCCCTGGTGTTGCGCCAACGGATGCAGATGGTCGGCATGGACACCCACGGGGTGGAGCCCTGGGCCTTCATGATCGTCGGCGGCGTGCAGTTGGCCACGCACTCCTGGATGTCGCACCCACGGATGAGCACCGAGGATCTCATCGGCTACCTGACGATGATGTGCTGGAGTTCGCTGTGCGGCATCGTCGAAGCGGGCGGATCGCTGGCGAAGTTCACGTCCGACCCGCACCCCTCCCCGATCGTGCCGTCGGCATTGCCGCCCAATTCAGGGGTGTAGTCGCCTAGTCTTCGGCTATGAACGATCCGACGTCGACCGACCTGCCATCGAAGTGGACTCACGAGCCGCACACGGTTCTGCGCTTCCGAACCGGCGACAAGATCGCCGATATCGACACCGACGCCAGCCCCGGTTTCACCGGTAAACGCGCTGCCGCGGCCGAGATTCAGGCCGAACGCAACGAGCGCCTGGCCGGCCTGCAAGAGTCGCTTTATGCCGACGGCAAGGGCGGCAACAATCGTTCACTGCTGCTGGTGTTGCAAGGGATGGACACCGCCGGCAAGGGCAGCATCGTCAA
Source organism: Mycobacterium sp. (assembly GCA_026393245.1). Taxonomy (GTDB): domain Bacteria; phylum Actinomycetota; class Actinomycetes; order Mycobacteriales; family Mycobacteriaceae; genus Mycobacterium. The sequence goes on along the minus strand of JAPLAO010000141.1, from coordinate 41,950 downwards.
GAACGTCCTGGGCGGCACCAACCCGATGGGGATCCGCTACACCGGATTCGGGCCGCCCACCGAGGAGGAGCGTGCGCACCACTACCTGTGGCGGATCAACAACGCACTGCCGCCGGCGGGCCACATCGGGGTGTTCGATCGCTCGCACTATGAGGACGTGCTCGTCGTGCGGGTTCATGATCTGGTGCCCCGCGACGTCTGGGAAGGCCGCTACAACGAGATCAACACCTTCGAGAAAGAGCTCGTCGAGTCGGGCACCACAGTGGTCAAGGTGGCGATGTTCGTCTCGCTCGATGAGCAGAAGCGCCGACTGGCCGAGCGGCTCGACCGGCCCGACCGGTACTGGAAGTACAACCCGCGCGATCTTGACGAGCGCAAACTGTGGCCCGCCTACCAGGAGGCCTATCAGACGATACTGGATCGAACCTCGACGGACTATGCGCCGTGGTACGTGGTGCCCTGCGATAAGAAGTGGTACAGCCAATTGGCCGTCACCGAACTTCTCATCGAAGCGCTCACAGCTATGAAACTCACCTGGCCCCCCGCAACCTTCGACGTCGAGGCTGAGAAGAAGAAGCTGGCTGGCGCCTGATCAAACCGGGCCTAATCAACCCTTGACGAGCGTGAACTGGCCGACGTTGGTGATGCCCCGGCGGAAGAAATCAGCGCATCCGGTGAGGTACTTCATGTAGCGGTCGAACACCTCCGGTGAGGTGATCGCGATCGCCTCCGCACGGTGTGCGGCCAGGTTCTGTGCCCACATGTCGAGGGTGCGCGCATAGTGCTGCTGCAGCAGGTGGGTGCGCTCCAGGGTGAAACCGGACTGCTCGGCCAGCACTTCGATGTCCTCCACGGCCGGCAGTCGGCCACCCGGGAAGATCTCCTTGCCGATGAACCGCATGAACTTGAGGTCACTGATGGTGAGCTTGATTCCGTTGTCCAGGAAGAACTTCTGGGTATGCGCCAGGATGGTGTGCAACAGCATCCGGCCATCAGCAGGCAGCAGGTCGTAGGCGCGTTGAAAGAACACCGGGTAGCGCTCAACCTTGAACGCCTCGAAGGCGCCGATACTGACGATGCGATCGACGGGCTCGGTGAACTCCTCCCAACCCTGCAGACGCACCTCGATCGATCGACTGGTGTCCAGCTTGGCCAGGCGCTGCCGGGCGAACTCCGACTGCTCCCTGCTCAGCGTGATCCCGATGACGTTCACGTCGAATTTCTGCACGGCCCGTTCCATCGCGCCACCCCAGCCACAACCGACGTCGAGCAGGGTCATCCCAGGCTCGAGGTTCAGCTTGCCCAGAGCGAGATCGAACTTGGCGTTCTGGGACTCCTCCAGGTTCATATCATCGCGCTCGTAGTAGCCGCAGGTGTAACCCATGGTCGGGCCGAGCCATAATGCGAAGAAGTCATTGGAAATGTCGTAGATCGACTGTGACTCGTCGTAATAGGGAGTCAAATCCGATTCGACGCCTGACATCAGCTAATTACCCTTCACAATCTCGCTCCGACATAACGCTCCATGGATTCTAGTTCAGTACTCGTAGAAGCCTCGACCCGACTTCTTGCCTAGTCGACCCGCTTCGACCATACGCAGCAGCAGAGGCGGCGCGGCGTACTGCGAATCCTTGAACTCCTCGTACATCTTGTCGGCGATGAGTTTGATGGTGTCCAGGCCGATGAGATCCGATAGCCGCAACGGTCCCATCGGGTGGGAAAGGCCCGCGACGACGGCTTTGTCGACGTCGGCCACGGTGGCGAACCCGGCCTCCACCATCCGGATGGCCGCCAGGAGGTAGGGCACCAGCAGGGCATTGACGACGAAGCCAGAGCGGTCCGAACAGCGCACCACCTGCTTACCGAGCACCGAGGCGGCGAACTGCTCCGTGCGCGCGGCCGCAGCCTCATCGGTGACCAGCGTCGTCACCAACTCCACCAGCGGCAGCACCGGCACCGGATTGAAGAAATGCAGACCCAGCACGCGGCCGGGGTTTTTGGTGGCCGCGCCGAGCTTCATGATCGGGATGCTCGAGGTGTTCGACGCGAGCACCGCATCGGGGTCGGCGATGATCTCGTCGAGCTGGCTGAAGATTCCGGCTTTGACCCTCTCGTCTTCTATCACCGCCTCGATTACCAGTTGGCGGTCGGCCAAGTCGGCCAGGGAGATGGTGAACCGCAACTTGTCGGCCGCGCTGTCACGTTCGCGCTCGGTGATCTTGCCGGCGCTGACCCCACGCTCCAGCGACGTGGAGATGCGGTTTCGGCCTGCGGTGACCAGCGCCTCGGTGCTCTCGAAGACGACCACGTCCACGCCGGCCCGGGCACACACCTCGGCGATGCCCCCGCCCATCTGGCCGGCACCGATGACGCCGACCCGTTCGATGGCTGATTCAGTCACGTGATCTCTTTCGGTCGCTTCGGCTATCACTGTCCCTGATGACCCTCAGATCGGGAAGATCGACGCGACCGCTTTCGTCTCCTCGCCCACCACGTAGGTGAGCGTTCCAACAGTGCGGTCGGTCAGTTCGGGTCCGAATTTGTCGGTGGATCCGGGCGGGTACACGTGCGACAGAATCTCCAACCTGTCGCCGTACGCGATGGGGGCGTCATGCTCGATCGTCACCCGCAAAGGCGCATCGAGCAGTTCGGGATTGGGCTCGAGGAACTCCTCGACGACCTTCCAGTAGACCGAGTTGTTGACATGATCGAACAGGTCGATATCACTGACCCGGATGGGAAATTCGCGGATCTCGTCGGCGTCCGCACGCGATCCGGCCTTGAGGTAAGCCTTCCAGCGCAGTCGGTCGACGTCCGTGGTCCGCAGCAGCGCCTCCATGAAGTCGTCGGCGATGCGGGCCGGTCCCTGGGTCTCGCGATTGAAATTGATCCAGAACCCCTCGGACTCGATCAGTCCACCCCTGCGGCCCTCGATCCGTACCCGCATCTCGCACCACCGGTTGGAGGCGCCCGAGCACCAGCGGCGCAATCGCAACGTGTCCTTGAGCTCGATCGGGCTGATCATGTCGACCATCGTGCGCCGGACGATCCACAGCGGGTGGACGTCGTCGAACCCGCCCTCCCGCAGATGGTCCTGGCCCATGTCCTGGATGAGTCGGACGGCCCCGTCGAGGCGCAGCCGACCCAGCCGGTCGCTGTCCCCGGCCCGCAAATGCCACTGCCGTTCGAATACGCCGGGGTGCGCATCGGGTACGGGCATCAACGCCTTGGCCAGACCGGTATCGGCCGTCGCGTAGTTGCCCCCAGAGTCGATAGCCCCAGAGTCGATAACCGTTGAGTCGGTAGCCATTGGGGCGATCATGCCAAAACGCCCAGTTGATGCCAACAACAGCATCGGTAGCCTGTCGGAATGGCCAAGACTTTCGGCGGTTCACCGGCGCGTATTCGTCCCGGCGGACGTCGCGAGCTCGGACTGCTGAACTGGACTATCTCCCGGATCGCTGCGCGTTCCATCCGGGCGCCCGAGATGCACCTGTTCACCACGCTGGGCCGGCACAGGCTGCTATTCCTGTCCTTTCTGCCATATTCCGGCGTGCTGCTGAATTGGGGCAAACTGCCCAAGCGCGACACCGAACTCGTCATCCTGCGGGTCGGGCATCTGCGTGGCTCGGAATACGAACTGCAGCAGCATCGCCGGTTGGCGCGGTCCCGCGGCTTGGACGCCGCCACCCAGGACAGCATCTTTGCGGGCCCGGACTCAGCCGGACTCACCGACCGCCAATGTGCCCTGCTGCGGGCGGTCGACGAGTTCGTCGTCGATCGGGAAGTTTCCGACGAGACATTCGCCGTACTCTCGATGCACCTGAGTGCGCAACAGATAATCGAGTTCTGCGCGCTGGCTGGCCACTACGACACCATCGCGGCGATATTGGCGACGCTTCGGGTGCCGATGGACTTCCCCGACTAACACGGTGCCGGTTCGCTAGGTGGCGGGCGGTGGGCCGCGGCGTTAATTGCGGCCCGCACTCGTCTCTCGCGTGTGATGCGGTCCCGGCGATCGTCGTCGCGGGATCGCTTCCGGGTCGGCATCGCAAGCCCACGGTTCGGGGCGGGCGGTCCGTTGCCTGCCGACACGTCAGGTGTTCCGGTCGGCGTGGACAAGGCCGGATACAGCAGGGCGCCTGCCGGTTCGGTGGTATACCGATGACCGGTCGGGGACGTGAAAATCACTGTGCCGTCAGTGGTTTGACTCTCGGTCCAGCCGTCCGGGCCGCTGTAGAAGGTCTTCACCAGATGATGGAGGCGGCAGTAGAGTTTGAGGTTGGAGGCGCGGGTCGGACCGGCGGGATAGGGCACCGTGTGGTCGATATCGCAGACCGGCGCATCGCAACCCGGCCAACGACACGTGAGGTCGCGCCACCGGATGAACTCAGACAGCGCGGCCGGCGGCCGATAGCCCGGCGCCGCGCCCTCGCCGGGAACCGCCAGCGGCTTGAGCTTGGCGGTCGCCGCGATGCCCCGAACCGCCTCGGCGGGCTGGATGCCGAAACCGGGTAGGTAACCGGGCGTGGTTCCGGTTGCCTCGACTGTGGCCTGCTCGGCGAGCAGGTGAATGACTACCGGTGCAACGCCGCCGGCACCGATCGCGGGGCAGTCCGATGAACCGCACGCACACATGAGGCGGTCGGCACCGGCGGCGAGTGCCCCCACCGCGTCGCTTCGGCGCTGCATCGTTGTGCGGGGGTCGTCCTTGCAGACGGTGGCCGCCAGTGCATTAAGTTTCTGATCGAACGCGGCCGCGTCAGCCGCATGCACGTTGGCCCAGATGCCGGCCATCCCCGGTGTGGTCGGACCGACGTCGACATAGCGTTTGTCGTCGATCTCCGGCGGAACCCGGACACCGTCGGCGTCGAACTTCGCGATCACGAAGTCGAGGCGATCAGCGAGCTTGGAATTCGAGAGTTTCATCCACTTCGGCGAAAGCCGAGCCAGTGCGGCATCCACGTTCGGCATCGCAGAGTCCTCGACATTCGACGACCGGTTGATGATCATCGAGACCACTCGAAAGTCGATCTGCCCGGCGGCAAAGACCGCAGCGACCCGAGGCAGGTGCTCCCGTAACTCACGCGCGTAGCGGATCTGGCTACCGGCGCGCCCCCGACTGATGTTCTGCGCGGCGGATACCTCGGCCGCCACGGCTTCGAACGGATCGGCGCACCACAGTTCGCGCTCCGCCCACTCGACGGCCCGGCGGGCGTACAGTTCGCCAACCGCGGCCAGCCGCTGCGCCACCGCGGCCGACTCGGTGCGGGCGGCAGCACCCATCGCATCGATGAGACCCGCATCGGAGCCACCCAAAAAGTCGAACATACTTTCGATAATAGGGGAGGGCTGTGACATCGGCGGCGCCCGCACGGCACAAGCTGAGGATGAATCAGGGTCTGTGCATTAGAGGTAGGTCACCCCGAGCACGATGACGGTGAAGACCACAGGCGAGAACGCCAGTCCGGCCAGAAACGCCGACCAGGTCAACTCCCTGCGCTGATATCGCTGCCAGGCCAGGTATGCCATCGCGGCGGCGAAAAGCAGGCACAGTACGGACACGACGAGCACAGCGGTGCCCCGGGACGGCGACCCTGTCGCCATCGAGATACCGATCAGCCACAGCGCATGACCCAGTAGGACCCCGCCGATACCGGCGATGAGTGCGGGTTTCACTGCATCAGAAGTTGATCATGTGGCCGGCGAGGCCGTGGAAGCATTCCTGGAGAGCCTCCGACAGCGTCGGGTGGGTGTGGACGTTGCGGGCGAGTTCGTTGACGGTGAGATCCCACTTCTGCGCCAGCGTCACCTCCGGCAGGAGTTCTGAGACGTCCGGTCCGATCAGGTGCGCGCCGAGCAGTTCGCCGTATTTAGCATCGGCGATCACCTTGACGAACCCGGTCGGGTCGGCCAATCCGTGCGCCTTGCCGTTGGCGGTGAACGGGAACTTGGCCACCTTCACGTCGTAGCCCTCGTCGCGCGCCTGCTGTTCGGTCAGCCCGAAGCTGGCGACCTGCGGCTGGCAGAACGTCGCCCTCGGCATCATCCGGTAGTCACCCAGCGTCATGGTCTCGGCACCGCCGATGGTCTCGGCGGCCACCACGGCCATCGCCTCAGCCACGTGGGCCAGTTGCAATTTAGAGGTGACGTCGCCGATGGCGTAGATGTGCCCCACGTTGGTGCGCATGTAGTCGTCGATGGCGATAGCGCCGCGATCGGTCAGTGCGACGCCGGTGCTCTCCAGCCCGAAGCCGGAGATGTTGGGTGCGAAGCCGATGGCCTGCATGACCTTGTCGGCCTTGAGTTCCTCGGTCACACCGTCCTTGCTGACGACCACGGTGACCACGGATCCGTCATCGGTGATCGACTCCACCTTGGTCCCGGTGCGGATCTTCACGCCCAATTTCTTGTACTGCTTCTCGATCTCCTTGGAGACCTCGACGTCCTCATTGGGCAGCGCCCGCGGCAGGAACTCAACGATGGTGACGTCGACGCCGTAGTTGGTCAACACATAGGCGAACTCCATCCCGATCGCCCCAGCGCCGGCGATGATGATCGACCCGGGCAGTTCCCGGGTCAGAATCTGCTCCTCGTAGGTGACGACGTTCGTCGACAGTGCAGTGCCGGGGATCAACCGGGTGCTGCTGCCGGTGGCGATGATCGCGTTGGCGAAGGTGACGGTCTCGGTACCGCCTCCGTTGAGATCGACGGTCAGTGTGTTGGCATCGGTGAACCGGCCGTAGCCGTGAATCTCAGTGATCTTGTTCTTCTTCATCAGGAAGTGCACCCCGGCTACGCGGCCGTCGGCGACTTTGCGGCTGCGGTCGAAAGCGGCGCCGAAGTCAAAACTCACCTGACCGCTGATGCCGAACGTCGCGGCTTCTTTGGTCACGATATGCGCCAGCTCGGCGTTGCGCAGCAGTGCCTTGGAGGGGATGCAGCCCACGTTGAGGCAGACTCCGCCCCAGTACTGGGGTTCGACGATTGCGGTGTTCAGGCCGAGTTGCGCGCAGCGGATCGCGGCGACGTATCCGCCGGGTCCGGCGCCGAGGACGACGACGTCATAGTGAGTCACGTCGCTACCCTAGCTAGCCGATTGCGGGGCGGGCGATCCATTCGAAGTAATAGGCGCCGTGGAGTATCGCGGCTGCCGCCGTCGACGCCAACGGCGCCGCCATCAAGACGATGGCCAGGGCCGTCACCCGGGGCCGGTCGGGCACCAGGGAGACCAGCAGGCTGACCACCATGCAGACGACCAGATATCCCAGAATGCCGGCCACCGGCACGGTCTTGTCCAACGCGGAGTACCACCAGTGGTAGAGACCGAGCCCGGCCGCTGCCGACACCACCCACACGCCGATCAGGATCAGCGCGAACCTCCAGCGACTCACGAACTGATACGAACCGGGCACCACCACCGGTCGCGCGGGCACCCACCGCGGGGATACGTCGACGGTATCGGCTGGGTCGATGAAGACGGGTTCCGGTTCGCTGAATTCCTGCGGCACAGGCTCTTCGGCCGGCAACGGCTCTTCGGCCCGCAACGGATTCGGATGCGGGCCGGTATCGAAGATCGGCGCCGAGTGAGGCTCGGTGTTAGGCGCCAGGGTGTTAGGTGCCAGGGAGTCGGGTGCCAGGGTGTCGTGCGGGCCGGTGGCGAACATCGGCGTCAGTTGGGACCCGGTGGTGGGATCTGCGATGTCAGTCACCGGAGACCACCTGGATCAGCAGCAGCACCGACAGCCAACCCGGCGCCATCGCCAGCACGAATGCGCCCAGTGTGGTCACCCAACGGCGACCGGAGGACAGCACGAGAGCCAGCCCGATCAAGCTCGGCAATCCGACGACCAAGGCCACGACGAGATCGGGACGGACGGTCGAGTCGACCATTAGCTTGGCCACCACGGCGGCGATCTGACCGGAGACGCAGCCCAGGAGTAACGCGCTTGTGAGCAGCCATGCCCGAGGCAGCGGAATCACGATTGCTAACGCTACCGGCCGGTTAGCCGTCTATGGCTGAACAGCTTCGGCGTGCCGAACAGGTATTTGGCAGGCGTCGACACCGTCGGCCACCACCAGATCGGTACGAACCGGGGCCCTGGCGCCTCTCTCGTAGTCCGCACCGGTCAGCGGCGGGACACCGGCAAGAGAGTCGACCTCCGCGGCGCTGAACGCACGTCCGCGACTGAGGAAACGCAGACCCACGGGTGCCTCCAGACTGAAGCCTCCACCGCGACCCGGCACTACGTCGATCACCAACTGGGTGTGCTTCCAGGTCTCGAACTGCGGGCCGGAAATCCACACCGGGGCGCCCTCCAGGACGCCGAGAAGCACATCGCGGTCGCCGACGATGAACTCGCCGTCGGGGTAGCACATCGGCGACGAACCATCGCAGCAGCCGCCGGACTGGTGGAACATCACCGGCCCGTGCTGGTCTCGCAGACGGTGCAGCAGTTCGGCCGCGGCGACCGTGATCAACGCGCGCGGTGGCGGGCTCGAGGCCGTATCCATCTGCCCCATTTGCGCCTCCTGCCGTGCGAGCATGTAACGCAGTTCACACTACCGCTCCCCACACCATCGCTCCGACGATAATGGCGGGCATGGCCGACGACCCGTACCTGTGGCTCGAAGATATCGACGGCGACGCCGCCCTGGCCTGGGTGCGTGAGCGCAACGAGACCACCACCGCAGAGTTCAGCGATGAGCGATTTGAGCAGATGCGCACCGAGGCGCTGGCGATCCTCGACACCGACACCCGGATCCCCTATGTGCGCCGCCGCGGCGAATACCTCTACAACTTCTGGCGCGACGCGGCCAACCCGCGCGGTCTGTGGCGACGCACGACGCTGGCGAGCTATCGCGACCAGAGCCCCGACTGGGACGTGATCATCGACGTCGACGAGTTAGCCCGCACCGATGCGGAGAACTGGGTGTGGGCCGGCGCCGACGTGATCGAGCCCGACCATACGCTGGCGCTGATCTCGCTGTCCCGAGGCGGGTCAGATGCGGCCGTGGTGCGCGAATTCGATATGGGCACAAGAACTTTCGTAGTGAGCGGGTTTGCACTCGATGAGGCTAAATCACGAGTCTCGTGGTCCGACCACGACACCCTGCTGGTCGGAACCGACTTCGGTCCCGGGTCACTGACGGAGTCCGGCTATCCGCGGGTGGTGAAGCGCTGGCGGCGCGGCGAACCACTGGCCGAGGCGCAGACGCTGTTCACCGGATCACCGACGGATGTTATTGCCTCGGCGGGTGTGGACCGGACACCCGGCTACGAGCGCACGATGGTCTACCGCGCGGTCGACTTCTTTAACAACGAGGTCTACCAATTGCGCTCCGGCGAACTGGTGCGGATCGACGCACCGACCGACGCCGGCATCTCCGTGCACCGCGACTGGCTGCTGATCGAATTGCGCAACGAGTGGTCAGAAGGTTCCTCCGTGTACCCGGCCGGCTCGCTGCTCGCCGCGGACTATGAGAAGTTCCTCGACGGCACAGCCGAATTGAGTGTGGTCTTCACACCCGACGAACGCACCTGCCTGCATCAGTACGCATGGACGCGCGATCGGCTGCTGATGGTCACCCTCGCCGACGTCGCCAGCCGCGTGGAGATCGTCACGCCGGAAACGTGGTCCCGGGAGCCAATCCTGGGAAGCGGTGCTACCGATGCCTTCTCCAACACCGTCATCGTCGGCACCGACGACCTTGGCGACGAGATCTTTTTGGACTCCAGCGGATTTCTCACTCCGTCGCGCCTCCTGCATGGCAGCGCAGGCGGTGAACTGACCGAGATCAAGCAGGCACCGGCATTCTTCGACTCCTCGGGCCTTGAGGTGTCGCAGTACTTCGCAACCTCTGACGACGGCACAGCGGTGCCCTATTTCGTTGTTGGACAGCAGGATTCACAGCCGCCGGGGCCGACGCTACTGGGCGGCTACGGAGGGTTCGAAGTAGCCCAAACACCCGGCTACGGGGGCGTGCTCGGACGGTTGTGGCTGGCCGAAGGCGGTAGCTACGTGCTGGCCAACATCCGCGGCGGCGGGGAATACGGACCAGGCTGGCACACCCAGGCGATGCGGGAGGGACGGCATAAGGTCGCCGAGGACTTTGCCGCCGTCGCGCGCGATCTGGTGGCCCGCGGGATCAGTACCGTCGGTCAACTGGGCGCACAGGGCGGCAGCAATGGCGGTCTGCTGATGGGCATCATGGCGACCAAGTACCCGGAGTTGTTCGGCGCCCTGGTGTGCCAGGTGCCACTACTGGATATGAAGCGCTTCCACCTGTTGCTCGCGGGGGCGTCGTGGGTGGCGGAGTACGGCGATCCGGACAACCCGGACGACTGGGCGTTCATCTCCGAGTACTCGCCCTATCAAAACATCAGTGCCGACAGGCGCTATCCCACCATGCTGGTCACCACGTCCACCCGGGACGACCGGGTGCACCCCGGGCACGCCCGCAAGATGACCGCCGCCCTGGAGGAAGCCGGACACCCGGTCTGGTACTACGAGAACATCGAGGGCGGCCATGCCGGTGCGGCCGATAACGCCCAGACCGCATTCAAATCGGCGCTGAGTTTCTCGTTCCTGTCGCGGACGCTGTCGAAGCCGACGCCGGGCTAGACGCGCCGAAGCACCACGATCCCGACGACCAACGCCAGCATCAGGAGCGCCGGCACCGACTTGGTCAGCGGGTCCTTGACCTTCACGTGCATCGCCAACGCCCCGACCATCAATGCCGCGACGACCAGCGCCGCCGGCACCACCACCTGTGGCACCCAGATCCCAATGATCAGCAGCACCGCGGACACGATCTTGGCTCCGCCGACCGCGTAGAAGCACCACTCGGGCAGGCCATACGCGACGAACTCTTCTCTCAGCGACTGCGCTGAACCGCCACGAAATGCGGTCGCCGACCGGGGACGAACCAACCACACATTGAGGAGTCCGAGTCCGGCGATGACCTGGAGACCGATGGATACTGCAGAAGATGACATTTGATGCCTTCGCTGTAGGATTGCAGCCGATGAATGACAAATCTACCGGTTCATGACTTCATGAATACTCTCTATCAAATTCTGAAGCCACTGTCGGCCATACTCTTCCTTTACTATGGCGCGGCCGTACTGTTTTCCAACGCGATGGTCACCGAGTTCGAACAATTCGGACTGCCCAACTTCCGCAAACTCACCGGCATCCTCGAACTGCTCGGTGCCGCGGGGCTCATCGCCGGCTACTTCATACCGCCACTCGTGGTTGTCGCGTCCGGTGGCTTGGCCCTGTTGATGGTCCTCGGTTTGGCCGTCCGTTTTCGGTCCAGGTCAACGCTGCCGGACTCCCTGGCGGCCCTGGCAATGCTGCTGATAAACCTGTTCATCTGCACTTACGCGCTGGGGCTTTTCTCCTAGCGCGATAATCCAGATGAACCGATTCGCCCGGCAGTGCCGGGAGGACCAGAAAAAGTTCGATCCTGCCGCCTAGTCCTCGGCGGTGGCGCGGCCCACGATCAGCGGGTCGGGTTCGCCGACGATCTCATGGTCTTTGTTGTCGTAGTCGAACTTGCTGAGCACGTGACGCATCGCGTTGATGCGGGCCCGTTTCTTGTCATTGCTCTTGATGACAGTCCACGGCGCGATCTCGGTGTCGGTCCAGGTGAACATGTCTTCCTTGGCCGCGGTGTAGGCGTCCCACTTGTCCAGCGAGGCGAGGTCCGTGGGCGAGAGCTTCCACTGCCGGACCGGATCGACATGGCGGATGGTAAAGCGGGTGCGCTGCTCGGATGACGACACCGAGAACCACAACTTGGTGAGGCTGATCGCGTCGTTGACGAGCATCTGCTCGAAAAGCGGTGCCTGCCGGACGAATTCGGCATGTTGCCTGGGCGTGCAGAAGCCCATGACCCGCTCGACACCGGCCCGGTTGTACCAGGAGCGGTCGAACATCACGATCTCACCGGCGGCCGGCAGATGGTGGACGTAGCGCTGGAAGTACCACTGGGTGCGTTCCTTTTCGGTCGGCTTCTCCAGGGCGATCACGCGCGCGCCGCGCGGGTTGAGATGCTCCATGAACCGCTTGATGGTGCCGCCCTTACCGGCAGCGTCGCGGCCCTCGAACACCAGAACGTGCCGCAGGCCGTTGGCCTGGGTCCACTTCTGCAGTTTGAGCAACTCGATCTGCAGCAGGCGCTTCTGCTCCTCATACTCGGTGCGGCTCATGCGCTCGTCGTATGGGTAGTTCTCCCGCCAGGTGTCGACGGGAGCACCGGAGGAATCGATCAGTACCGGGTCGTCATCGTCGTCGTCGAATACGGAGAAACCTTTTTCAAACGGTGTCGTGGTCACGCGCGGGAAAGTAGCCCGCCAGGGCAACGGCTGGGTTACCGGAAGATGAACGGACGTAGACGCCGCACCCTGCGCAGGACCGCCGCGGCCAGGCACACCAGAGAGGTACCCAAGAGCACCGAGCCCACCGAATCGGTGAAGTAGTGGTAGGCGGTGGCCTGGCCCAGGATTCCCAGCGCGGCGAACACCCCGACCGCCGCCAGGACCCAGCGCCGCGTACCCACCGCGAGCAGCAGCATGCCCAGTGCCACGACCATGAGCGTGGTGTGTCCACTCGGATAGGCCAGCGCGTCGCCCTTCATCCGGCCGAACAGGGGCTTGAGCGCCTGACTCGCCCACACCCCGAGGTAGGGCGCCAGCACGATCATCGGAAGCAATGCCCACAGCCGCCGGAAGACCGCCACGCCCAGCGAGCCGACCAGCACCGCACTGACGGTGCGGGGGTCGGTGAAGAGCAGCAGTGAACTCAGCGGGCCACCCCCGGCCTGCTGAAAGATCCCGTCGATTCCGGTTGCGCCGCCGCGGACGCCGAGCCCGAGCAGCACCATCAACGGCATGCCGACGAACGGCCACCCCAGCAGCGCCCTGTCGATCAGTTCGCGGTCCTCCAGACACAGTCCCGTCCCGTGCATCACATGGTATGGGCCAGCCGGGGAGTTTTCCGGGAGCACGCACCGGAACGTCGTAATCTGACTGCCATGAGCTATGACCTGGTCATCCGGAACGGCACCATCGTCGACGGCCTCGGTGGTGAGCCGTACCGCGGGGACATCGCAGTGTCCGACGGCGTCATCGTCGCGATCGGCACCGTCGGTGGATCCGGCACCCGCGAGATCGACGCCGACGGGCTACTCGTCACGCCCGGATTCGTGGACCTGCACACCCACTACGACGGCCAGGCGATCTGGTCGGAGCGGATGAGCCCGTCATCGTCGCACGGTGTCACCACGGCGGTGATGGGCAACTGCGGAGTGGGCTTCGCGCCGTGCCGGCCCGAGGACCATGACGTGCTGGTGGATGTGATGGCCGGTGTCGAGGACATTCCCGGCGTGGTGATGACCGAAGGACTGCCGTGGGACTGGGAGACCTTCCCGCAGTACCTGGATGCCCTGGAGGGCCGCCGCCGCGATATCGACGTTGCGGCCTACCTGCCGCACTCGCCGCTGCGGGTGTACGTGATGGGCCAGCGCGGCGCGGACCGTGAACCCGCGACGCCGGAGGATCTGGCGCTGATGCGCACGCTGGCGGCAGAGGCGATCGAGGTTGGCGCACTGGGTGTTTCGTCATCGCGATTCGCATTCCACAAGACCGGCAGCGGAGAACCCATTCCCACCTATGACGCTTCCTACGACGAGATCGCCGCGATCGTCGGCGGGATGGCCGACGGCGGTGGCGGCCTGCTGCAGTTCATTCCGGACCTTCCGGCCGGCGGTTACGAACCGGTGCTGCAGCAGGTGTTCGAGGCGGCGGCCGACGCCGGGGTGCCGGTCACCTTCACCCTGACGACCGGCAACTCCGGTGATCCGATCTGGCCGGGTGCGGTGAACCTGATCGAGAAGTTCAGGGCCTCCGGTGCCGAGATCACCGCACAGGTTTTCGCCCGGCCGATCGGCCTGGTGATCGGCCTGGAGCTGACCGCAAACCCGTTCGTGCTGTACCCGAGCTACCAGGAGATCGCTGGCCTACCACTGGCCGAGCGGGTGGCGCAGATGCGCAAACCACAAGTGCGCAGGCGTATTCTGGCCGACAAGCCCGGGGTGGGACACCCGTTCATGTACTTCGCGCAGTCCTGGGAGTGGATGTTCCCGTTCACCGAACCGGCGAACTACGAGCCCGCCGCCCAGGACAGCATCCTGGCCCGCGCAGCGGCCCGCGGGGTCAGCCCACTCGAAGAGGCCTACGACCGTCTGCTCGACGACGACGGGCACGCCATGATGATGGTGGCGCTGGCCAACTACGAGAACAACTCGCTGGACACTGTCGCCGAGTTGATGCTCCGCGACGATGTGGTCCTGGGTCTGGGCGACGGCGGCGCGCACTACGGCATGATCTGCGACGCGAGCTATCCGACCTTCGTGCTGGCGCACTGGGCGCGAGACCGGTCGACGGGCCGGCTCAGCGTGGCCGAGGCGGTGCGCCAGTTGACGTCGGTGCCCGCGCGGGTGGCCGGGCTATCCGACCGCGGCCGAATCGCGTTGGGCTACAAGGGCGATCTCAATGTCATCGATCACGAGGGGCTCAGCCTGCATCGGCCCGTTATCGCCCACGACCTGCCCGGTGGCGGACGCCGCCTCGACCAGAGCGCCGACGGCTACGTCGCCACCGTGGTCTCCGGTGAGGTGATCGCCGAGAACGGCGTGCCGACCCCGGCCCGGCCGGGCCGGCTGATCCGCGGCCGGCAGGCGGAGCCGGTCGCCTAGCTCGGGGACACGAAAAAGCCCGACTCGCGAAAGCGGGCCGGGCTTTTTCGTGAAAGGGACTTAGAAGTCCATGCCGCCCATGCCACCGGTCGGGTCGCCCGCGGCTGCGGACGCCTTCTCCGGCTTGTCGGCGACGACGCACTCCGTCGTCAGGAACAGCGCCGCGATACTCGCTGCGTTCTGCAGCGCCGAGCGAGTGACCTTCACCGGGTCGGCGACGCCGGCCTTGAGCAGGTCTTCGTACTCGTTGGTGGCTGCGTTCAGGCCGGTTCCGGACGGGGAGTTGCGCACCTTCTCGGCGACAACACCCGGCTCCAGGCCGGCGTTGAAGGCGATCTGCTTCAGCGGTGCCTCGAGCGCAACGCGCACGATATTGGCTCCGGTTGCCTCATCACCGGTGAGGTGCAGCTCGTCGAGCGCCGGGGCCGCCTGCAGTAGGGCCACGCCGCCACCGGCGACGATGCCCTCTTCGACAGCAGCCTTGGCGTTGCGCACCGCGTCCTCGATGCGATGCTTGCGCTCCTTGAGCTCCACCTCGGTGGCAGCTCCGGCCTTGATCACCGCAACACCGCCGGCCAGCTTGGCCAGACGCTCCTGCAACTTCTCGCGGTCATAGTCGGAGTCGCTGTTCTCGATCTCGGCACGGATCTGAGCAACCCGCCCGGCGATGGCGTCGGGGTCGCCGGCGCCCTCGATGATCGTGGTCTCGTCCTTGGTCACGACGATCTTGCGGGCCTGACCGAGCAGCGAGACATCGGCGGTCTCCAGGGAGAGGCCAACCTCTTCGCTGACGACCTGACCACCGGTGAGGATGGCCATGTCCTGCAGCATCGCCTTGCGTCGGTCACCGAAGCCCGGCGCCTTGACGGCGACGGACTTGAAGGTGCCGCGGATCTTGTTAACGACGAGGGTGCTCAAAGCCTCGCCCTCGACATCCTCGGCAATGATCAGCAACGGCTTGCCGGACTGAATGACCTTCTCCAGCAACGGAAGCAGGTCCTTGACCGTCGAGATCTTCGAGCTGATCAGCAGGATGTAGACATCCTCCAGAACGGCTTCCTGACGCTCGGCATCGGTCACGAAGTAGCCCGAGATGTAGCCCTTGTCGAAGCGCATACCTTCGGTGAGCTCAAGCTGCAGGCCGAAGGTGTTGGACTCTTCGACGGTGATGACACCCTCGTTGCCGACCTTGTCCATCGCCTCGGCGATCAGATCGCCGATGGTCTGGTCCCCGGCGGAGATGCCGGCGGTGGCAGCGATCTGCTCCTTGGTCTCGACCTCTTTGGCGCTCTTGAGCAGAGTCTCGGTGATCTTCTCGACAGCCTTCTCGATACCGCGCTTGAGGCCGAGCGGGTTGGCGCCGGCCGCGACATTGCGCAGACCTTCGCGAACCAGAGCCTGGGCCAGCACGGTGGCGGTCGTGGTGCCGTCACCGGCGACGTCGTCGGTCTTCTTGGCGACTTCCTTGACCAGTTCGGCGCCGATCTTCTCGTACGGATCCTCGAGCTCGATCTCCTTGGCGATGGAAACGCCGTCATTGGTGATCGTGGGGGCGCCCCACTTCTTCTCGAGAACGACGTTGCGGCCCTTGGGGCCCAACGTGACCTTGACCGCGTCGGCGAGGGCATTGAGTCCCCGCTCAAGGCCGCGGCGGGCCTCTTCGTCGTACGCAATTATCTTGGACATTGCGAAGTGATTCCTCCGATTAGGGGGTGACACGTTCTTGGGCCGGGTCCAGTGCCCGCGACGGACGACCTCAGTTGTGTGCAGACTGGGGTCTCACCGTCCCGACCTAGCACTCACCGGTCGTGAGTGCCAACACTATTTCTAGCACTCGTCCATGCCGAGTGCAAGATTGTTCACCCAGGGTGTACCCCCTCTTCGACACGCGTTCGTGGCGCAGTCCGCTCGGATGGGATTGCATTAGAGTCCGACTCGGTCAGAAGGGAGGCCTGCGGGTGCGGGCAGTCGAAGCGCCCAGCACCCAGGCATTGCGGGGCTGGCAACGGCGGGCCCTAGTGCGCTATCTGACCGCCAGGCCACGCGACTTTCTGCTGGTGGCAACGCCGGGAGCGGGAAAGACGGCGTTCGCCCTGCGCATCGCCGGCGAATTGCTGGCCGACGGCACCGTGGAGCGCATCACCGTCGTGGTGCCCACCGAACACCTCAAGACCCAGTGGGCCGGCGCGGGTACGGCGGCCGGGATCTCGCTGGATCCGCGCTTCTCCAACTCCAACGCCACCACCTCCGACGACTACCACGGTGTCGTGGTGACCTATGCCCAGGTGGCCAGCCATCCGATGCGGCATCGGGTGCGCACCGAGAACCGGCGCACGCTGGTGATCTTCGATGAGATCCACCACGGCGGGGATGCCAAGAGTTGGGGTGAGGGCATCCGGGAGGCCTTCTCCGACGCCACCCGGCGACTCGGCCTGACCGGGACGCCGTTCCGCAGCGATGACAGCGCCATCCCGTTCATCAGCTACGAAGCGGACGCTGCGGGCTTCCGACACTCCAGGGCCGATCACACCTACGGCTACTCCGATGCGCTCACCGACGGTGTGGTGCGCCCGGTGATCTTCCTGGCCTACTCGGGCGAGGCCCGCTGGCGTAACAATGCCGGCGAGGAGTTCGCCGCCCGACTCGGCGAGCCGCTGAGTGCCGAACAGACGGCGCGCGCCTGGCGGACGGCACTGGATCCGGACGGCGAATGGATGCCCGCGGTCATCAGTGCGGCCGACACCCGACTGTCGCAACTGCGCGACGGCGGGATGCCGGACGCCGGCGGCATGGTGATCGCCTCCGACCAGAATGCCGCGCGTGCCTACGCCGCACTGCTGACCGCCATCACCGGCGAAGCGCCGACGCTGGTGCTCTCCGACGATCCCGGATCCTCGGACCGGATCAGTGCATTCGAGAAGGGCACGAACCGCTGGCTGGTGGCGGTGCGGATGGTCTCCGAAGGTGTCGACGTGCCGCGCCTGGCGGTGGGCGTCTACGCCACCAGCGCGTCGACACCGCTGTTCTTCGCCCAGGCGATCGGCCGATTCGTCCGCTCCCGAACACAAGGAGAGACCGCGAGCATCTTCCTGCCGTCGGTGCCGTCGCTGCTGCAGTTGGCCAGCGAACTCGAGGCGCAGCGCAACCATGTGCTGGGCAAGCCACACCGCGAGTCGCTCGGCTTCGACGAGGTTGACGATCGTCAGCGCACCGAGCCGACCGACGCCGACAACGGCTTCGAGTTCCTCGGCTCCGACGCCGAACTGGATCAGGTGATCTTCGACGGCTCGTCATTCGGCACCGCCACACCCGCCGGCAGCGCCGAGGAGGCGGACTATCTCGGGATCCCCGGTCTCCTCGACACCGCGCAGATGCGAGACCTGCTGCGCCGCAGACAAGATGAGCAACTGGCGACGCGGTCGGCCTCCGGACTGCCCGTGCGGGTATCCACCCACGGGCAGTTGCGTGATCTCCGGCGTGAGCTCAACACCCTGGTATCGGCGATACATCACCGCAGCGGCAAGTCGCACGGCTGGATCCACAACGAGTTGCGCCGGGTGTGCGGTGGCCCGCCGGTCGCGGCCGCCAACAGCGACCAGTTGCAGGAACGCATCGAGAATCTGCGCGGTTGGCGCAGCGCCTAGTTCATAGACCCAGCAGAGCTGGAATATCTGCAACCGAGTCGATGATGTAATTGGGTTGCATCGCGAATTCGTCTGCGGCCCAACGGTCTACGGTCTCCTGCCGGAACTTCCCGGTTCGCACAAGCACGCCGGTCATGCCGACCACCTGGGCGGGCAGGACGTCATTGTTGAGGTCATCGCCGACCATGTACGTCTCGTCGGGGTCGACACCCAGCCGGGCGGCGGCGGCCTGGAATCCTGCCGGGGCGGGCTTTCCCACCGCGGTCACCGTGCGACCGGAGGCCTGCTCCATCCCGATCAGGTACATACCGGTGTCGATCAGCAGGCCCGCATCAGTTTCCCAGGCGGTGCTGCGGTGCATCGCCACCACCGGGACACCGGAGGCCATCCACTCGTAGACCCGACTCAGCGTCCGATGGTTGTACTCCGGGCCGGCGCCGCCGAGCAGGATCACGTCGGGCTTCTCGGCGTTCGCGACATCGCTGACGATATCCAGGCCGGGCATGTCGGCCGCGATGTCACCGTTGTTGACCAGAAGGCATCGGGCACCCGGATAGCGCGCGCGGACATAATCGGCGGTCAGGCCAGCGGCGGTGATCACCTCATCGGGCCGGACGTTCATGCCGGCATCCGACAGCGCCGAGGCGATCTGCACTCGGGTCAGCGTCGTGGTGTTGGTGAGGTAGGAGCAGGCGATCCGACGATCGGCGAGGACGCGCAATGTCTCGACGGCGCCGGGGATGGGGCGCCACGACGTCACCAGTACACCGTCGATGTCGAACACCACCGGGCCGACGGGCATGTCAATAGACCCTAGTGCTTGCCGCCGGGCCCACCGCGGCGTTGAGTATGTTCTAACCATGACTTGGACTGAGGAAAACGTTCCCGACCAGAGCGGCCGACTGGCCATCGTCACCGGCTCCAACACCGGTCTCGGCTATGACAACGCACGAGCACTGGCCGCCCGCGGCGCGAAGGTGGTGATGGCGGTCCGCGACACCGCCAAGGGCGAGGAGGCTGCCGCCCGCATCCGGAAACTGACCCCCGGCGCTGAGGTCGCGGTACACAAATTGGACCTGGGCTCGCTGGCTTCGGTACGCACAGCAGGCGCCGAACTCGCCGTCGCATACCCGCGCATCGACCTGCTGATCAACAACGCCGGCGTGATGTACCCGCCGAAGTCGACGACCGCCGACGGGTTCGAATTGCAGTTCGGCACCAACCACCTCGGTCACTTCGCGCTCACCGGGCTCCTGCTGAAAAACCTTCTTCCGGTGGATAGCTCCCGTGTCGTCGTGGTGGCCAGCATCGCCCACAAGATCAAGGCCAAGATCGACTTCGCCGATCTGCAGTGGGAAAGTCGCAGCTACGACAAGGTCGCCTCCTACGGCCAGTCCAAGCTGGCCAACCTGATGTTCGCCTACGACCTGCAGCGGCGGCTGGCCGCAGCCAAGGCCAAGACCATCGCGGTCGCCGCGCACCCCGGCGTGGCTGCCACCGAACTCAGCCGGCACGTCCCCGGCTACGAACTGCCGGGCGTGGCGTGGCTGTTCGGCAAGGTGCTGAACACCTCTGAGGTCGGTGCACTCGCGACACTGCGCGCCGCGACCGACCCGAAAGTCAAGGGGGGCCAGTACTGGGGTCCCGACGGCTTCCGGGAGATGCGCGGCTACCCCGAACTGGCGACGACGAGCGAACAGTCCAGGGATGAGGCGATCCAGGAACGACTCTGGACCGTGTCCGAGGAACTCACCGGCGTCACCTACCCGGTGTAGGGACACCTCGGATGCGTAGCGTCGCGGAGCATCAGCGCGTTGTCTCGGAGCTGATCACCGCACGGCCCGCTGTCACCGTTGGTCTGGTCGACGCTGCCGGACTGGTGCTCGCCCACGACGTGATCGCCGGGCTGTCACTCCCGATTTTCGATAACTCGTCGATGGACGGCTACGCGGTTCGGTACGAGGACGTGACCGGGGCGAGTGTCGAGAACCCGGTGAAACTTCCTGTGGCCGAGGATATTCCGGCCGGCCGGACCGATGCGCTCACGTTGATTGCGGGCACGGCGCACCGCATCATGACGGGCGCACCGATGCCGTCGGGAGCAACGGCGGTGGTCGCCGTCGAGAGCACTGACGGTGGAGTCGAGATGGTCGCGATCACGGCAACTCCGAAGGCCGGGCAGCACATCCGTCGGGCCGGGGAGGATGTCGCAGCCGGCAGTACGGTGCTGCACGCCGGACAGGTCGTCGGGCCGGCCGCATTGGGCTTGGTGGCCGCGCTCGGAATCGGCGAACTGGAGATCATTGCGCGTCAGCGGGTGCTGGTGATCTCCACCGGGTCGGAGTTGGTGGCGGCTGGAACTCCGCTGCGGCCGGGCCAGATCTATGAGTCCAACGCGGTGATGCTCGCCGCCGCGGTGCGCGACGCCGGGGCCGAGGTGGTGGCCACGGTCACCTGTGACGACGACGCCGCGCGGTTCACCGCGCTGCTCGACTCCTACGCGGGTCGGACCGATCTGATCATCACCTCAGGCGGCGTCAGCGCCGGGGCCTACGAGGTGGTCAAAGACGCCTTCGGCACCGGCGGTGGCGTCGAGTTCGTGAAGGTCGCGATGCAGCCCGGGATGCCGCAGGGCGCGGGGCGAACCGCGACGGGCGCCGCGATCGTCACACTGCCCGGCAACCCGGTCAGCGCGCTGGTGTCCTTCGAGGTGTTCATCCGGCCCGCATTGCGCGCCGCGATGGGGTGCGCGCACCCACACCGCCCGGTGTGCACCGCGGTGCTGGCCGAAGCGCTCACCTCACCGGCCGGCCGACGGCAGTTCCGCCGGGGTGTCTACGACCGCGACTCCGGGACCGTGGTCAGCTACGGCCCGCCCGCATCGCACCACCTGCGCTGGCTGGCCTCGGCAGACTGCCTGCTCAACATCAGCGAAGACGTCACCGCACTGGCCGTCGGTGAGCAGGTCGAACTGTGGGACCTGGCACCGTAGGATCACTCGTCGTGGCCCGACGCCCCCGCTCCGCGGACGATATCCCCGAGTCCGGCCCGCAACGCCTGCTCGCCCTGGTGCGATCGTCGGTGCCACCCGTGCACCCGGCCGGCCTGCCCTTCATCTCGGCGGGGCTGGCCGTGGCGGCCCTGGGCCGCAATCACCGCTGGGCTCGCAGAGTAGGCCTGACGGCCGCCGGTGCCAACGCCGCGTTCTTCCGGAACCCGTCCCGCGTTCCGCCGAGTGGGACCGGTGTCGTCGTCGCACCCGCCGATGGGGTGGTGTGTCTGCTGGAGACGGCCGCACCACCGGCCGAACTCGGTCTGGGATCGACTCCGGTCGTCCGGATCAGCATTTTCCTGTCCCTGCTGGATGCCCATGTGCAGCGCATTCCGATCGGAGGCGAGGTGACCACGGTGGCCCACCGCCCCGGCCGCTTCCATTCCGCCGACCTACCGGCCGCGAGTGGGGAAAATGAGCGCAACAGCGTTGCGATCCGCACGCCGGAAGGACACAGCGTGGTGGTGGTACAGATCGCCGGCCTGATCGCCCGGCGCATCGTCTGCGATCTGCATGTCGGTGATCACGTGGACATCGGCGAGACCTATGGGCTGATCCGGTTCGGCTCCCGGCTGGACACCTACCTGCCCGCGGGCGCGGAGGTACTCATCGAGTCGGGGCAGCGAACGCTGGCCGGCGAAACGGTGATGGCCCGGCTGCCGTGATCAAGCCCAGGACTCAACCCAATCGAGGGCTACGCATCCTGCCCAGCGCCACGACGGTGCTGGCGATCTGCGCCGGGCTGACGTCAATCAAGTTCGCACTGGACGGTCGGCCGCATATTGCACTGGCATTGATCGGGGCCGCCGCGGTACTGGATGGCATCGACGGCGGTATCGCGCGCGCACTGCACGCCCAATCGCCGATGGGCGCGGAGATCGACTCGCTCGCCGATGCGGTCAACTTCGGCGTCGCGCCGGCGCTGGTCATCTACATCACGCTGCTGCCGTCCTCGCCGATCGGCTGGATCTTCGTTCTGCTCTACGCGGTGTGCATCGTGCTGCGCCTGGCCCGGTTCAACACCCTGCTCGACGACGACACCCAACCGGCCTACACCCGGCAGTACTTCGTGGGTATGCCGGCGCCGTGTGGCGCGGTCGGTGTGATCGGCCCCCTTGCAGCGATGTTGCAGTTCGGCCACGGCTGGTGGACCTCGACGTGGTTCCTCTGCCTCTGGCTGGCGGCGAACGCCACCCTCCTGGTGAGCCGGGTGCCGACCATGGCCTTGAAGTCGGTGTCGGTACCTGCAAATGCAGCGCCGGTGTTGCTGATCGGAGTCGCGGGGGTCGCCGCCGGCCTGCTGCTGTTCCCCTACGTCCTGGTGCTGCTGATCATCGCGGGTTACCTGCTGATCATCCCGTTCACGATTCGCAGTCAACGCTGGGCCGCGGCACACCCGGAGGCATGGGACGACAAACCCCGGCAGCGGCGCGCCGCGCGACGCGCCGCACGTAACGCAGAGAACCCCAACCGTCGATCGACAGCCCGACTGGGCCTACGCAAACCAGGAGGCTGAGACCGTGTCCGACGCGTCCGAACTGATGCCCGCCAAGCCCGGGTCCACCTCGAGCCTGACACTCACCGCGCGGCTTAACACCTCAGCTCTGGACTCTCGCCGCGGTGTTGTTCGTCTTCATCCGGAAGCCATTGCGGCACTCGGCATCCGGGAGTGGGACGCGGTTACCCTCATCGGCTCGCGGACCACCGCGGCGGTGGCGGGTGTGGCACCGGCCGGTACCCCCACCGGAACCGCACTGGTAGACGACGTCACGCTGTCTAACGCCGGCCTGCGCGAGGATTCGGCCGTAATCGTCACGCCGGTGACGGTGTACGGCGCCCGGTCGGTCACCCTGAGCGGTTCGACACTGGCCACCCGATCGGTGCCACCGGCGACGTTGCGCCAGGCGCTGCTGGGCAAGGTCCTGACAGTCGGGGACACCGTGTCGCTGCTGCCCCGCGACCTCGGGCCGGGAACCTCCACATCCCAGGCAAGTTCGGCGTTGACGTCCGCGGTGGGCATCACCTGGACATCGGAGTTACTGACCGTCACCGGTACCGACCCGGCCGGACCTGTTTCGGTACAACCGAACTCATCGGTCACCTGGGGTGACGGT
Source organism: Mycobacterium sp. (assembly GCA_026393245.1). Lineage (GTDB taxonomy): Bacteria > Actinomycetota > Actinomycetes > Mycobacteriales > Mycobacteriaceae > Mycobacterium. Next base: position 18,377 of record JAPLAO010000141.1, on the reverse strand, counting down.
GGCACCGTCGGCACCGGTACGACGGCCGCCGTCAGCCCGCCCACCCAGTGGCCGGCGGAACCCGAGGTCAGCATCGACGACCTCAAGGGTCAGCATGCACAGGCCGGCCGGCTCACCGAATGGCTCAAACTGGCGCTTGACGAACCGGCACTGCTGGAAAAGCTCGGTGCCAAACCGAATCTCGGCGTGCTGATCACCGGACCGGCCGGAGTCGGCAAGGCGAGGTTGGTACGCGCCGTGTGCGCGGGCCGGCGGTTGATCGACCTCGACGGCCCGGACACCGGCGCACTGGCGGCCACCGACCGCCATCAGGCGGTTGCCCGTGCAGTGGCCGACGTGACCAGTGGCGGCGGGGTTCTGCTCGTCACCGATATCGACGCGCTGCTGCCCGAACCGGCCGAACCGGTGGCCACCATGATCCTCAGTGAGCTGCGCAAGGCCGTCGCCGCGCCGGGTGTCGCGCTGGTCGCCACATCCCAGGCACCAGATTCCGTGGATCCCCGGCTGCGGTCGCCTGAGCTGTGCGACCGCGAACTGGGCCTGAGCCTGCCCGATGGCGCCATCCGCAAGGCACTGTTGGAGGTGTTGCTGCGTGACGTCCCGGCAGGCGAACTGACGTTGGACGAGATCGCCGACCGCACACCCGGATTCGTTCGGGCTGACCTTGCCGCTTTGGTTCGGGAGGCGGCCTTGCGTGCCGCCGCCCGAGCCAGCGATGACGGTAAACCCCCGGCGTTGACCCAGGACGACCTCACCGGTGCGCTGAGCGTGATCAGGCCGCTGTCGCGGTCGAACACCGAAGAGATTGCCGTCGGCTCGGTGACACTCGATGACGTCGGCGATATGGTCCACACCAAACAGGCGCTCACCGAAGCCGTACTGTGGCCGCTCCAGCATCCCGATACCTTCGCCCGGCTCGGCGTCGACCCACCCCGGGGTGTGCTGCTCTACGGCCCGCCCGGCTGCGGCAAGACATTCGTGGTGCGCGCGCTCGCAAGCTCAGGCCGACTGAGTGTGCACGCCGTCAAAGGCGCGGAACTGATGGATAAATGGGTGGGATCCTCGGAGAAGGCGGTGCGTGAATTGTTCCGCCGGGCAAGGGATTCGGCGCCATCGCTGATATTCCTCGACGAGGTGGACGCACTTGCCCCGCGGCGCGGTCAGAGCTTCGACTCCGGTGTCACCGACCGGGTGGTGGCCGCGCTGCTGACCGAGTTGGACGGAGTGGAACCGCTGCGCGATGTGGTGGTGCTCGGCGCCACCAACCGACCCGATCTGATCGACCCGGCCCTGCTACGCCCGGGCCGGATGGAACGATTGGTGTTCGTCGAACCCCCTGACGCCGACGCCCGTCGCGACATCCTCAAGTCGGCCGCCAAGTCGGTGCCGCTGAGCAAGGAAGTGGATCTCGGCGCACTGGCCGCCGACTTGGACGGCTACAGCGCGGCGGACTGTGTGGCACTGCTTCGCGAGGCCGCCCTGACCGCAATGCGCCGCTCCATCGACGCCGCGGACGTCACTGCGTCCGACGTCGCCACCGCACGCGAAAACGTCCGACCGTCGCTGGATCCGGTTCAGGTCGAATCGTTGCGGGCATTCGCCTCCCAACACTGAGGGCCTATTTCCTCACTCGCCGGACAGCTGGAATTCGACCATCGCGGTGACGGTTTCGATCGCATCGGTCAGCACGTCGACGCGTTCGGCCAGAGTCGGTGCGGCCAGTACCGCGTACCGGTCCGCCTGACCCATCGGGACGCTGGATGCCAACGCGTAGACGTGGCGCGACGGATCGTCGGCGATGTCAGCGTCGACAGCCAGCGCATCAGGTCGCAGTCGGCCGCCCCTGGCCTCAATGACCTTTCCGAACAAGCCGAGGATGGCGTCAATCACCTCCCCGATGCGCTCCGGGGCGACCGGTGGTCCGGGCTCGTCGGGCCACTGCTCTACAACGGCACGCGGGTACGGATCATCGGGCAGCCACTCCGTCACCCGGAACCGCTCTCCGATCGAGGCCAGTAGTTGGTACTGGCCCTCACCGAGATCGACGCACTCGACGATATGCGCGAGTGTGCCTACCGCACTGCGGGTTTCGCCGCCGCCGACCTCACGGCCCTGGCTGATCAACACGACGCCGAATGTCGGGTCATCGGCCGCCAGACAGTCCTGCACCATCAGGGCGTAGCGCGGTTCGAAAATCATCAGCGGTAATGTCTCACCGGGCAGCAACGCCGACTGCAGCGGAAACATGGCAGTCACAGCGCTACCTGATGCCGCCGGTCACGACATCTTTCACCGGCGCACTCGGGGAGGCGAAAGTGCACAGCGCAGCAGCCACCCCGGTCCACAGATCCGGGTTGGTGGCAACCAGTTTGTTGCCGGCCGCACCGATTGCAGTGATCACCTCACGGCGGGCCGCGGGGGTCATGTCCGCGTAGTCCCGGCACGTGGTGGCCAGCAGTGGCGGACCAGGAGCGGCCACCGGGGTGCCGGAGATACCCCTGCTGCAGCCGACCGCGCCCAACACAATCGGGACGGCCAGCAGGGTCACCGTCGCACGTCGATACCACCTCATCGGCATGTGCCCCTATCCGTATCGCCAGAACCCAAGTCGCCGGTGTCCAATTCGCTGCTATCCAATTCGTTGCTATCCAATTCGGAAGCCAGCGCGTCAACCACGGCGCGGAGGTCTCCATCATGGGCCTCGGCAACCCGGCGTTGCCGTTGATAGGACCCGCCGTGGCGCGGGATATCGGCGACCGCGGCCAACTCGTCAGCGCAATTCAGCGATGTCGCCACCGGCGCGAGGCGGGTCAGCAGATCGTCGAGATCCTCGGTCACCAGCCGCTCGTTGCTGTCAGCGTCGAGGATGATGATCGCGTCAAGTCCGTAGCGGGCGGCCCGCCATTTGTTCTCCTGCACGTGCCATGGCGGCATCACCGGCAGCTGTTCGCCGGCGTCCAGGCGCCGGTCTAGATCCACGATCAGGCAATGGGTCAGCGCCACCAGCGATGCGAGTTCCCGCAGGTTGGAGATACCGTCGAAGACTCTGACCTCGATTGTTCCCAGCTGCGGCGATGGCCTTATGTCCCAACGGATTTCGTTGACGTGATCGATGATTCCAGTCTTCTTCTGGTCATGCACGAAGCTCTCAAATTCGCGCCACGACCGAAATTGAAACGGCAGTCCGGCCGTCGGTAACTGCTGGAACATCATCGCCCGGTTACTGGCATAGCCGGTGTCCTCACCGGACCAGAACGGTGAGGAGGCCGACAGTGCGAGCAGGTGCGGGTACTGATTGAGCAGCGAGGAGATGATCGGCATGACCTTGTGCGCAGAGGAGACGCCGACATGCACATGCACGCCCCAGATCAACATCTGGCGGCCCCACCACTGCGTCCTGTGAATCAACTCGGCATACCGCGCACCTTCGGAGAGTTTTTGCTCGGACCACTGAGCGAACGGGTGGGTGCCGGCACAGAACAGTTCCATTCCGCGGCCTTCGACAACCGCTCGCGTCGGGATCAGGGTTGAGCGCAGGTCGTCCATCGCCTCGGCAACGGTGTCGCAGACTCCCGTGACGACCTCAATGGTGTTGCGCAGCAATTCCTTATGCACATACGGGTTCTCACCCACATCGGCGATTACCTCGGCGGCTTTGTTGCTGAGGTCACGACTGGCGACGTCGACGAGGGCGAACTCCCATTCGACACCGAGTGTCGATCGCGGCGATCCCGCGAAGTCGATCCTAACCGGCGCTGATGACACCGCAGGCGACCCGCTTACCGCCGTCGCCGGTAGCCAGCGTCGCCTCATCCGGTCCGGGTACACCGCCGGCGATCTGCTGGTACCGATCAGCCGGGATGTTGGCGAAGTTGTCGGAGTTCGCGTGAATGATGATGGCCGTTCCGGCGCCGTCCAGAAGATCGGCCTGATCAAAGGCATTGGTCGTGGTGACAAGAATCGCGCTGCCGTCGCCGCGAACCTGCAGGGAACTCAGGTCACCGGCGTGGTTGGGGTGGGCACCCACGCCACCGCCCTGAAAATGCCCTCCCGCGGACAGGAAATCACCGGGTGCGCCGCCGGTGGGTGCCACCGAATTGGCCTCGCACGTGCCGACGGTATGGATGTGCAGACCGTGCGCGCCCGGGGCAAGCAGGCCCGGTGCCGTGGTCTGAATGGTGACGGTGGCGAACGCGTCCTGATCCCTGAACTCAATGGTGGCCGCGGCGACCTGGGTGCCGTCGGCGGCATTGATTTGCGCGGTCAGGGTGCTGGTAGGACTGGCGGCCGCGGGCATGCCGCCGTGGCCCATGGCGCCCATGTCGCCGTGGCCCATCTCCATCCCGCCGTGGCCCATTTCCGTACCGGCCGGGGCGGGTGCTCCCGTCCAGATCGGCGGCGTGGTGCCGGGCTCCGTCGCGGCGGGCTCATAGGGTGAGCAGCCGCTTAAAAAAGCGACAGGAACAACGAACAACACGGCGACGGCGGGCTTCAGCGAACCGAGGAGCGTGGGCATGGCAGAGAGCCTAACCCGTCACCAACACGATCACGCCGGGTGGATCCTCGGAAATTTCGGGTATCCGCGGTTGTACCGGCGCCTCGAGAATCTTGCCGACGGATTCGGCTGCCGCCTGCTCACCTTCGGCGGTTCCGAAAAACACCGTCGTGACAGGCAACTCGGCCACCGTGGAGGTCGCCGTGGCGGTGACGTTCCAGCCCGCCTCCTTGAGTCGGTCGGAGACCCGGACAGCCGCCGCCTCATCGTCGGTGATGCTGTAGACACGGATGTCCGACTTGGGCACCGCGGGTGTGGTGGTGCTGGTGGCCACCGATCGCGGTGGGTCGGCGGCGCCGTCACCATCGGCGGTCATCGCCTGGAATCCGACCAGCAGGAAGATCAGACCGAGGAATAGCAGCACCATGACCATGGCACGCAGGGGAAGCCCCGCGGAGTCGGGGACGCGCTCGTTCACCGGGCTCACTGTAACCGGGGCCCGGTCAGGGGAACTCGAAGCCCAGTCGGCGCGCAGCCCTGGCTTTCTGCCGGCTGGCCCGCAGCCGACGGAGCCGCTTGACGAGCATCGGGTCGGCGGCCAGCGCCTCGGGCCGATCAACCAGCGTGTTGAGCACCTGGTAGTAACGAGTGGCTGACATCGAGAAAAGATCCTTGATGGCGTCTTCCTTGGCGCCGGCGTACTTCCACCACTGCCGCTCGAAGGCCAAGATGTCGTACTCCCGGCGGGTCAGCCCCTCGGGCAGTTCGGCGTCGCCGTCAGACCCCTCAGCCCGTGCCATGGCGCCGTCCATGAGATCGACCGGCCCTTCCCGAAGACTTGATACTGACATCGCTGTAGTTCGGTCGTCATTCAATCACGCCTGAGTTGTCCTGCCCGGCATCGAACGCCGCGCGTCGGCTCACTTTAAGCTAACCGATCATGGCAGTCCGTCGCGTTGTGATCCTCGGCGATCCCGTCCTGCACGTCCCGACCGCGCCGGTGCCGGTCGGGCCCGACGGTGCGCTTCCAGCCGATCTGACCGATCTGATCACCGACATGTACGACACCATGACCGCCGCCAACGGAGTCGGTCTGGCCGCCAACCAGATCGGCGTGGGATTGCGGCTTTTCGTCTACGACTGTGCCGAGGAGCGTGGCAACGCGAACTACCGCCGCGGCGTGGTGATCAACCCGGTGCTCGAGACTTCGGAGATCCCCGAGACGATGCCTGATCCGGAAACCGATGACGAGGGTTGTCTGTCGGTGCCGGGTGAGTCATTCCCGTGCGGGCGCGCGACGTGGGCACGGGTCACCGGACTCGACGCCGACGGCAACCCGGTCAGCCTGGAGGGCACCGGGCTGTTCGCCCGGATGTTGCAGCACGAGACCGGACATCTCGACGGACTCCTCTACGTCGACACACTGATCGGCCGACACGCCCGCTCAGCCAAGCGGGCGGTCAAGTCCAACGGATGGGGTGTTCCGGGGCTGTCCTGGTTGCCCGGTTCCGAACCCGATCCCTTCGGGCACTGATGCCGAACTGGCCGGCGCGGGGCAGTCGGGTCAGCGTCCGGTATCGCGACACCGCCGGTGGCCAGACCGACGTCATCGGCTACCTCTCGACAGTGACACCGCTGATCGACGTTCGCACGAAATCAGCGGGGACGGTGTCGATCTCGCCGGGTGATGTGGTGGCTGTGCGCGAGCTGAGCCACATCCCGGTTCGGGCATCGGAGATCCGCTCGCTCGAGCACGCCGCGGCGCTGGCCTGGCCGGGGACTGAACAGCACTGGCATCGGGGCTGGCTGCTGCGAGCCGGTGGCGGCCACACCAGTCGTGCGAATTCCGCTGTACCACTGGACTTCTCGTCATCAATAGCCGATCTCGAGGGTGTCGTCTCCTGGTACGGCGAGCGTGGACTGGAACCGTGGCTTGCGCTACCGGATCGACTGCTGGCGGTGCGAACCGACGGCGTCAAGCGGACCAGGGTGATGGTGCGCGATCTGGACGGGGTCGGCCGCGAGGTGGCCGCCCGCCTGCACGACCGGCCGGATGCCGCCTGGCTGGCCTGCTATCAGCGCGCCGTTCCAGCGGAGGTGCTGACGGCAGTCGTCGACGGCGAGGTGGTGTTCGCCTCGGTCGGCGGTGTGGCCGTGGGCCGCGGCGCGGTCACCGTGGCACCCAACGGCGCGGTCTGGCTGGGTATCTCGGCGGTCCATGTCGCCGATGCGCACCGGGGGGCCGGCCATGGCCGAACGGTGTGCGAGGCATTGCAGGCCTGGGGAATCGGTCGGGGCGCGCACCGCGGCTATGTTCAAGTACTCGATGACAACGCCGCGGCCATCCAGTTGTACGCATCGCTCGGCTACGGGTTGCACCACCACCTGCGCTATGTGGACGCGCGCCGGTTGTTGCGCACTAGCCTGTAGCCATGGTCGGCCAGAGCTTGCGGGTAGCCACCTGGAACGTGAACTCGATCCGTACCCGGGTGGACCGGGTGGTCGACTGGATGGTGCGTGGCGAGGTGGACGTTCTGGCGATGCAGGAAACCAAGTGCGCCGACGACAAGTTCCCGACGATGCCTTTTGTGGCGGCCGGCTACGAGGTGGCGCACTGCGGGCACGACCAGTGGAACGGGGTGGCGATCGCCTCCAGGGTCGGACTCGACAACGTGACGACTGCCTTCGACGGCCAACCGGCCTGGGGTAAGGACGGCGCGGTGGCCAGGGCCGAGGCGCGCGCGCTGGGAGCAACCTGCGCCGGTGTTCAGATCTGGAGCCTGTACGTGCCCAACGGCCGGGGTGTCGACGATCCGCATTACCGCTATAAGTTGGAATGGCTTGCCGCACTGCGGGATTGTGCCGAATCCTGGATAGCGCGCGAACCGGAGGCACAGATCGCCCTGGTGGGAGATTGGAATATCGCACCCACCGATGAGGACGTCTGGAATGTGGATGTCTTTCGCGGCAGCACGCATGTCACCGAGCCGGAGCGTGCCGTGTTCGCCGCGATCGAGGCCGCCTTCGCCGACGTGGTCCGGCCGTTCACTCCCGGGCCCGGGGTCTACACCTACTGGGACTACACCCAATTGAGGTTCCCCAAACGCGAGGGCATGCGGATCGACTTCATCCTGGCCTCACCGGCATTGGCGCACCGGGTGACCAACGCCGAAATCGTCCGCGACGAACGCAAAACCGGCAAGAACCGGATCGGGTCGCCCAGCGACCATGCGCCGGTCTTTGTCGACCTAAACCCGTCGAGTTAAACCCTGACCAGCATTTTGCCGATATTGGCTCCGGTGAACAGTCCGTTGAGCGCCTCGACACATGAGTTCAAGCCCTCGAAGATCGTCTCCCGATGCCGCAGGGAGCCGTCGTTCTCCCAGCGGCGCAGTTGCCCGTAGGCCTCGTCGAAACGGCCCCACTCCTGCAGTGCGTTGAACCCCTGCATGGAAGCGGTCTTGGCGAGCAGGTTGACGTAGTTGGCCGGCCCGGGGTGCTCACCGGTCAGATAACTGGAGATCACCCCGCACAGCACCACCCGGGCCCTGGGTGCCAACCGGCCGAGCACGGCGTTGAGAATGGGTCCGCCGACGTTGTCGAAGTAAACATTGACACCCTTCGGGCAATGCTGCTTGAGCGCGGCCGGCAGGTCGTCGCTCTTGTAGTCGATGCACGCGTCGAACCCGAAGTCCTCCACAACAACTCGGCACTTCTGCGGCCCACCGGCGATGCCGATCACCCGGGCGCCGGCGATTTTGGCGATCTGTCCGGCGATCGAACCGGTGGCACCTGCGGCCGCGGAGACGACCACCGTCTCGCCGGGTTGCGGGCGGCCGATATCGGTCATGCCGAAATAGGCTGTGGTGCCACTCGATCCGTACACCGACATGATCGCGACCTGATCTGTCTCACCGGGTATGACGGTGCTGAACACGTCATCGCGAATGATCGAGTACTCCTGGAACCCGGTGAGCGTGGTGACGATATCGCCAACCTGGTATGCGGGACAGCGTGATTCGACCACCTCACCGATTCCGGCCGATCGGATCACCTCGCCCAGTGCAACCGGTGGCAGATAGCCCGGCTGATCGTTGAGCCAGGTTCGCGCTGCGGCGTCGAGGCCGATGTAGGTGGTGCGCAGCAGTGCTTCGCCGTCGGCGGGCACCGGGGCGGCCGTGGTGACGGCCTCGGCGTCCCCCGGGCCGAGCAGACCACTCGGGCGGTGGCGCAGCAGGATCTGGCGGTTGGTCAGGGGCACACCAGGAAGTTACCTGAGAGCCTGCGCACTACCCCAGGGATTGGGAGTAGCGGCCCGGGTTGAACAGCGACGCGATTGCGCCAATCAGCATCATCACCGCCGCGGCTCCGAACACGACCACCAGACCGGTGTGGAACGGCTCGGAGATCAGTTGCGGGAAGAACGCCTGACCCGTCAAGACCTCGGCGTTGACTCCAGGCAGGGCCAGCCCGTTGGAGGGCGCCAGCAGTTCGGCCATCGGGTTGTAGCCGAGGAAGGCGGCGAACAGACTTCCGACCGGCGGGGTATCGGCCACCTGGTGAGCCAGTGCCGCCGGAACACCCTGCTGCTGAAGTCCACGGCTCATCGCATCGGGTAGGGAGTGCGCGAGCCCGACGATCATGAGGGAGAAGAAGATCCCGATCGACAGCGATGAGCCGGCATTGAAGATGGTGGCGCGCACACCGGAGGCAGCGCCGCGCTGGGCGGCCGGGACGCTACTCATGATCGCCGCGGTATTAGGCGCGGTGAAGATTCCGCCGCCGAGGCCGTTGAGGAAGATCAACCCCGCGAAAAGTGGATAGTTGAAATTGACCGGGATCATCACCAGGGCGATAAAAGAGAAGGCCGCCAACAACATTCCGCCCACGGTGAACGGTCGGGCGCCGTACCGGTCGGCAAGGGAGCCGGCCAACGGTCCGGCAATCAGGTAGCCCGCGGTCATCGGCAGCATGTATATCCCCGCCCACAGCGGAGTGGACTCGAAGCTGTAGCCGTGCAACGGCAACCAGATGCCCTGCAGCCAGATGATCAGCATGAACTGCAAACCACCCCGGCCCACCGAGGCCATCAGCCCGGCGAGGTTTCCCATACCGAACGCCGCCGAGGAGAACAGCCGGACGTCGACCATCGGCTGGTCCACCCGACGCTCGATGACATAGAACGCCGCCAGCAACAGCACACCGGCACCGATCGCCCCGAGGACCACGGGGTTGGTCCAGCCGGTGCTGTGAGCGCCGTAGGGCTGGATACCGGAGGTGATCCCGACCAACAGGACAGTCAGACCTACGCCGAAGGTGATCGTCCCCGCCCAGTCGATCCGAGCGGGTGTCCGCACCCCGACCTCGCGCAGCGAGCGCATGCTCCAGATAGTGCCGATGATTCCCAGTGGCACACCGACCCAGAAGATGGCCTGCCAGTTGATCTCGGCCAGTACCCCACCGATGAGCAGTCCGAGGAACGATCCGGCGACGGCGGCGACCATGTTGACGCCCAGAGCCATGCCACGCTGGGTGGCCGGGAAGGCGTCGGTGAGCACGGCTGAGGCGGTGGCCATCAGCATCGCGCCCCCGATGCCCTGGATCACGCGCCATCCGATCAGCCAGATCGCACCGGCGTCGAGTGCGAACGGGTCGAAGGACAACGCGACCGCGGCGAGCGTGAACACGATGAACCCGAGGTTGTACATCCGGACCCGGCCGTACATGTCACCGAGGCGGCCGAAGGGCACCACCAGGACTGCGGTCACCACCAGATAGCCCATCAGCATCCAGAGCAGGTAGCCGACGTTCGCCGGATGCAGCGGATTCAGGCCGATACCGCGGAAGATGGCCGGCAGCGAGATCAGCACAATCGAGGCGTTGATGGTCGCCAGCAGGGTGCCCAGAGTCGTGTTGGACAGCACCACCCACTTGTAGCGCGGGTGCTCGTCGGAGGCCTCGGCAGCCGGCATCCGCTGAAGTTGCGTCATCATCATCTCGTCGTCGCGGTGAACCCCGAACGACAAAAGCATATATTAGCTATGTAAACCGTTTCCCGAAGGGAGTGCGTCGTGAATTTCCTGCCGTTGCCACAGGCGGGTGAGACCCCGGTGCGGGTACTCACCATCGCCGGGTCTGATTCCGGTGGCGGCGCCGGCCTGCAGGCCGATCTGCGCACCTTCGCCCTATTGGGCGTGCACTCACTGGTCGCCGTCACCGCGGTGACGGTGCAGAACTCATTGGGCGTCAACGGTTTCCACGAGATCCCCACCGATATCGTGGCCGGCCAGATCGAGGCGGTTGCGACCGATATCGGCATTGCGGCGGCCAAAACCGGAATGCTGGCGTCCTCGGAGATCATCGAGGCCGTCGCAGACAGTTGGCGCGGGTTGGGGCTAGCCGGCACGGTGCCCTTCGTCGTCGATCCGGTCTGCGCTTCGATGCACGGGGACCCACTGCTACATCCGTCGGCACTGGAAACTCTGCGCACCCGGTTGTTCCCGCTGGCCAGTCTGGTCACCCCCAACCTCGACGAGGTTCGACTGCTGGTCGGCATCGACGTCGTCGACGACGCGACCCAACGTGACGCCGCCCGGGCCCTGCACGACCTCGGCCCGATGTGGGCACTGGTCAAGGGTGGCCACCTTCGTACCGCGTCGCACAGCACCGATCTGCTGTACGACGGCAAAGACTTTCACACCTTCGACGCGCCACGGGTGGACACTCGCCACGACCATGGCGCCGGCGACACCCTGGCCGCGGCCACCGCGTGCGCACTGGCTCACGGCTATTTGATGCCCGATGCGGTTGCGTTCGGCAAGGCCTGGGTGACCGAGTGCCTGCGCGCGGCCTACCAGATCGGACAGGGAATGGGACCGGTGTCCGCACTGTTCCGGCTGCAGGTGTGAGCGATCACCTTGACGGGATAGCGGGCGTTGCGCACCCACCGGCGAACAAACCCGTCGGGGTGGTGGTGCTCACCCACGGCGCCGCGATGTTCACCCACGGCACCGCCGACCCATTCGGCAGCATCGCCGCACTGCGCACGGCCGCCGGGCTGATCACGGCCCCGACGGAGATCGTCGAGATCACCGGGGCCCGACATGACCTCGCATCGAAAACACTCGATGTGGCCGCACTCGCCGTCGATGCGGCGCTGCGCTGCAGCGTTATCGACAGCGGCACCGGCGACGGCGGGTCGGGTACCGTCGAAATATGACCGCGCAACTGTTCGATGTGATCGTCGTCGGAGCCGGTTTCGGGGGTATCGGTGCGGCGATCCAGCTCAAGCGGCTGGGGTTCGAGAACTTCGTACTCCTGGACCGCGAGGACGATCTCGGCGGCACCTGGTACGTCAACCACTACCCGGGCCTGACCGTGGACGTCCCGACCACCACCTACTCCTACTTCTTCGAGCCCAACCCCAACTGGTCGCGGGTGTACTCCACCGGTGCTGAGATTAAGCAGTACGCCGACGACGTCGCCGACAAGTACGACGTACGGCGTCACATCCGGTTCAACACCTCCGTCGAAGGCGCGCGCTGGGACTCCGAGGCCGACCTCTGGCGGGTGGCATTGTCCGACGGCCAGACCCTGAGTACGCGGTACCTGATCACCGCGACCGGTTTCCTTTCCCAGCCGCACACGCCGGAGATTGCCGGCATCGGTGACTTCAACGGCACGGTGATCCACACCGCCGACTGGGATGACGACTTCGACCCCGCCGGCCGGCGAATCGGAATCATCGGTACCGGCGCGACGGCAGTGCAGTTGATCCCGGAACTGGCCAGGCGGGCCGGTGACCTGACGGTGTACCAACGCACGCCGATCTGGGTGGTGCCCAAGGTCGATATCCATATCCCTCCGGCAGCGAAGCGATTATTCGGCCGCGTCCCGATCACCCAGCGTGCGGTACGCGCGGTCACCGACGCGATCTACGAGTTCTTCATCTACGTCGGGTTGCACCACCGGCAGGCACTGTTCCGCCGGCTGAATATCGGGGCGACGGGTCTGGCCACGGTCCTGCGAGCGATCTCCATCCGGGACCCCAAGCTACGCGCCAAGCTGACTCCGGATTACGACCTGGGCTGTAAGCGGCCGACGTTCTCCAACACCTATTACCGCACGTTCACCAAACCCCATGTGCACCTGCAGACCAGCGGGATCGAGCGAATCGAGTCAGACGGCATCGTGGCCGTCGACGGCACCAAGACGCGTATCGACACCCTGGTGCTGGCGACCGGATACGACCTGTGGGAGGCCAACTTCCCGGCGATCGAGATCATCGGTCGCGATGGACGAAATCTCGGAAAGTGGTGGCGGGAGAACAGGTTTCAGGCCTATCAGGGCGTCTCAATCCCGTACTTCCCGAACTATCTCAGCCTGGCCAGCCCGTATGCGTTTCTGGGGTTGAACTTCTTCAACTCGATGGAATACCAGATGCGGCATATGGACCGGTTGTTCGGCGAGATCAAGCGGCGCGGCGCGCACACGTTCGAGATCACCGAAGAGGCCAACACCGCGTTCCTCGACGAGATGACCGAGAATATCGGTAGCTCAGTATTCGCCGTGGGTAACTGCGCGACATCGCGGTCCTACTATTTCAATCCGCACGGCGAGGCCACTCTGCTGCGCCCGGTGACGACGCGGGCCGCCATCCGGGCGGCCGAAGAGTTTCCCCTAACCGACTACAGCTTCAACTAATCAGCTTCAACTAATCAGCACAACCAAAGCGAAGGAGTTCGCCCATGTCAGCACGGATCGGAATTGTGGGGGCCGCACTGGCCGCCGTCGGACTGTCCCATTTCGCACGACCGCAGGCCTACGAGTCGATCACCTCGGCGGCGTTCAGTGACAACATCCGCCGACACACCTACATCGACGGCGGAATCGAAACCGCAATCGGTGCCGGTCTGATCGCGCCCAAGACCCGGAAGCTGGCCCTGGCCGGACTGGTCGGGTACATCATCTACCTGGGGGCCAACGTGGCCCGCAACCGCCGCTGAACCACCCCGAACTCGCGCGCCGCCTCGGGGTGGCCGACGCCGTCATCATCGGACTCGGGTCAATGATCGGAGCCGGAGTCTTCGTGGTGTTCGCCCCTGCCGCGGCGGCCGCAGGCTCGGCGCTGTTGATCTCGCTCGCGGTGGCCGCCGCGGTCGCCTACTGCAACGCGACGTCCTCGGCACGACTGGCCGCCCACTACCCGCAATCCGGCGGCACCTACGTCTACGGCCGCGAACGACTCGGCGAGTTCTGGGGCTATCTGGCCGGCTGGAGTTTCGTCGTCGGCAAGACGGCGTCATGCGCCGCGATGGCACTGACCGTCGGGCTGTACCTCTGGCCCGCCCACGCCCACGGTGTCGCCGTCGCGGCGGTGGTGGCGCTCACCGCGGTCAACTACCGGGGAATCCAGAAGTCCGCGTTCCTCACCCGACTGATCGTCGCGGGAGTCCTCGCTGTGCTCGCCGGGGTGGTCGCCACGGTCGCCGTGTCCGGCCATGCCGATCGGATCACCCTGACCGGCGGCAGTATCAGCGGTGTTCTGCAGGCGGCCGGGTTGCTGTTCTTCGCTTTCGCCGGATACGCGCGCATCGCCACCCTGGGCGAGGAAGTACGCGATCCGGCCCGCACCATCCCGAGGGCCATCCCGCTGGCGCTGGGCATCACGCTGGCGGTGTACACGACCATTGCGGTGACGTTGCTGGCCATCCTCGGCCCCGCGCAATTAGCCACTGCCACAGCACCATTGGCCGATGCCGTCCGCGCCGCCGGAGCGGGTGGGTTTGAGCCCGCGGTGCGCGCCGGTGCAGTCCTGGCGGCACTCGGATCACTGTTGTCCCTCATCCTCGGAGTGTCGAGGACGACGTTGGCGATGGCCCGCGACGGTCACCTGCCGACCGCGCTCGCGGCGGTACATCCGAGGTTCGGTGTTCCGCACCGGGCCGAGATCGCAGTGGGCGTCGTCGTCGCGGTAGTGGCGGCGGTGGCCGACGTCCGCGCGGCAATCGGCTTCTCGTCATTCGCCGTGCTGGTGTACTACGGAATCGCCAACGCCTCAGCCGCAACCCTCGGCGCCCGTGTGGTGCCGGCGTTGGGGCTCGCCGGATGCCTGCTGCTGGCGGTCTTCCTGCCAGTCGCGTCGGTGCTGTCCGGAGCCGCGGTGCTGGCCTTAGGCGCGGCGATCTATGCGGTGCGCCGGCTGCGGTAGGCCTGCACCGCGGTGGGCAGCGTCGGGAAGATGTGGTCCTCGCCGATGGTGTCGAGAAGGCCTGCGGCATCAAGGGCAACGCGCAGATGCCAGGTGACACGCGCCATCGCGAAGACGATCCCGCGCCGTGCAAGATCCCGGCGCAGTTGGTCGACAGCATCGAGTGCGGTGAGGTCCACTTCGACATTGGCCTCGGCGTTGAGCACGAACCACCGCACGGGATCCGGATTGGCGTCGACCGCCGCCATCGCGCGCGTGCGGAAATCCTCGGCGTTGGCGAAGAACAGTGGCGCGTCGTAGCGGTAGACCAGCAGCCCGGGTTCCAGCTGGGCTTGCGGATAGTCGTCGATATCGTGCATTCCCGCCACCCCCGGCACGAAGCCCAGCACGCTGTCATGCGGGCGGGCGACCCGGCGCAGCAGATCAAGAATCGACAACCCCACCGCGGCGAGCACCCCGTAGAGAACGCCGAACACCAGCACCGCCAACGCCGTGAGCAGTGCGAGGATCAACTCGCTGCGCCGGAACTTCGCCAACCGCCGGAAGGCCGCGATGTCAATGAGCCGCACCGCCGCGTACACCACCATCGCACCCAGTGCGGCCGTCGGGAAGGAAGCCAGCAGGCCGTGGGCGAAGAGCATGACGGCCAGCAGCAGACTCAGAGCCACCAGGGAGTACATCTGGGTGCGAGCACCCGCCAGTTCGCCGAGTGCGGTACGGCTCGCACTGGAACTGACCGGAAAGCCATGGCACACAGCGGATCCCATATTGCACAGGCCCAGTGCCCGCAATTCGGCATTGGCGTCGATGGTCTCGCCCTTTCGGGCGGCAAACACCCGGGCGTTGAGCACGCTATCGGAGAATGCAACGAGTGCCACGCCGCCGGATGCCGCGGCCAGCGTCGCGAGATCGGTCAGCGGCACACTGCTGAGTCCGACCGGGGGCAATCCGGCCGGCACGGCGCCGATGACCCCGATGCCATGGCGGTCCAGTGCGAACACGGCCACCGCCGCCGAGGCGAGTGCCACCGCGATGAACGGCCCGGGTGCGCGCGGCACCACCCGTGCCAATACCAGTAGCGCAGCAAGCACCGCGGCCGACAGCGCCAGGGTGGGCCAGTGCACGTTCGGCAATGCCTGCGCCAACGAGCGCACCTCTGCGATGACGCCGTCGCCGGTGACGGTCGTGCCGGTCAACCTACCCAACTGTCCCGCCACCATGATCAGCGCGACGCCGGCCATATAGCCGATCAGAACCGGCCGAGACAACAGATCGGCGATGAATCCGAGCCGCAACAGTCCGGCGGCGAAGCAGACCACCCCGACCAGGCCGGCCAGTACCGCGGCCAGCATCGCGTAACGGCTGCTGTCACCGGCGGCCAGTGGCGCCAGTGCGGTCGCCGTCATCAACGCGGTGGAAGACTCCGGACCGGCCGACAGATACCGCGACGATCCCATCACGGCATAGATCACCAGGGGCAGCAGCGACGCCCACAACCCGGCGACCGGCGCCAGGCCCGCCAGCGTGGCGTAGGCCATGCCCTGCGGAATCAGATAGGCCGCAACGGTCAGGCCGGCCATCACATCCCCGCGCAGCCAGGACCGCCGGTAGCCGCGAAACTGGGTCAGCCCAGGTGTAATCGCGACCCAGTCGAGTCGCAGGTTCACGGCTTGGTGATGACGTGGCGGGTGCGGTCAGCCCGCGCAGGCATTCCGTTCCGGCCGGCGAGATCCTGGGCATAGACCCCGACCGCGAAGGCCACTCCGCCGGCGTTGATACCCAGTGCGGTCCGATCGACGTGATCGAGGGTATCGGTGGCCTTGTGATAGTTCGGGTCGAACGCCGCGTCAGCCTCCCCGCCCCACAGTCGAGCCTGCTCGGCGGTCATTTTCTCCTCGGCACCGGTGAACAATCCCCCGGACGGGATACCGGCCATGGTGAAACCGTCATAGTCCGAACGACCGTCGAAGGAGGTGTCCTGCGCGGCCTTACCGACTGACATCAGATACGTGACCAGGGTCCGCTCGATCCCGGGCGATCCCTCCGGCACCCGGGGCGGACCCTGCCCCGCCTCGAGTGCGGTCGACTGGTCGCCGTCATAGGTGAAATAGCCCGGGTTGGGTGAGCCGATCATGTCGAAATTGAGATACAGCGCAATGTCTTTGAGCTGATCGACGTTGAGCGACTCGATGTAATTCTTCGAACCGACGATGCCGAGTTCCTCGGCACCCCAGAAGCCGAACCGGACGGCGTGTTTCACGGTCGGCGCGCTGCCCAATTGGACGGCCGTCTCCAACACGGCCGCCACCCCGGAGCCGTTGTCGTTGATACCCGGGCCCTCCGCGACGCTATCCAGGTGGGCGCCCACCATCACCACATCCCCGGTGGAGCCGGTCCGGGTCTGGGCAATCACATTGCGGCCAGTGATCGTCTTGGTATCGGCGGCGAGTTTGACGGTGGTCGGCCCGGGTTGCGCCCGCAGCCGGGCGCCGTCGGCCTTGCTCACACTGATCACCGGGATCGTCGCGTCGTTGTTCTCGCCGAGGGTGCCGCCCATCTTCTGCTCGTCGACGTTATTGGCGACGACCATCGCAACTGCTCCGAGTCTGGCTGCTATGCCAAGTTTCTCGACGAACGGGCAGCTGCCGCGATCGACCAGCACCACCGAACCTTTGACCGGCAGGCCGTCGTAGTCCGCGGGTGCGCAACCTGGCGTCTCGTCTGCGGGCGCGGCGACCAGCGGGCCGCTGACACCGGGGCTGCCGGCACTGTATTCCAGTGCGCGCGCGTCGATCGCGGCTCCACCCACGATCAGTTCCGGCTTCTCGGTGGTGAAGACACGGGTCTGGAACTCCGGGGTCTGCACGTCGAATCCCCTGTCGCGCAACACCCCCGCGACGAAGTCGACGCTGGCGTCATAACCCGGGGTGCCGACCGCGCGAGTGCCGTCGTGGGCCTCGGCGATAGTCTGCAGTGTGGTGAGGTGAGCCACCATCGCATCGGTGGTCACGCGGTCTCGCAGGGACTCGCCGAATTCCGCGGCCGGCGTGCCGCCCAACACGGGCTGCGCGCTGTCGGCCGTGCGGACACAGCCGACGGCGAGTGCCAACACTGCGCATGCGGACACGGTGTATGCGGACACTGTGTATGCGGACATTGCGGACCTGAATGTCACCAGGGCCGCCGTTGGCCGTACTCGCGTCACGTCACCCAGGTTAGCCGCATGCGGCTAACCTTCAGCCGATGCGCGTGTTGAGGACTCCCGATGACCGGTTCACCGACCTGCCGGGGTACCCGTTCACCCCGAGCTACCGCGACGTCGACACCGCCGGCCTTCCCGCACTGCGCATGCACTACGTCGACGCCGGTCCGGCCGACGGCCCGGTGGTGGTGCTCTTGCACGGCCAACCGACGTGGTCGTATCTGTACCGGCACGTCATCGCGGCACTGGCCGATGCCGGACTACGGGTCATCGCCCCGGACCACATCGGCTTCGGCCGCTCCGACAAACTCACCGAGGCAACCGACTACACCTTCTCCCGCCACATCGACTGGATCAGGAGCCTGATCGCGGGTCTGGATCTGCGTGAGGTCACGCTGGTGGTTCAGGATTGGGGTGGACCGATCGGGTTGAGCGTGCTGGCCCGAGACCCGGACCGGTTCGCCCGGGTG
>JAPLAO010000028.1 GCA_026393245.1 Mycobacterium sp. | reverse complement strand
TCTACAGAGATGGGCAGGACAACAGCGTCCGGGTGTCGCTCCCCTTGACCCGGTCTCTGTTGTCCTGCCCGATAACGATTCTGCAAACATCCGCGGGGTGGCAGCAGGGTCTTTTGGCCCCAGTTGCGTGGGCATTTCGTCGTCTTAAACCTCGCCCGATTCGCCTGCGACCTCGACGAGAGTCTCCCCATCGCACAGACCCTCAGCTTGACAGAGTTCGGCGGCACGGGCGGCATCCGGAACCAGATGAAACGGGCTGCCCTCGGCGCGAAGGGTTTCCGCTTGTTCTCGCACCGCTACGTTGCGGTCGTCGTCGTCGTCACCGACCTGCCGGATGATGATCAGGTGCACGCGGCCGGGGAACTCACGCGCCATCTCCGCATACGTCAGCGCATCGCGTTGGCCGCTGTCGCCGATCAGGACGAATGGCATTTTCGGGTAGGCCTCGAGCAGCCGGCGGATCGCGGTTCGTTTGTGTTCGGCGCCGCTGCGCCGCACGTAGCGCTCGGTGGGGCCCCAGTCGGTGAGGAACATCGGACCCTGCGGGAACGCGCGTAATTGCATGAACTGTTGCAGCAGTGGGTAGAACGACCAGCTCCCGGTCGACACATAGAAGAACGTCGGCTCCGGTTTGCGGTTACCGGTGCGGTTTTGCACGCCCCGGGACAGCCCGCGATATAGCGAGGACATGCCCGCGATGGCCCGGCGTTTATCGGCCTCGCGCAGCACCGTCCGGGTCACCATGGCGACACCCTCGGTCAGTCCGGTGACCAGGATGGTGTCGTCGATATCGGAGATCACCAGGAAGGGTGCCTGCAGGGACGGCTTGATCACCCGTCCGGTGCCGGTTGCGACTTCACCGTCCTCGATGGGTGTGGTCATCGCATGCGCTTCGTGCCACCCGACCCGCAACTTGGGCACCGGTAGGGAGAAGTTCGCGAACCCGTGATCGTCGGTGACCTCGGTGGCGGTGTGCGTGCCGATTCGCAATTCGACCGCCACGCCGACGATCGCCAGCGCGGCGTGGCGGCGCAGATTCGCCTGTGCGACATCCCAATACGGGATGCGGCTGTCGCCGGGCAGTTCGGGCGCTTCCACCACGCGCACCCGCACCTTGGCCACACCGTCGGCGACGAAGCCGCGGTAGACGTCCACGTGCAGGCCGCGGAAGGCCCCGGACTTCATCTTCTGCTCGCGACGACGCTTGGTGATGGAGTTCTCAATCCCGGCCACCACGGCGGCGGTCTCCGGGCTGCGCAGCCTTGAGGTCAACTCCGAGGCGATCCGGCGGGGGATGCTTGCCATGACACCAGCATGGCAAATGGCCGGCCACGGCGTCGAACAACCAGGCAGAACGCTATCTGGGTTAGCATCGGCGCAGACGGCGACGGTGGAGGGAAATCGTGAATCGGTGGGTGCGTCGCACTCGCGCCAGTCTGGTGATCCGGATTCTGCTGGTGCTGGCGGCCGTGGGGCTGATGCCGCTCGCGCTGCCTGCGGCCGCACACGCCGACACCGGTCCCGACAAGGTCACCGTCGGCGTCTTCATCAACGACCTGCAAGACATCGACCTCGCGTCGGAGAACTTCACCGTTGACTTCTATCTGTGGATGCGCTGGAAGAACCCGGCGATCGACCCGTCGCTCACGATCGAGGCGATGAACTCCGAAGGCACCCAGAACACCACGTCCTCGCCCACCGGCGGGGTGGCGGGGGAACCGCTGTATGACGCGCCAGTGGATATGCCGGACGGATCCAAATATCAGGCGTTGCGTTACCAAGGTGTGTTCAGCAGAAAGATGAACCTGGAGAAGTATCCGTTCGACACCCAGGTTGTCGAGATGGTGTTCGAGGATAGGCGCAGCGACGCCACGAAGATCGAATTCGTGCCGGACACCACCCCCGTCACCATCAACGACGGCGGCGCGATGTCAATCCCGGGTTACGTGTTGGGCAAGCCGTCGCTGATCATTGTGCCGCACAAGTACCCGACGAATTTCGGTGATCTCACAGCCAATGCCAGCACGCCCTATTCGCGGGTGATCGTCGCGCTCCCGGTGACCCGAGATGTGTTGCCCTACCTGGTGAAGCTGGTTCTGCCGATCTTCATCGTGGTCCTGATCACCTCGCTGATCTACCTGCTGCCGGCCCGGTTGGAGGATGCCCGCGCCGGAATCGGCATCACCGCGATGTTGACGATCGTCGCCCTGCAATGGGATACGGACGCCAGCCTGCCCTCCGTGGATTACCTGACAATGTTGGACGTGATCTACATCGTGTCGATGGTCTACATCCTTGCGGCGATGGCGTACACGACGCTGGCCAGTCGCCGGAACCGGGCGGAGATGGCTCAGGCCCTGACGGCGAAACTGGACCGGCGGGTCGGCATCGTCTCGCTGGTGGCCTACCTGGCGATCCTGGGCCTGACACTGGCGTACTACCTCAATCAGCACTACAACGTCCTCGACCAGTACATCTAGTGCCGGGTTCGGGCTACCTCGACACACCGTGGCCCGCTGAGGACGGGGGCGCGGCCAGGCTGCAGGTGCCCAATGGTGTTGCGGGGCTTGGCCTGCGGCAGGGGGAGCATCTGCTGGCGACGGCGGTCACGCGGGTGATGTCCACCATGACCGTGCTGGGCGCACCCGGTGAGGTGTATCTCCTGACACACTCGGCACTGCGGGCGCGGTGGGGACGGCCGACGTCGTGCAGGGTGTCGCGTATCGACCCGATCACGTTGGCGCCCGCCGCCATGTCACCGCGATTACCCGGCGGACCGATGTGGCCCGGGGGGATGGCAGTGCACGCCAATGGTTATCTGTATGTCGTGTACGGGCGCTGGGCGCATCGGCTCGATCGGAATTGCGGAGTTAAGGAGGCACTGAAGCTTCCGGTAGACCTGCCGTACAACAGCTTCGTCGTGCTGGATAACGGGCTGATCGTGACCAAGAACATCTCGGATAGCCGAAAAGCTGTGCTGTCCGTCCTTCGGCCGGATCCGTTAGGGTTCGACTGCGCCGATATCGAGTGCCCGGAGCCGTCGATCGCGCGGCTGAGCGCGGTGGGCAACAGGGTCTATGTGGTTGGCGTTCAGAGTATTTGCCGGTTCGACTGGGATGGGCAGACACTCGTCCGCGATTTGGATTGGCGATTCGATTACGCGACCGGCACGTCGCAGACCTACGGCTGGGATGTGGTGCTGGGCATGAGCAATGCCTGGTTCATGGACAACGGTAAGCACCGCTACTTTCGGTCCATGATCGGTCGGGGAGTGAGCCACACGCCGAACCGGTTGATTCGCGTGAACCTGTCCGATTGCACTGACGTTGAGACCGTTGAGGTTTCCGGTATTGCGGGCGGCACCATCACCAATCCGCCGCTCGTGGATGAGGCCCGACGCATTGTGGTGGGGTATGACTCGGCGAATCGGGTAATCCGGGCCTGGTCGTTCGATCGCGGGCTGAAACCGCTTTGGCGCAGGGACGATTTCGGCGCCGC
>JAPLAO010000124.1 GCA_026393245.1 Mycobacterium sp. | reverse complement strand
GCAGCGAACGGATGTTCGCCCGCCTCGGGCCTGGTTTCGCGGTCACCGATCCGGTCAGCGGGCGTCGGCGCGGACTGAAGACCGCCATCGCCACCGTGCGACGCTGGCGTGCGGACCACGCTCAGGCCGGCACGTAGGCGAATGTATCCGGGAGCGGCCCGCGCCGCCCCGGCTCACCGCGATCGAGCGCGGTCAGCGACTCGATCTCCTCATCGTTGAGGGCGAAGTCAAAGATCTCAAAGTTCTGCCGGATCCGTTGTGGGTCAACCGATTTTGGGAATATGATGTCGCCACGCTGGATATGCCAGCGCAGCACCACCTGGGCCGGACGGACTCCGTGTGACTTCGCGATCCGGATCACCACCGGGTCGCCGAGCACCGCGCCACGGGCGATCGGCGACCAGGCTTGAGTGACGATATTGTGCTCGGTGCCATAGGCCCGCACCGCATCGTTGGTGAAGTAGGGGTGCACCTCGATCTGGTTCACCGCCGGCGTGGTGGCGGTTTCGCGGGCCAACTCCTGCAGGTGATGGATGGCGAAGTTCGACACCCCGATACTGCGGGCTCGGCCGTCTGCCGTGAACTCCTCGCACGTCTGCCAGGTGGAGACGAAGTCACCGTCGTAGAGGGTGGGCAGCGGCCAGTGGATAAGGAAGAGGTCGACATAGTCGCTGCCCAGTTCGGCCAGCGTCGCATCGAAGGCGCGGCGTGCATCGTCGGGGCGGTGGAAGCCGTTGTTGAGCTTGCTGGTGACGAACACCGCACCGCGATCCAGGCCGGCGTCGCGGATGCCGTCGCCGACGCCTTTCTCGTTGCCGTACATCTGCGCGGTGTCGATGTGGCGATAACCGATCTCCAACGCCGTCCGCACCGTCGAGGCGGTGTCCTCCGGCGGAACCTGGTACACCCCGAAGCCCAACTGCGGGATGCGGTGTCCGTCATTGAGGGTGATCGCCGGGGTGACGACCGGGCCGTCAGTGTTGCTCATCATCTCCCTTTCTCTGGTATCCGGTGCTTTCGTCCATCGCGGTCAGCAGTCTTCGTGCGGCCTCGACCCGGCGTGCGGGGTCCCCGGTGAGTCTGTCCAGGGCGCACTCCGGATCGGCCGGCGGTCCCCGGTGTCCGCACCCGCGCGGACAGTCGGCGACGGCGTGGGCCAAATCGGAGAACGGCGCCATCACATCGTCGGGCCGGATGTGCGCCAGGCCGAACGAGCGGATACCGGGGGTATCGATCACCCAGCCCCCGCCCGGCAGCGACAGTGCGAGCGACTGGGTGGAGGTGTGGCGGCCCTTGCCGACGCCGGACACCGCGCCGATGGCCCGGTGTGCTTGCGGCACAAGCCGATTCACCAACGTCGACTTGCCGACGCCGGAATGGCCGAGCAGCACGGTGATATGTCCGTTGAGCAGTGCCTGCAGCCCGTCCAGCGGTTCATCGCGCCCCGCGGTGATCACCGTAAGGTCGAGGTCGGTGAACTGTTCGGCGAACGGCGCCGCCGCCGCCAGGTCGGTCTTGGTCAGGCACAGAATCGGGTGCAGGCCGCCGGTATAGGCCGCGATCAATGCCCGGTCCACCAGGCCGGTGCGCGGCGGTGGGTCGGCCAATGCGACCACCACCATCATCTGATCGGCGTTGGCCACCACCACACGCTCGGTGGGGTCGGTGTCATCGGCGGTGCGGCGCAATACCGTCCGGCGCTGCCCGCGGCGGACGATCCGGGCCAGGGTGTCGGTGTGTCCGGACAGATCGCCGACGATATCCACCTCATCGCCGACGACGATCGGGGTTCGACCCAGTTCACGGGCACGCATCGCGGTCACCGGCCGGGCCGGATCACCGGCCAGCACACAACCCCACCGGCCGCGGTCCACCGTCACGACCATCGCGCCCTCGGCGTCGGCATGGGTGGGGCGAGTCTTGGTGCGTGGCCGCGATCCTCGGCCGGATCGGACCTTGGCGTCGGACTCGTCGTATTCGCGCGGGCTCAACTGCCGCCGTCGCTCAGCATCCGCGCCCACATCTCGGGGAACCCCGGCAGTGTCTTGGCGGTGGTGGCGATGTCCTGCACTTCGACGCCGGCCGTGCGTAATCCCACGATGGCGCCGGCTGTCGCCATCCGGTGATCGGCGTAGGAGTGCCAGACCCCGGCGTGCAACGTCGCGGCGGTGATGATCAGGCCGTCGGGTGTCTCGACGCAATCGCCGCCGAGAGCGTTGATCTCAGTACGCAGCGCGGCCAATCGATCGGTCTCATGGCCGCGCAGGTGCGCGATACCGGCCAGTCGGGACACCGATCCGGGTGTGGCCAGCGCGGCGAGGGCGGCCACCGATGGTGTGAGTTCGCCGACGTCATTGAGGTCGACGTCGAATCCGTCGTAGCTCGTCGCACCCTGGATCTCCAGGTGTGAATCCGACTGACGCACAGTCGATCCCGTCAGCCGCAGGATATCGAGGATGGTGTCATCCGGCTGCACGCTGACGGTGGGCCAATCGGTGATCCGTACCGCACCACCGGTGACTACCGCGGCGGAAAGGAACGGCACCGCATTCGACAGATCGGGCTCGACGTCCCATCCCCTGGCGGCGATGGGTCCGGGTTGCACGGCCCAGCGGTCCGGGGTTGAGTCGTCGACGTCGACGCCGGCCTGGCGCAGCATCGTCACCGTCATCGCGATGTGCGGGGCTGAGGGCACCGACGTACCGGTGTGCAGCACTTCGAGGCCGTCCGCAAACGCCGCCCCGCAGAGCAGTAGGCCGGAGACGAACTGCGATGAGGCCGAGGCGTCAATGTGCACCGGGCCACCGATTACCGCGCCGCGGCCGTGCACCGCAAACGGCAGGCCGTCGCCGGTGATGTCCACACCCAGTCCGCGCAGCGCATCCAACAGGGGCGTGATCGGTCGTGCACGGGCCTGCTCGTCACCGTCGAACGCCACGACGGCGGTGCGGAGCGCGGCCAGGGGCGGAACGAACCGCAATACCGTGCCGGCCAGGCCGCAGTCGATGCTCGCCGACGGTGCTGGCGCCAGCGAACCGCTGATTGTCAGGTCGGATCCGTCGCCGCTGATCTCGATTCCCAACTCGCGCAGAGCCCCGATCATCAGATCGGTGTCCCGGCTGCGCAGCGCCCCGCGGATCGTCGAGGAGCCCTGGCCCCCGGCGGCGGCGAGCGCGGCCAGAATCAGCGTTCGGTTGGTCTGGGATTTCGACCCCGGCACCGTGACGGTGGCGTCCACCGGCGCTGCGGCGTGGGGAGCGGGCCAGTAGTTCACGCCCCCAATCCTGCCTTGCCGGGGGGATCATGGAGTCATGTGTGGGCGATTCGCGGTGACAACGGATCCGGCGCTGCTGGCTATGCGCATCGACGCCATCGACGAGACCGGGCAGCGTTTCGGCGCCCCGAACTACAACGTCGCCCCGACGACGACCATCGCCGCCGTCGTCGCCCGCCACGACGAACGCCACAACGACGAACCAGACGACCGGGCCGCCCGTCGGATCCGGCCGATGCGCTGGGGTCTGTTGCCGCCGTGGGTCAAAGCCGACGCCGAGGGTCGGCCGAAATCCACGTCGCTGTTGATCAACGCGCGAGCCGAGACGTTGACATCCTCGCCGGCGTTCCGGGCAAGCGCGCGCGCCCAGCGGTGCCTGGTTCCGATGGACGGCTACTACGAGTGGATGCCGAGTCCCGACCCCGGCCCCAAGACACCGTTCTATATGTCCCGGCGGGACGGCGCACCCATCCTCGTGGCCGGCCTGTGGTCGGCGTGGCGCCCCGATGAGACGAGCGCGCCGATACTGACCTGCGCCATCGTCACCGCCGACGCGGTCGATCAACTGGGCCGGATCCATGACCGGATGCCGCTGCTGCTCGACGAGGCGGACTGGGACCGCTGGCTGGACCCCGACCGGCCCGCCCCCACCGAACTGCTGTCCGCGCCGCCGGATACCGGCAGCATCGACATGCGGCAGGTGTCGACGTTGGTCAACAACGTCAGAAACAACGGACCGGAATTGGTAGAACCCGTCGATTCCAGCAACCAACCAATTGGCCTGTTC
>JAPLAO010000310.1 GCA_026393245.1 Mycobacterium sp. | reverse complement strand
CTGGTGTCCGTTGATGGTCACCTCGACGGTTCGGGCGTCGTCGGTTCCGGTGAACGTTCCGGTGCTCATCCCGTGCTTGAAGTCCTCGAGGGACGACTGTGCCAACTGGGCCTGCTGCAACACGGCATCCATATCCGGCATGTGCGGGTCTGTCATTTCGACTCCTTGTTGTCGGGTCCATCCTTGCGTCGGCGATTACCGATCACCGCCTCGGTCCACGGGCGATCCTCGGCATAGAGGGCTTCTTCCTCCTGCTGGGCCCGCTTGGCTTTGCTGTCCTCACCCTTGCCGCCCTGGCCGGCCATTGGCGCCATACCCATGCCGCCACGGCCGCCCATCGCGGCGCCGCCCATTGCGCCGGCACCTCCCAGATTCGTCCCGCCCCGTCCGGCCGCGGAACCCGCACCCTCGGCAGCCACCGGTGGTTGCAACGGCACCCCGCCGCCACCGACCGACGCCGCCCGCATCCCCCCTAGACCCCCAGTCGGCAGTTTGGACGAGCCGGTCCCGACGCCACTGAGCACGCCATCCGTCGGCAGCGACGTATCGGTCGGCACGTCCGACGGGACATCGGAGGGCAGTGTCGGCATGGTGGGCATAGTGGGCAGTCCGGCATCGGTGCCGCTGGTGTTCGGATTGTTGTTGTTGTTGTTGTTGTTGTTGTTGTTGTTGCCGGGATTACTGCCCCTCCATGTGGGGGTGAGCTGATCAAACGTCGTAGTGCTACCGAATCCCGCTTTTGTCCTGAAATTCGCCATCGCATCATCGGATATCTTTTGCGCGGCCTTGTAGATTTTGGGAGCCTGCCCCTTGTAGTCCCTTATCGCCCCTAAAATCGCGTAGCTGGCACCGAAAGTTACAAGGGCAGTTGCGGCTGCAATCGCGGCTAGTTCTAAGTAAACAGCCCACAGATCTTCCTCGCCACCTTTGGCGACGCGCTCGATCCATTCCACCGTGGGAGGTCGCGGGTGGAACCAGTACTCCCCATTTGTGTCAGACCCGGCTTTGTGTACTTTTTGAAGTCTTGGTATTTCCTCACTGCCATCGATGTTAATCGGATAGTTAATGGACGTTTCCGTCAAAATCGACCGGTAGGCGTCCCGGAGGTTCAGTGCATGCTTGGCCAACTTCGCGCAGTCTGCCGATAAACCTTTGATCGGTTCCACCCAGCCGTCCAAAGTTTTATTGGCGCTGTCAGCCGCCGTGCCCTCCCATTCCTTGAAGTGGACGAGAAAAGGACTTGCGGTGAGGCTGGCGAGGTCGTTCAGATATTCCGCATACTTGTTCAGGGCCGCAGCGTAAGTCTGCATCGAAGCGCCCTGATCGCCCGTCTCGTAGATCTGGCGCGCCCGCACCAGCACATCCGTTTGACTGTCCGCCCAACTGCCCCCGTAGTTTGTGGTGTCGAAGGTCACCGGACTTGTATCCGCCTTGGCGGTGCCCTCCGCCGTTGTCGGCACTGTCGTGTCGTCGTTGAATGCCTCGGCGGCGGCCTCGTCGTACTCCTCGAAATCTTTCGCGGCTTCCCGAAGTGCATCCACCAGTTCCGCCAGTTGCTTATCGGCGTCCTCAAGGCACGCCACGATGGAATCATGGCTGTCCCCGATTTGCTGAGTCGCATCCAGTGCTTCCGCCACCTGGCACGGTGCGCTGGGTTTGTCGAGTGGGAAGGGTTCGCGGAAGCGGATTGCCTCCAACTGCTTGGCTTTGTTCAGCAACTCATCGAGTTCGACACTCAGTTCAGGCTGCGTCATACCAGAATCCTGTTCTCATCGTTGGCGGTCATAAGTGCGCTCCCGAAGGCTGCTGTGTGAGTGCTTCCACGAAACGGCTCTCCCCGTCCAGGGAGATCGGCCGGACCGCCAAACCCTGGTGCCTTGGGGTGGCTATTTGGTTGTCCCGCAACACCACCCGGCCGATGCCGGGTTGCCCACCGAGGTGGGTGACGGCACCAGGCCATACCACCTGCGATACCGCGCCGATGTTGGCGTCGATCATCTCGGCGAGTGCACCCAGCGGGGATTCCAGTGTGACTCGCCCGCCCGCGGCGGCGGCGCGCACCGCAAACCACGCCGGATTCTGTGCCTCGCCCACGACGACGCAGGAGTCGACGTCGTCGAACGGCAGGTACACCCGGAAACCGTCGGGGTTCTCACCCACCAGGACTCCGGCTGATCCGATCGGCACCGGCCAGTGCCGGTCGCCGAGGAGGTCCTGGCCGTCCAGCGCCGCCCGTTGGGCCCCGCACAGCGGGGCGAATCCTTTGGGCTTCTTGCGTTTCGCGGCGGTGGTGAACAACACCGTCGATCGCGGTGCGGCCCCGACACCGATGCGGATCCGGGTAATGGTGCGATCCGCGGGCGCCGACCACCACACGTCCGGACCGCCTGCTGCGGTGAAGGCCGCGGTGACCGATTCGGGCCCTCGCAGTCTCGACCAGTTCTCCCGTTCGTAGCTGATCATCGTGGCGGCGTCGAAATCGGTGAAGTCGGCGCAGCAGCGGGCGTCGATTCCGGCTCCGGCCAACCGGTCGGCGATGCGCGTCGTCGAGGCCACCAGATAACGGGCTAAACCCGCCGCGCCGGTATCGCGGCGCTGCGCCGAGTGCCGGGTGCGAAGCGGGTCGGCAAGCAGCAGCAGCCAGGTTCGGCGGTACGCCGGTGCCGGGTCCGATCCGACGGCGTCGTCGTACATGCTCAGTACTTCGGCGGATGCGGTCGAGCCGATCCGGTACCCGGCGGAGACCACGTCGGCCTCGAGGTCCGGGCAGTGCACCGCCAGCAACTGCTCCAGTATGGCGGTGTCGAGCACGTCTTCGCTTCGGG
>JAPLAO010000010.1 GCA_026393245.1 Mycobacterium sp. | reverse complement strand
TTCCGTTAGGGGGCTCGGTGGACGCCGGGCCCACTGGCGACTCCGTCGCGGCGGTGTAGCTCAGCTGGTTAGAGCGCACGACTCATAATCGTGAGGTCGGGGGATCGAGTCCCCCCACCGCTACAAGCAGTGAACAACGCAGCAGTGAACAACGAAGTGTGAAAGAGAGTCTGACATGGCCTCCAGTACAGATGTACGGCCGAAGATCACCTTGGCGTGCGAGGTTTGCAAGCACCGCAACTACATCACCAAGAAGAATCGCCGCAACGACCCCGACCGGTTGGAGCTGAAGAAGTTCTGCCCCAACTGCGGATCGCACCAGCCGCACAAAGAGTCTCGCTGAGCTGTCCTGTCCGTGGCCCTCTCCAAAAAGCTGCTCGGGGCGCACTTCCGCTACCCCGGCTACTACATGGTCGAGCGCGAGAAGACTCGCGAGTATGCGAATGCGGTCAAGAACTCCGACGAGGTGTTCTTCAGCGATGAAGCCGCCGCCGAACTCGGCTATAGCGGGCTGCCGGCGCCGCTGACGTTCATCTCGGTGTTCGGCTATGTCGCGCAGGTGGCGTCGTTCACCCACCACGGCATCGCACTGGCTGACCACCAGATTGTCCACGTGGATCAGGTTCTGAAATTTCTGCACCCGATCAAGTCCGGTGACAGGCTTTACTGCGACGTGTACGTGCACAAGATCAGGAAGGCGCACGGCACCGATATCGTCGTGAACAAAGTCTTGTTCACCAACGACAACGGTGACGTGGTTCAGGAGACCTACACGACGCTGGCCGGGCGAAGTGAGGAAGACGGAGAGAGTGGCTTCAACGATGGCACTGCGTGAGTTCAGTTCGGTCAAGGTCGGCGACGAGTTGCCGGAGCAGGTCATCAAGCTAACCCGCGGCGATCTGGTGAACTACGCCGGCGTCTCGGGTGACCTCAACCCGATCCACTGGGACGACGAGATCGCCAAGCAGGTGGGCCTGGATACCGCGATCGCCCACGGCATGCTCACGATGGGCCTCGGAGGCGGCTTCGTCACCTCCTGGGTCGGCGATCCGGGCGCGGTGACGGAATACAACGTGCGCTTCACGGCGATCGTGCCGGTGCCCAACGACGGCGTCGGCGCCGAGATCGTGTTCTCCGGCCGGGTCAAGTCCGCCGACCCGGAGACCAAATTCGTCACGCTCGCCCTGACCGCCACCACCGGCGGCAAGAAGATCTTCGGTCGCGCCGTCGCCACGGCGAAGCTGGCCTAGCGGTGGCCATCAAGGCCGGTATCGAGGGAATGGTCTGGAAGTATCCGGACAGCTTCGTTGTCGGCCGTGAGCAGATCCGCCAGTACGCGCACTCGGTGCAGGACATGCACCCCGCCAGCCACGACACCGATGCCGCCGCCGAACTCGGTTACGGCGAGATCATCGCGCCGCTGACGTTCATCTCGATCTTCGGCCTGATCATCCAGAAGCACTTCTTCACCCACGTCGACGTGGGCATGGAGACCATGCAGATCATCCAGGTGGACCAGAAATTCGTCTATCACAAGCCGATCCTGGTCGGTGACGTTCTGCACGGCGCCATGCATATCGATTCGGTCAACGAGCGTTTCGGGGCCGAAATCGTCGTCACCCGAAACGTCTGCACCAACCAGCACGGCGAGTTGGTGCTGGAGGCCTTCACCACCCTGATGGGCCACGAGGGCGACAACTCGGTCTCGGTCAAGGGGGACCCCGAAACCGGCCAGGTGGTCCGCAAGGCGGCCGGCGAATAGCGACTACCACCTGCCCGCCGCGTCGATGTACACTCGTCCTTCAAGGTTTCCCCACGTTAAGCGCGCTGTCCGTCGGTTCGGGTTGACCGAACGGGGAGCGCGCGAATCATGTGGGGGACAAGCAGAGGGGCGTAGCTCAACTGGCAGAGCAGCGGTCTCCAAAACCGCAGGTTGCAGGTTCAAGTCCTGTCGCCCCTGCTCAACTGAATAGACTGAACCAGACGTCCCGACACGAAGGAGCATGCGGTGAGCGATGATCGTGACATTGCCGCAGGCAACGGCCCCGACGACACCGTCGCGCTGACTCAGCCGCTGCGCCCGACCGGCAAGCGGTCGCGCCAGCGCACGGGCGGTACCGCACTGGCCGAGGTCGAGGACCTTGAGACCACCGCGATCGAGATTGACTTCGACGAGGACGAGGACGGCAGGCCGGTCCGCAAGGCCAAGGCCACCGACGCCGGACCAACCCGCAACCCGGTGCTGTTCGTGTGGAACTACCTCAAGCAGGTCGTCGCCGAACTGCGCAAGGTCATCTGGCCCAACCGCAAGCAGATGGTCAACTACACCCTCGTCGTGCTGGTATTCCTAGTCCTCATGGTGGCGCTGATCGGCGGGGTCGACCTCGGCTTCGCCAAGCTGGTACTGAAGGTGTTCGGCTAGCACGCCGGTGCACGACGTTTGTTGTAGAGAGGAATGATTTACCGTGACAACCCCCGA
>JAPLAO010000280.1 GCA_026393245.1 Mycobacterium sp. | reverse complement strand
GTGCTGTTGGGAGCGGGCCTTTCCGATCTGCCATTCTTCCCGATTCCGAACGCGCTACCGGTGGCCATGTGGCTGCTGGCGGTCGCCAGCCTGGTGACCGTGGGACAGCGACTGCATGCCGTGCGGAGTTCGCCCGGCGCGGTGGACAGGATCGAGTTACCAGAAAAGCAGATGCCTGCCGGTGGTGCGGAGACTGGCGAGCAGTGACGCCGGTGCTATCACGTGAGAGCCTGGCGGATTGGGGATATGCCGCCGGCTGGCGGGTAGTGCGGGCGATGCCGGAACAGTTGGCGCGCAACGTATTCGACGCCGGAGCAAGGTACGCGGCCCGCGGCGGTGGGCCCGAACAGCTGCGCAAGAATCTGGCCCGGGTGATCGGTACAACTCCGGCAGAGGTGCCCGACTCTCTGATGCGCGCTTCGGTGGCGTCCTATGCACGGTACTGGCGAGAGGCCTTCCGGTTGCCGACGATGAATCAGGCCGCACTTGCCACGCGACTGGACCGGGTGTTCATCGGTGCGGACAATTTCGCCGACGCCCACCGGGGAGGCCGCGGGGCGGTGATTGCATTGCCGCACAGCGGGAACTGGGATATGGCCGGGGTGTGGCTGGCGCAGAACTACGGAACCTTCACCACCGTCGCGGAACGACTCACACCGGAATCCCTCTATGACAGGTTTATCGCCTACCGCGAAAGCCTGGGCTTCGAGGTGTTGCCGTTGACTGGGGGACCGCGGCCACTTATGGAGATCCTGGCCGAGCGGTTGCGCGCCAACAGATTCGTCTGCCTGATGGCCGATCGCGATCTCACCCGATCGGGCGTGCAGGTGAACTTCTTCGGCGAGCCCACCCGGTTGCCCGCCGGCCCGGCGCGGTTGGCCATCGAGACCGGCGCGCCCTTGCATCCGGCGCACGTCTACTACGACGGCGAGGATTGCGTGGTTCAGATCGACGACGCACTCGACACCGGTTCGGGCGACGTGGGTGTGATCACCCAGGCGCTGGCCGACAGGTTCGCGGTGAACATCGCCGCGCATCCGGCGGATTGGCATATGTTGCAACCGCAGTGGCTGGCTGATCTGAGCGCGCAGCGCCGGGCCCGCCTCGACGGAGATGACGACCGCTGATGCGCATCGGCATGGTGTGCCCGTACTCGTTCGATGTGCCCGGCGGGGTGCAATCGCACATCCTGCAACTGGCCGAGGTGATGCGGGAACGCGGGCACTACGTCAGCGTCCTAGCACCGTCGTCGCCGCATGTGAAATTGCCCGACTATGTCGTGTCGGGCGGTAAGGCGGTGCCCATCCCGTACAACGGCTCGGTGGCCCGGTTGCGGTTCGGCCCGGCAACCCACCGGATGGTCAAGCGCTGGCTTGCGGCAGGTGATTTCGACGTGCTGCACCTGCATGAGCCAAACGCCCCCAGCCTGTCGCTACTCGCCCTGATGATCGCCGACGGCCCGATCGTCGCCACGTTCCACACGTCGACGACAAAGTCGTTGGGGCTCAGCATGTTTCAGGGCATCCTGCGTCCATGGAACGAGAAGATCATGGGCCGTATCGCGGTATCCGACCTGGCCCGGCGCTGGCAGATCGAGGCGCTGGGATCCGACGCCGTTCAGATTCCCAACGGTGTCGACGTCGCGTCTTACACATGCGCGCCATTGCTGCCTGAATATCCGCGGCCCGGTAAGACCGTGTTGTTCCTCGGCCGGTTCGACGAACCCCGCAAAGGGATGGCGGTGCTGCTGGCCGCGTTGCCGTCATTGGTGGAACGCTTCGCCGATATCGAGATCCTCATCGTCGGCCGCGGCGACGAGGACGAATTGCGCGAGCAGGCCGGCGATCTGGCCGGCCACCTGAGGTTCCTCGGTCAGGTCGACGACGCCACGAAGGCGTCGGCCTTGCGCAGCGCCGACGTCTACTGCGCGCCGAACACCGGCGGGGAGAGCTTCGGCATCGTCCTGGTCGAGGCAATGGCCGCCGGGACCCCGGTGGTCGCCAGCAACCTCGACGCCTTCCGTCGGGTGCTCGAGGACGGCGCGGCCGGACTACTGGTGCCAATCGAAGATCCCGGTGCACTTGCCGAAGCGGTGGTCACGGTTCTGACCGACGACACCCTGCGGGCCGGGAATGTCGCAGCGGCATCCGAGGCCGTTCGCCAGTACGACTGGCAGGTGGTGGCGGACGACATCACGATGGTCTACGAGACGGTGGCCGGGTCTGGAGTCCGGGTGGTGGTGGGCACCTGATGGCTCCCGGGGTGTACTGGCCCATTACCGCTGTTTTGGTCGCCGTGTTGATCGGTATCGCCGTCTGGGCACTCCAGACCGCCAATCGGCTGGATCGGTTACATGTCCGCTATGACCTGTCCTGGCAGTCCCTCGACGCCGCACTGGCGCGCCGGGCGGTGGTGGCCCGCGCGGTCGCCGCCGACGCCTATCGCGGCAGTCCCGAGGGCAAGCGCCTTGCCGCACTGGCCGCCGCAGCCGAGCGCGCACCCCGGTCCACCCGGGAAGCCTGCGAGAACGAACTGTCCACCGCACTTGAGGTGGTGGACCCGACCACGCTGCCGGTGGCACTGGTCGCTGAACTCGCCGACGCCGAGGCCCGGGTGCTGCTGGCCCGGCGATTCCACAACGACGCAGTGCGCGACACCCTGGCGCTTCGTGAGCGCCGCCCGGTGCGCTGGCTGAGGCTCGGCGGAACCGCAGCGCTGCCAAGCTATTTCGAGATCGCTGAATCTGCTCAGCGATGACCGCGCCACGCACCTCGGCGCGGGTAGTGCTGCTCGACGACGACGGCGCCGTGCTGCTGCTGTGCGGATCGGACCCGGCGATCACCGACGGCAGCGCGCCGAAATGGTGGTTCACCGTTGGCGGTGAAGTGCACCCCGGGGAGCGCCTCGCCGCGGCGGCGGCCCGCGAACTCGCTGAGGAGACCGGTCTGCACGTCGACTCCGCCCTCCTGGTGGGCCCGGTCTGGCGGCGGGAGTCGGTGATCGACTTCAACGGCACTGTGATGCAGAGCCACGAGTTCTACTTCGTGCACCGCACCCGCCGGTTCGAACCGTCGCAGGACACCCGCACACCGTTGGAACTGCGCTATATCCACGGTCACCGGTGGTGCGACGCGACCGAAATCACACGCCTGAACCGCAGGGGCGAGATGGTTTATCCCCGACAATTGGCCCAGCTACTGGCCGCGGCGCACCAGTTGGCCGATGGATCCGGTGGCCCGCCGGCGGATCCGCAACCGATCCGCTGACGAGCCGGGATTTTCGGCCTTCGGCAGGCCTCTAGACTCTGCTAAAGCATCAAGTGAAGGAGTGCACGTGGACATCGCAGCATCAACCAACGGCTCGGCCAATCACGCCCAGATCGGAACGGCGCGCGTCAAACGCGGTATGGCCGAGATGCTCAAGGGCGGGGTCATCATGGACGTTGTCACACCTGAGCAGGCCCGGATTGCCGAGGCGGCCGGTGCGGTGGCGGTGATGGCGTTGGAGCGGGTGCCGGCCGATATTCGCGCGCAGGGTGGGGTGGCGCGGATGAGTGATCCGGATCTGATCGAGGGCATCATCGCGACGGTCAGCCTT
>JAPLAO010000303.1 GCA_026393245.1 Mycobacterium sp. | reverse complement strand
GTGCGGCAACACCGGCGGCGGCAACACCTCCCGCATCAATTCGGCGCCGTCGGCGCCGTACACCCCACGGGCGTCACCGCGGGATGCCCAGCGGTGCTGCTCATCGGCGCGTTCCCGAATCTCCTGCTGCCGTCTCTCTTCGATAGCAGCATCCGTGCGAAAACGTTGGAACACCGCGCGCCCGCTGATAATCAATCCACACCTCCCGTCCGCCGCGGACGCTACCGACGCGGTCTGACAGCGCGGCCGGAGGCGATAGCGTCGGGGCATGCAGACATCACCAGTCGCCGTCGTCACCGGAGCTAGTCGCGGTGCTGGGCGCGGTATCGCCCACGCACTCGGCGCGGCGGGTTGGCGGGTGTATCTCACCGGCCGTACCGACGGCATCGGCGCGGCCGCGCGCGAGGTCACCGCCGCCGGCGGCGAGGGCATCGCGGTCCAGACCGATCACGCCGACGACGCCTCGGTGGCAGCCCTATTCGCTCTGGTCGCCGACGAGAACGGACACCTCGACCTGCTGGTGAACAACGCCGCTGCCATCAGCGACGCACTGACCAACCCTGCGCCGTTCTGGGAGAAATCACTGGATCTTGCCGACGTGCTCGACGTCGGACTGCGGTCGGCCTACGTCGCGTCCTGGTATGCGGCGCCACTATTACTGCGCGCTGAGCGCGGACTGATCGCGTTCACCTCATCACCGGGATCGGTCTGCTACATGCATGGACCCGCTTACGGCGCGCAGAAGGCCGGCGTGGACAAGATGGCTGCCGATATGGCCGTCGACTTCGCCGGCACCGGTGTCTCGACGGTGTCGATCTGGATGGGCATCCTGCTCACCGAACGACTGCAGCGAGCCTTCGGTGACAATGCGGCGGCGTTGGCCGGTTTCGCTGAGAACGCCGAGACCCCGGAATTCACCGGTCGACTCATCGATGCACTGTTCCGCGACTCGGGGGTGGCCACGCTCAGTGGTCACACCGTGATCGCCGCCGAACTCGCCGACCGCTATGGCCTCACCGACGAGGGTGGCCGACGCCCGCCGTCGCACCGGGGAGCCCTCGGGTCGCCGCGCGAGCCGAGCATCGTCGTCGTGCGCTAGCCGAGTCTGGTGATCAACCAGCATTTGCTCATCAGTCCCACCGTCCGTTATGTTCCCCGGCATGAGCGCATTGACTAAGGGATTTCGCGGACTTTCGGTGTTGGGCATGGCTACCGGCTTAGCCATTGCGGTGGCAGGTCCGGCATCAGCTGACACTCTCAACACCACGACATGTTCTGGACAACAGGTGATGTCGTCACTGCAGAAGAACGCGCCCCTGATCTGGGGCAAGATCAGTAGCGATCCGCAGACGGAGCAGAAACTGAAGGTGGCACTTGATGTGGTGCTGACCGCTCCTGTGGGCCAGCGTGAGCAGTTGGCGAATACGTTGGAGCAGGCCCTAGGTAAAGATCAGATGACTGACATCAGCGATGACGTCATCAACGCCTCTGGCGGTCCGATCGGCAGAGCCGTCAACGACTGCCACAGCTTCTGAGCCGGTCTCAGCTTCTGGGCCGGTCTCAACTTCTGGGCCGGTCTCAACTTCTGAGCCTGCTCAACTTCTGAGCCACCGCACCGCTAGTCCTGCTTGCGGATCAGCTTCTGCAGTGCCACCCGATCGGGCGCCAGCAATTCGGCGATCCGGGCCTGGTTCACATCGGCGACGATGATCTCGCCGACATCCTGATTGACGCTGCTGAAGATGCCGTGCGCCTTCATCTTCTCGGTCTG
>JAPLAO010000251.1 GCA_026393245.1 Mycobacterium sp. | reverse complement strand
TCTCCCAACTCGGCCAGATGTTCAGCGGGGCGGGCTCAGCGATGTCCGGCGGCGCCGGTGCCGGGCCGGTGAATTACGACCTGGCCCGCAAGCTGGCGTCGAGTTCGATCGGGTTCACCGCGCCGATCGCCGAGGCGACGTCCGGTGCGGTGGCCGATGCGGGGCACCTGGCCGACACCTGGCTGGACGGGGCTACCGCGTTGCCGGCGGGGGCGACGAAGGCCGTGGCGTGGACGCCGCAGGACTGGGTGGACGGCACCATGGACACCTGGAAGCGGCTGTGCGATCCGATGGCCACCCAAATCTCGTCGGTGTGGTCCTCCGCGCTGCCCGAGGAAGCCAAGGCGATGGCCGGGCCGCTGATGGCGATGATGACCCAGATGGGCGGCATGGCGTTCGGCCAGCAGCTGGGCCAGGCACTGGGCACGCTGTCGAAAGAAGTACTGACGTCGACCGATGTCGGACTTCCGTTGGGGCCCAAGGGCGTTGCGGTTCTGATGCCCGCCGCCATCGAGTCGTTGTCCGAAGGCCTGGAGCAGTCGCGCAGCGAGATCATGACGTTCCTGGCCGCCCGCGAGGCCGCGCATCACCGGTTGTTCAGTGGTGTGCCGTGGCTGTCGAGCCAACTGCTCAGCTCCGTCGAGGCCTACGCCCAAGGCATGAAGATCGACCTGAGCAATATGGAGGAGTTGGCCCAGGGCATCGACCCGTCGGTGCTGACCGATCCGGCGGCGATGGAAAAGCTGATGTCCCAGGGCATGTTCGAGCCCAAGGCCACCCCGGAGCAGACGTCCGCGCTGGAGCGCCTGGAGACACTGCTGGCGTTGGTGGAGGGCTGGGTGCAGACGGTGGTCGCCGCGGCACTGGGTGAGCGCATGCCCGGCACGGTCGCACTCGCGGAGATGCTGCGGCGCCGACGTGCGACCGGCGGGCCGGCCGAGCAGACCTTCGGCACTCTTGTCGGCTTGGAGTTGCGGCCGCGCAAGATGCGCGAGGCGGCGGTGCTGTGGGAGCGGTTGACGTCGGCGGGCGGGATCGATGTCCGCGATGCGGTGTGGAACCACCCCGACCTGATGCCGTCGTCGGATGATCTGGATGAGCCCGCGGGCTTCATCGATCGGGTGATCGGTGGGGATGTCAGCGGGATCGACTTCGATTCGGCCATCGCCGAATTCGAGAAATCCGATCCACCCGAGGGTGGCTCCGCCGGGCTGGCCGATGGGCCTGTGGATAGCTGAACCCGTTCTCGCGCTCTCGGTGTCACAGTCACGTGCGTGACCTTCGCGCTGGATCCGTCGTTACCGGTGCTGCTTCGGCCCGACGGTGCGGTGCAGATCGGGTGGGATCCACGCCGGGCGGTGCTGGTGCGTCCGCCGCTGGGATTGTCCTGTCCCGGATTGGCCACGGTGTTGCGCGCCATGGCGGCGCCGCTGCGGCTCGGCGATCTGCACCGCCTGGCCGCCCTGCACGGATTGGATGACGAAGCCGGGTTCGACGAACTGCTCTACGGACTGGTGGCCGCGGGCGTGGTCCGCGAACGATCGCGGGAACGCGGCGGGCGTGCGCTGTCGATCCGGGTGCACGGCGCCGGGCCGCTGTCTGAGCTTGTGGCAGAGGGACTTCGATGTTCCGGGGCGCGAGTGGGGCAATCCAGCCATGGCAACGCCTCGGGTGCGCCCGCCGGGGTGGATCTGGTGGTGCTGGCCGACACGCTGGCATCGGATCCGCGGCTGCTGCGCGATCTGCACGCAGCCAAGGTCCCGCACCTACCGGTGCGGGTGCGGGACGGCGCCGGCATGGTGGGCCCGCTGGTGATCCCGGGCATCACGAGCTGTCTGGGATGCGCGGATCTGCACCGCACCGACCGCGACGCCGCCTGGCCGGCAGTGAGCGCCCAACTGCGCGAGGTGATCGCCCACGCTGATCGCCCGACCGTCCTGGCCACCGCCGCGCTCGCACTGGCCCAACTGCAGCACATCATTACCGCGGTGCGCGGAACCGATCCGCCCGGTGCTCCCCCGGCCACCATGAACGCCACCGTCGAGGTCGACATCGCCAGCCACACCATCCGGGCCCGGCGCTGGACACGCCATCCGCTCTGCGGTTGTTGGCATCCGCGATCAGCCCTCGCCGCGCGGCAGGCATGATGGTGTCCGTGGCTGACGACATCAAGCGCGGGCGAACCGCACGCAATGCCAAAATGGCCAGCCTCCCCGTCGGGATGGCGGGCCGGGCTGCCCTGGGACTCGGGAAACGTCTGGTTGGGAAGTCCAAGGACGACGTCAACGCCGAGCTGATGGAGAAGGCCGCCAACCAGCTGTTCAACGTCCTCGGCGAACTCAAGGGCGGGGCCATGAAGGTCGGCCAAGCGCTCTCGGTGCTCGAGGCGGCGATCCCCGAGGAGTTCGGTGAGCCCTACCGCGAGGCGCTGACCAAGCTGCAGAAGGACGCCCCGCCGCTGTCGGCGGAGAAGGTGCACCGGGTGCTCGACGGGCAACTCGGCACCAAGTGGCGCGCCCGGTTCACCTCGTTCGACGACACCCCGGTGGCCTCGGCCAGCATCGGCCAGGTGCACAGGGGCGTGTGGTCCGACGGACGCGAGGTGGCCGTCAAGATCCAGTACCCCGGAGCCGATGAGGCGTTGCGCGCTGACCTGAAGACCATGCGCCGGCTGACCAGCATGCTCAAGCAACTCGCACCGGGCGCCGATGTGCAGGCCGTGGTGGATGAGCTGATTGATCGCACCGAGATGGAACTGGACTACCGCCTCGAGGCCAACAACCAGCGCGCGTTCGCCAAGGCCTATGAGGGTCACCCGCACTTCCTCGTCCCGCATGTGGTCGGCAGCGCGCCGAAGGTGATGGTCAGCGAGTGGACCGTGGGCAAGTCCATGGCGGAGATCATCCGCGCCGGCACGCCCGATGAGCGCGACCTTTGCGGCACAAGGCTTTTCGAGCTGACCTTCGATGCCCCGACGCGGGTCGGCATGATGCACGGCGATGCTCACCCCGGCAACTTCATGATGATGGACGACGGCCGGATGGCGGTGATCGACTTCGGCGCGGTGGCGCCGCTGCCCGACGGCCTGCCCATCGAGATGGGCCTGATGATCCGCTACGCCGATGAGAAGAATTACGGCCTGCTGCTGCCGACCATGGAGAAGATCGGCTTCATCCGCCCCGGCGAGCAGCTGTCGGTGGAAGCCGTCGACGAGATGCTCGCCCAATACGTCGAGCCGATCACGGTGCCGGTGTTCCACTACAACCGAAAGTGGTTGCAGCGTCAGGCCGCGTCGAATATGGAGAATGCACCGCAGCAGATCAAGATGGCCCGCCAGATGGACCTGCCGGCGAGCCTGGCGATCCCACTGCGGGTGATCGCGTCCACGGTGGCGATCTCGGCGCAACTGGATTGCCATGTGCCGGTGCGGGAGATGGCACTGGCATTGATTCCGGGGTTCGCCCACACGACGTGAGGGTGGCAATCGCTGCAACTGCGCTCTCGGTGCCACTGAGTCAGGTGGCGACGGGCGCGATCACGGCGTCGAGAAGATCTGCTTCCAGTCGTCTTTCATGCTGACCACCGTCCACCCCCGCTGCGGCGCTTCCTTGAGGGCCTCGACCAGGGTGCCGCTGCTCTTGGGGTTCACGTCGTACTGATACTCGCGGACGCCATCGGTGTGATGAATGAGCATGCCCAAGCTGGGCTTGGGGTTGTCGATCGTGGTGTATTCCAGCATCTGCTTGTCGCCGTCGCTGTTGCCGAAGGCGATGATCGGTCGTCGGCCGATGAACTGGTGGATGCCCGCCGGTTTGCCGGCTTTGTCGTCGACGAACAAGTTGTCGAGTGTCTTGACCAGAACGGGCCCGGTGTCGCGCAACTCATAGGTCACCCGGCCGGTGGAGCCGACGACCTGCTCCGGCGGGATGCCGTAGACGCGTTCGCTCCACGCGCGCATGAAATCGGCTCCGCCGCCGGAGACGATGAAGGTCGTGAAACCGTTGGCGCGAAGGTAGCGCAGCACCTCCTGCATGGGTTGATAGGTGAGCTGGTCGTAGGGCCTGTCGAACTTCGGATGCTTCGCCGTCCCGACCCAGGCATTCACGCGGGCGGCGAACTCATCGGTGGTCATGCCGGCATGGGTCAGCGCGATGATGCGCAGCAGCCCTTCATGATTCGGCCCGGCGAGCAGCGTCGCGGTGTCTCCCGACAGCAGCGCCGCCACCATCGGGTCACCGTTCAGGGCGGGCTTCTCGGACACCATGCGCTTTGTCTCGTCGACGGCGAAGGCGAGTTGGAAGGGCATCGGATTCTCCGGCCACAGGCAGCCGTCGTTGTCGAACACGGCGATCCGCTCCGGCGCGGGCACGAAGTCGGGAGAACTCTCGTTGGTGGTGCGCTCGACGAAGGAGATCAGCGCTGAGCGCGCGGCACCGTCGTTCCAAGACGGCAATGGATCCGCTGCGGCTCGTGCGCAACTCGACACCAGGACGACCAGCACTGCCAGCACGGCCAGCCAGGCGCCCCGCAAAACATTCCGACTACTCACGATCTTCTCCTCCGCACCCCCGGACATAGCCTACTTACCGGATCGTCGCCAAGATGACTGTTCATCAACTCTCCGGCAGGGTTGCCCAGTTCGCTGTGACTTGCCGCGGGGTATCGTTGATTCGGGAAGTTGGTCCGCCAGTGCTGGCGCGCTGCCGCAGTCGATATGTAGTTGCAGAACGTGATATCACCGG
>JAPLAO010000006.1 GCA_026393245.1 Mycobacterium sp. | reverse complement strand
GACCTGTTCATCGTCGGCCGCATCAAGGACCTGCTCGTCGTCAACGGACGCAACCACTATCCCGACGACATCGAGTCGACGATCCAGGAGATCACCAGGGGACGCGTCGCTGCGATCTCCGTCCCCAACGACGACACCGAAGCACTGGTCACCATCGTCGAGTTCAAGGCCCCGTCGCAATCCGGTGGCGAGCCGTCGGAGGTCCTCGGCGCGATCAAGCGTCAGCTCACCTCGGTGGTATCGGAGAACCACGGCCTGCGCATCTTCGACCTCGTGCTCGTCGCCCCGGGCTCCATCCCGGTGACCACCAGCGGCAAGATCCGGCGGTCGACGTGTGCCGAGAGGTACCAGCACGGCACGTTCGAACGGCTGGACGCCTAACACATGGCGGCTGAGCTATCCCGCCAAGAACTTTTGCAGTGGCTCGCCGACTACCTGGTGCGGACCGTCGGCTGCAAACCCACCGACGTGGAGCCCGAGCGGTCGCTCAAGGATCTGGGGATGGGCTCGGCC
Source organism: Mycobacterium sp. (assembly GCA_026393245.1). Lineage (GTDB taxonomy): Bacteria > Actinomycetota > Actinomycetes > Mycobacteriales > Mycobacteriaceae > Mycobacterium. The sequence continues at coordinate 2,225 of JAPLAO010000006.1, read as the reverse complement.
GAGGCCGTGGTGCTCTCCGGCGAGTTGGCAGAACTGCTGGGCCGGCCGGTCGATCCTGTCGAGTTCTGGCAGCACCCCAACATCAACGCGCTGCTGGATTTCCTGACCGGATTGCCATCGGCGGCTAACGCCGCATCACCGGGCCTGGCGGTACCTCATCGCACCGACGAGCCCATTGCGGTCATCGGGCTCGGATGCCGGTTCCCCGGGGATATCTCGAGTCCGGAGGAGTTGTGGCAGTTCCTGTCTGACGGTCGATCCGCGGTGACCGAAGTCCCCGCCGAACGCTGGGCACCCTTCAGTAATGGCTCGCCGGAAGCGGCGGAGGTACTCGCCGAGACGACGCAGTGGGGTTCGTTCCTGACTGATCTCGATGAATTCGACGCGGAGTTCTTCGAACTCTCCCCCCGCGAAGCCGCCAAGATGGATCCCCAGCAGAGGATGCTCTTGGAAGTCGCGTGGGAGGCTCTCGAGAACGCCGGAATTCCGCCGACATCGCTGCGGCGGACCCAAACCGGGGTGTTCGCGGGAGCCTGTGCCGCCGACTACGCGTACCTCGCTTCAAGTGATCTGACCGAGGTCGACGCCTGGAGCAATACCGGCGGCGCACTCAGCATCATCGCCAACCGACTGTCCTACTTCCTAGACCTGCGAGGGCCCTCTGTCACGGTCGACACCGCCTGCTCCTCGTCGTTGGTGGCATTGCACCTGGCCTGCCAAAGCCTACGGATGGGCGACTGCGATACGGCCATAGCGGCCGGGGTCAACGCGCTACTGTCCCCTGCCATCTTCCGTGGCTTCGACGAGGTCGGTGCGCTGTCACCCACGGGTGCGTGCCATTCCTTCGACGCCGCCGCCGACGGCTTTGTGCGCGGCGAAGGTTGCGGTGTGGCGATACTCAAGCGACTCAGCGATGCGTTGCGCGACAAGAATCCGGTGCTGGCCGTGGTTCGCGGTTCCGCGATCAACCAGGATGGCCGGTCGAACGGTTTGATGGCCCCAAATCCAGCCGCCCAGATGGCGGTGCTGCGGGCTGCCTACTCCAGCGCCGGCATAGCGCCACAGGAAGTCGACTATGTCGAAACCCACGGCACCGGAACACTATTGGGCGACCCGATTGAGGCGCGAGCACTCGGTACCGTCCTGGGACGGGGCCGTGCCACTGACGCGCCACTTCTGATCGGCGCGATCAAGTCGAACCTGGGCCATCTGGAAGCCGCCGCCGGCATCGCCGGCTTCATCAAAGCTGTGCTGGCGGTTCAACGCGGAACCGTCCCGCCGAACCGCGGTTTCGAAACCCCGAATCCCCACATCCAGTTCGACGACATGCGATTAAAAGTCGCTGCCACGGAACAGGACTGGCCGAAGACCGAGCACCCGCGCCGGGCCGGAGTCTCGGCGTTCGGCTTCGGCGGTGCCAATGCCCACGTCGTACTGGAGCAAAGTCCGAAGATCGCAGCCCCGACGCCGCAAATCCCGCCTGACGAACCCGCGGCGACAACGTTGGTGTTGACGGGCAAGACCCCTGAGCGGGTGTCCTCGTGGGCGGCGCGGTTGGCCGACTGGATCGACGCCGACGAAACCGGCGTCGCACTGGCCGACATCGCGCACACGGTGAATCATCACCGCGTGCGGCAGCCGGTTTTTGCCACGGTGTGCGCGCGTGACCGCGACCAGACAGTAGCCGGCCTGCGGGCGCTTGCCGCCGGTCAGACGACGACCGGTGTGGTCGGGCCGCATGAAGGACCGTGCGGGCCGGGAAGGGTGTTCGTCTACTCGGGTCAAGGTTCACAATGGGCCGGCATGGGTCGGCGGTTGCTGGCCGTGCTGGTCGGCATTCAGCTGGCGCTGACAGCGCTGTGGCGGAACTACGGTGTCGAGCCTGACGCGGTGATCGGCCACTCGATGGGTGAGGTCACCGCAGCGGTGGTAGCCGGAGCACTGTCGGTGGCCGACGGCCTGAAAGTGATCGCCACTCGGTCGCGTCTGATGTCCCGGCTCGCCGGTCAGGGCGCGATGGCGCTTGTGGAGCTCGATCCCCAGGCCGCCGAGGATCTGGTTGCCGGAGAGCCGGACATCACGGTGGCGGTGTACGCATCTCCCCGACAGAGTGTTCTCGCCGGACCGCCGGACAGGATCGCGGCTGTCGTCGCTGACCTCCAAGCAGCAGATCGGCTTGCGCGGATCGTTGACGTCGACGTGGCTTCACATCATTCGATCATCGC